>NZ_RBXX01000002.1:3912390-4213343 GCF_003635025.1 Saccharopolyspora antimicrobica | reverse complement strand
TCGACTGTGACGCCCTCGCCTTCGGCGACCACGCCGATCTCCCGCCAGCCCTCCGGGAGCGGCTGGCCCGCCGGGAACGTCGCGGCCAGCGCCTGGTCCTCACCTCCGGTGAGCACCCAGTGCCGGGCGTCGGCGCCGAGCGCGGAGGCCACCTCGGTCAGCCGCTGCGGCACCTCCACCTGCTCGGTGCGGACGTCGATGCCGACCTGCGAGGCCGCCGCGATGTGGCCCAGGTCGGCCAGCAGCCCGTCGGAGGTGTCGACCATGGACGTCGCCCCGGCCAGCGCCGCCTGCGGGCCCGCCGCGTACGGCGGTTCCGGGACGCGGTGGGCGCCCACGACCGCGACCGGCGAGCGGAAGCCGCGCCCGAGCACGGCCAGCCCGGCCGCCGACCAGCCCAGCCGGCCGGCCACCGCGACCACGTCACCGGGCCGCGCGCCCGCGCGGGTCACCGGCTCCCGGCCCTGCAGGTCGCCGAGCGCTGTGACCGAGATCGTCAGTGAGCTCGCCGACACCATGTCGCCGCCGATGATGCCGATGCCGAGCTGCTGTGCTTCTTCCCACATGCCGTCGAGCAGCTCGTCGGCGACCTTGGCGGGCAGGTCCGGGGCGCAGCCGAGCCCGACCAGCAGGCCGGTGGGCACCGCGCCCATCGCGGCGATGTCGGAGAGGTTGACCGCGACGGCCTTGCGCCCCACCTGGTGCGGGGTGGACCAGTCGAGGCGGAAGTGCACCTGCTCGACCAGCACGTCGGTGGTCGCCACCACCCGCCCATCGGGAGCCGCCAGGACCGCGGCGTCGTCCCCCGGACCGAGCACGGTGCCGGGTGACTGAACCCGGCCCGATGTCACTCGACCGATGAGACCGAACTCACCCAACTGGGAAACGGTCTGTGCGTCCTGCGATGAATCAGGACCCAACTGGGACCTTCCTTCCTTGAGCATCCGCTCGGTCCGATGGGGTAGCTTTCTGCCAGTTTCCTACCCCGAGCACATCGGCAAGACGAAGGGGCACGCCGTGGTTCAGGCTTACATCCTCATCCAGACCGAAGTCGGCAAGGCAGCTGCGGTGGCCGGCGAGATCAAGGACTTCCAGGGAGTCCTCAGCGCCGAGGACGTCACCGGTCCGTATGACGTGATCGTGCGCGCCGAAGCGGACAACGTCGACCAGCTCGGCAAGATGGTCGTCGCCAAGATCCAGAACGTGGAAGGCATCACCCGGACCCTCACCTGTCCGGTGGTGCACCTGTGATCCTGCTGGGATGACGAGCACCCTCCGGTCCCGCGCGGGCTGCGGCTCACCGGGATCCGAGGGTGCTCCGCACCGCGGGAGAGACCCGCGGCCAGGCCGGTGCCCAGCACCGATGGCCGCCGTGTTGTAGTGGACGGCGTGGTTCACCAATCAGCGACCGGAGTGCCCCGGCCGGTGTTGATCGTGGCGATCACGCTCGGTGCGCTCCTCGCCCTGGCGGTCGCCGGCATCGGCACGTACGGCTGGTACAGCGCTCGGCAGGAGCAGCTCGCGGTGGAAGAGGCCGAGCAGGCCCGCCGCACGGGCCCGCTGGCCCTCGCCCCCATCCCCGCGCCCGAGGCGGAGTCGCCGGAGTGCGCGGCGGTCGTCGGCGCGCTGCCGCGCGAGCTCAAGGTCGGCGACGCGCTGGTCCCGCGCCGCGAGCTGGCGCAGCCCGCACCGCCCGCGACGATCGCGTGGGGCGACGGCGACCACGACCCGATCACGGTGCGCTGCGGCATCGGCGCGCCCGCCGAGCTGACGCCCACCGCCCAGCTGGTCGACGTCTCCGGCGTGAGCTGGCTGGAGATCAACCAGGGCGGCGACACCTCGTGGCTGGCGGTCGACCGCCCGGTCTACGTCGCGCTCAGCGTTCCCGGCGGCACCGGTACCGGGCCGCTGCAGGACCTCTCGGCGATCCTCGGCGAGAAGCTCCCGAAGCAACCCGTCTTCCCCTGACGCCCCGGGCCGGAGATCCACTAGCTTCGGGCGCATGAGCGCCACTCTGCTCCACGTGAGCGACCCGCACCTGACCGACGACCCCGCCTCGGCCGAACGGCTGCGGCGGGTGCTCGACCTGTCCGCGGCTCGCCGCCCCGACGCGGTCGTGGTGACCGGCGACATCAGCGATCACGGCGAGCCGGCGGAGTACCAGGTCTTCGCCGAGGCGATGCGGGACCGGCCGCCGTGGATCGCCATCCCGGGCAATCACGACGACCCGGCGACCCTGCGCGCCGAGCTGCGGCAGGACCGCTGCCCGGTCGTCGAAGCCGGGCAGGTCCGGGTGATCGGGCTGGACGTCACGGTGCCCGGCGAGGACCACGGTTTCCTCCGCAAGGAGACCGCGCGGGCCGCCGAAGCGGCGGCGCAGGGGGCGAACCAGGTGGTGCTCGCGGTGCACCAGCCGCCGGTCCTGATCGGGCACTCCTACGTCGACGCGATTGCGCTCACCAACCCCGAAGCGCTGTCCGGGCTGATCCAGCGGATCCCGCGCGTGGTGGCCGTGCTGTCCGGGCACGTGCACACGCCGCTGGTGTCCTCGCTGGCCGGCGTGCCGGTGCTCGGAGCTCCGGGCGTCGTGTCCGAACTCGGGGTCGCGCCGAACCGCCGGCCGCTCCTGTCCAGCGACGGCCCGCCCGGCATGGCCCTGCACCGCATCGACGACGACGGCACCGTCACCACGACGTTCCACCACGCCGTTTGACGCAGTACGGCCCCGGTCTCCGCGGTGGAGCCGGGGCCGTCCGGGATCAGCGCAGGCCGGTGCCCCGGGTGATCGCCGTGTCGATGAGGGTGGTCAGCAGGGTCGGGTAGTCCACGCCGCTGTGCGCCCACATCCGCGGGTACAGCGAGATCGACGTGAAGCCCGGCATGGTGTTGACCTCGTTGACGATCAGCTCGCCGGCCTCGGACAGGAAGAAGTCGACCCGGGCCAGGCCCTGGCACTCCAGCGCGCGGAAGGCGCGCACCGCGTCCGAGCGCAGCTGCTCGATCGCGTCGTCGCCGATCTTGGCCGGGATGTCGAACTCGGTGACGTCGTCGAGGTACTTGGACTCGTAGTCGTACCAGTCGGTTTCGCCGGTCACGCGCAGTTCGGCGGGCTGCGAGGCCTCGATGCGGCCGTCCGGGAACTCCAGCACGCCGCACTCGATCTCGCGGCCGACCACCGCGGCCTCGATGATCACCTTCGGGTCGGTGCGCCGCGCCTCGGCGATCGCGGCGTCCAGGTCGGCCCAGTCGGTGACCTTGCTGATGCCCAGCGACGAGCCGGCGCGCGCGGGCTTGACGAACACCGGCAGCCCGAGCCGCTCCCGCTGCGCGTCGTCCAGCGTGGACTGATCGCGGCGCAGGACCTCGTAGCGGCCGACCGCCAGGCCCTCCGCGGCGAGCAGCTTCTTGGTGTACTCCTTGTCCATCGACACCGCGCTGGACAGCACGCCCGGCCCGACGTAGGGCACGTCGGCCATCTCCAGCAGGCCCTGGATGGTGCCGTCCTCGCCGAAGGCTCCGTGCAGCACCGGGAACACCACGTCGACGGCCGCCAGCACCTCGCCGCCCCGCTCCGGCTCCAGCAGCACCAGGTCGCGCTTGGTGGGGTCGCCGGGCAGCGCGATGGCGGTGCCCGCCTCGACCGCGGGCTCCCTGCGGTCCCGGATCGCCAGCTGCTCCGGGTCGTCGGTGCCGAGCACCCAGGCGCCCTCGCGGGTGATGCCGACCGGCACGATCTCGAAGCGGTCCGGGTCCAGGTGCGCGAGCACGCTGCCTGCGGACACGCAGGAAATGCCGTGTTCGGTGCTGCGGCCGCCGAAGACGACCGCCACCCGGGTCTTGCGCTGTGTCATGGGCCGGACCATACCTGCCCAGCCATGATGTCGTTTCACAACCTGCGCCCGCACAGATCACCCGAACGACCCTCCGCGATCACTCCGATGCGCTCCGCACGCGCCTCTCCCCCGGCGTGTCGGACACCGGACACGCCGGGGCGTGTCGTCGGCTCCGTCGTCGGCGCGGAGGACCTCCGCGATTTCAATTGAAATTGGACGTCTGATTTCAATTGAAATTGCGTGACGCCCGTCGCCGGGCCTCGGCACGGGACGCGCCGAGGCTCAGGGACGGCAGAGGCGGGCGACGATCGGCAGGGCCCGGGCGAGTTCGTCGCGGGAGCACGCGGCGTATCCGAGGGCCAGGCCGAACCACTGCTGCGGGCCGCAGTGGTGCCGCCGCAGGCCGTCGAGGACCAGCCCGTGCTCCTCCGCCTCGGCGAGCACCCGCTGCTCCGCCTCCGCGTCCGGCAGGGGCAGCACCACGTGGGCGCCTGCGCGGTCGCCGAACACCTCCACGCCCTCAGCCGTCAGGCCCTCCACCACCAGCGCCCGGCGCTGGGAGAGCTCCCGCCGCAAGCGGCGCAGGTGCCTGCCGAGGTCTCCGTTGCGGGCGAACTCCGCCAGCACGCGCTGGCCCGCGGGCGCCGGGCTCGTGCCGGTGAGCTCGCGGCGCTCCACCACCGCCGCGGCAACCCGGTCCGGGGCGAGCATCCAGCCCACGCCCAGCGTCGGCGAGATGATCTTGCTGGTGGTGCCCAGGTGGACCACGACGTCCGGCGCCATCGACGCGAGCACCGGCAGCGGCGCGACGTCGTAGCGCAGCTCCCCGTCGTAGTCGTCCTCGACGATCAGCCACCCCTCGGCGCGCGCACGCTCCACCAGCGCGATCCGGCGCTCCGCGGGCAACCGGCCGCCGATCGGGTACTGGTGCGCCGGGGAGCAGTAGACCGCGCGCACGCCCTCCGGGATGGCGTCGACCACGATCCCGGCGTGGTCCACCCGGGCCGGGACGACCCGCACGCCGACCGACTTCAACGCGCCGACCGCGCGCTGGTAGCCGGGCTCCTCCACCGCGATGGCGTCACCCGGCCCCAGCACGGCGGACGCCAGCTCGATGACCGCGGCGGTGGTGCCGCCGGTGGCCAGGACGTTGTCGACGGTCAGCCCGCCCAGCACCAGACCGCGGTGCCGCAGCAGGTGCTCGACGACGGCTTCCCGGTAGGCGGGCACGCCCGCTCGGTGCGGCTTCCAGTCCGGAGGCACATCGGCCGCCGCCCGCCACGCCCGCCGCCACGCCGCTCGGTCGATGCCCTCGGCCCAGGGCACGCCGGCGGTCAGCACCACGTTCGGCTCCGGGGCCTCGCCCGCGACCCCGGCCCCGCCGTCCGGCCCTTCCACCCGCGCACCGGGTGGACTCGTCGTGACGTAGGTCCCCGAGCCGTGCCGACCGGCGATCCAGCCCTCGGCGTGCAGCTGCTCGTAAGCGGCGGCCGTCACGGTGCGGCTGACCTCCAGGTGCCGGGCGAGCGCGCGGGTCGACGGCAGCCGGTCGCCGCCGCGCAGCTGGCCGATGGTCGCCGCGTGCCGGAGCGCGTCCGCGAGCTGGACGGCGAGCGGTCGCGGGTCGTCGCGGCGCAGGTCGATGGCGAGCTCCAGCAGCGGCGAGCTCGCGGGCACGGCATGTGGCATTTCGAAATTCTCCCCGATTGGCACTTCGATAATGCCACTTGCCGGAAGATCCTGGTGCCCGTGACCTCACAGCTCTCCCCCACCGAACGGTCCACGATCCGCCGCGGCAGCGAGCGCGCCCGCACCGAGCGCGAGGAGCTGCACGCGGTGCTCGACGCCGGCCTGATCTGCCACCTCGGTGTGGTGGTCGACGGCGCGCCGCGGGTGCTGCCCACCGGCTACGGCCGCAGCGGCGACACGCTCTACCTGCACGGTTCCACGGGCGCGCGGAGCCTGCGGGAGGCGGCGGGCGAGCCGGAGATCTGCGTGACGGTGACGCATCTCGACGGCATCGTCTACGCGCGCTCGGCGTTCCACTTCTCCGTGAACTACCGGTCCGCGGTGATCCACGGCCGCCCGCGCCAGGTCACCGACCCCGACGAGAAGTGGCGGGCGCTGCAGGTGATCACCGACCACCTGGCTCCCGGATCCTGGGAGCACGCTCGGCAGCCGACCAAGCGGGAGCTGGCCGCGACCGCCGTCATCGCGCTCGACCTGACCGAAGCCGCGGTGAAGATGCGCGGCGGAGGACCCAACGACGATCCCGAGGACGTCGAGGCGGACAAGGCGTGGGCCGGAGTCCTGCCGCTGGAAACGCGGTGGGGCGCGCCGGAACCGTCCGACGACCTCGCGCCGGAGTTCGGGATCCCGGCGCACGTGCTGGAGCGGAGGTACCCGGCATGACCGTGCACGAGCTCGACGACTTCACCCCGGCCTACCCGGTCCTGCGCGAACTTCGCCCGGACATCGGCTCGCTGGAGGACTTCCTGACCCAGGCCAAGCAGCAGCAGGCGCAGGGCTACCGGATGATCGCCGCGATCAGCGACGGCGAGGTGGCCGCGGTCGCCGGATTCCGCGCCGGGCTGTGCTTCGCCTGGGGCCACCACATCTACGTCGACGACCTGGTGACCGCGTCGAGCGCGCGACGCCAGGGGCACGGCGCCGCGCTGCTGGCGTGGATCGACGAGGAGGCGCGGCGGATCGGCGCCGCCCAGGTGCACCTCGACTCCGGCACCCACCGGCACGAGGCGCACCGCCGCTACCTGACGTCCGGCTTCGCCATCTCGTCGTTCCACTTCACCAAGGCCGCCTGAGTCCGGAGTCCGCTGTGGACGGTGCTCAGGCGGAGCGGGTGCCGACCGGGTGCAGACCGGTGATCGGATCGTGGGTGTAGGTCGTCATCGACGAGCGGACCGGGCGGTAGACGTGGATGCTCACCGCCGGATCCGGCCCGGAGTTGGTCACCTGGTGCACGTAGTCGGGGCCGAACACGCGGGACTGCCCGGCGGTGAGCTGGTGCAGCACCTCGGTGGTCCCGCCGCGCACGACGCGCTCGGTGAGGTCGCCGGCGACGATGGTGAAGGCACCGGTGGCGCCGCCGTGGTCGTGCAGCTCGGTGCGCTGGCCCGGCAGCCAGCTCAGCAGCCACGCCTCGTAGTGCTCGGTGCGGGCCAGCAGGCCGAACCAGCGCTGATCGGGGTCGTAGCGAAGCAGGTGGGTCCAGGAACCGCGGTCGGTGGCGAGCTCCCGGGCGATGCGCACCGGGTGCGCGGTGGTCAGATCGGCAGCGACGGCCAGGGTATTCGGCGGAACGGCGAACACGTGCGAAGTCCTTCGGGATCGGGCGTGGGTTCCGGGCGTGCGAGAGCCCGGGGATTACCAGGGATCGATCAGCACGAAGAACAGAGCGCGCTGGCAACGCGGTGGAGGTCGATGTGACCCCGCCGACCGGTCATGGCGCGCAACAACATGCCGAGAACTCAACCAGCCCGGCCGAGGCCCCGTCAACTCGCCCCGGCGAGATCTCACACCACGGAGTGTGCCCCATCCCACACCACCACCCCCGCCACCTAGGCCGCGGTCAATTTCGCACGAAATTGACCATCACCCAGTCAAGGCCCCGGCAAGGTCCGGCCGGGACGGGTGTCAGTTCTGCCTGGAACTGACACCGCGGGCGCCCGGAACGTCCGGTCAGTTACCGGCAAAACTGCCGCACAACCCCACCCAGGACGACTTTGCCGAGCACAGTCCCGATACCCACCCAACCGCACCTCAGGGGACCGTGACGCAACCCAGCCACAAGAAACCCCGAAAACGCGAGACAGCGTCCCAACGCCACCACCACTGAAAATCGCGGAGAGGCGGGACTGTGAGGCGGTACTGTCAGGCGAGGGCTTGGAGGACGTCGGCGACGAGGTCCGCCGGGTCTTCGCAGCCCGCCGAGAAGCGGACGAAGCCCTCCGGCACCGGGTCTCCCCACTGCGCGCGGCGGTCGACGGTGCTGTGCAGGCCGCCGAAGCTCGTCGCCGCCACCACCAGTTCGCTGCGGCGGACGAACTCCTCCACCGCCGCCGCGTCGGCCAGCTCGAACCGGAACACCCCGCCCCAGCGGCGCATCTGCCGCCGGGCGAGCTCGTGCGACGGGTCGCCGGGCGCGCCAGGCCAGCGCAGCCCGGAGATCGCGGGGTGCTCCCGCAGCGCGGCGACGAGCGCGGCGGCGTTCTCGGCCTGCCGCGCCAGGCGCAGGTCGAGCGTGCCCATGCTGCGGTGCACCAGCCAGGTCTCGAAAGGCCCGGGGATGGCGCCGGACAGCGTCCGCGCGCGCACCAGCCGTTCGGCCAGCTCGGGGTCGCGCACCGACACGTGCCCCATCAGCAGATCGCTGTGCCCGGCCAGCGCCTTGGTGTCGCTGGCGATGACGATGTCCGCGCCCAGCTCCAGCGGGCGCTGTCCCAGCGGCGTCGCCGTGGTGTTGTCCACCGCGAGCAGTGCGCCCGCCCGGTGCGCGCGCTCGGCGAGCTCGGCGATGTCGCACACGTCCAGCCCCGGGTTCGACGGGGTTTCCAGCAGCACCAGGCGGACTCCGGCGAAGACGTCGTCGGTCCACGGGCCGGGCGTGCCGATCTCCCGGACGTCCAGCTCCAGCTCGGTGAGTTCGTCGCGCACGAAGTTCCGCGTCGCGTAGTAGCCGTCGCTGGGCACGACCAGCGCGTCACCGCGGCGCAGGACCGCGCGCAGCACCGTGCTGATCGCGGCCATGCCCGAGGGCAGCAGCAGGCAGTGCCCGCCGTCGAGGTCGCCGATCGCCGCTTCCAGCGCCCGCCAGGTGGGATTGCCCGACCGGCCGTAGGAGTCGCCGCCCTGGAAGTCCTCGCCGAGGTGGAACGGCGCGGCGAACACCGGCCCCGGCAGCATCGGCGTTCCGCTGACCGGTTCCGGGTGCCCGCCCCGCACGCACCGCGTGCCGTCACCGAGTTCCGACATGCTCACCACTCACCTAACGAATCGCTCTGGATCAACGCCGTGCCCCGCTGTTGAACCTGTTCATCTTTGCTGGTGCCGCAGGCGCGGCGATCCACGTGCTCAGACCGCAGAAGTGATCGCTTGCGCCGTAGGCGCACAACCCACCTACGACGCTTGCACCGCCGCGGGTTCTCAGACTGCGCCCGCCCAGACTGGGCTCTTGGCGAGGACAGCCCGTTCGCCGTGTATCGGACATACATCAGAACGGGATCCCGGAGCCAGGCGGCGTCTGAGGTTCCGCCACCCGCACCGCCGCGCGGAACAAGCCCGGAAATTCCTACTACTCCGGTTTGCGCTCGCGGCCGAGGAGTTCCGCCGCCGCCGGGCCAGGCTGGAGCCCTTCGTGGCAGACGCGGTGCACCACGTCGGTGATCGGCATCTCCACGCCGTGCCGGGCGGCGAGCTGGCGGATCGACGAGCAGGACTTCACGCCCTCGGAGACCTGGCCGTGCGCCGCTTCCTGGGCTTGCGCCAGGGTCTCGCCGCGCCCGAGCCGTTCGCCGAAGGTCCGGTTGCGCGACAGCGGCGACATGCAGGTGGCGACCAGATCGCCCAGCCCGGCCAGCCCGGCGAACGTCATCTGGTCGGCCCCGAGCGCGACGCCCAGCCGCGTCGTCTCGGCCAGGCCGCGGGTGATCAGCGAGGACATCGTGTTGTGCCCGAAACCGAGGCCGACCGCCATCCCGCAGGCCAGCGCGATCACGTTCTTGCACGCGCCGGCGATCTCGATGCCGATCAAATCGGTGTTGGTGTACGGCCGGAAGTACGGCGTGAAGCAGGCGTGCTGCAGGGCGATCGCGCGGTCGTGGTCGGCGCAGGCCACCACGGTCGCCGTCGGCTGCTCGGCGGCGATCTCCTTGGCCAGGTTCGGCCCGGACACCACCGCGACCTGCTCCATCGGCACGTCCGCGACCTCGCCGATGACCTCGCTCATCCGCTTCAGGGTGCTCAGCTCGACGCCCTTGGCGAGACTCACCAGCGTCGCGTCCGCGGGCAGCAGCGGCTGCCAGCCCGCGAGGTTCTCGCGCAGCGTCTGGCTCGGCACCGCCAGCACCACCACGTCGGCGTCGTGCACCGCGGCGGCCGCGTCATCGGTGGCCCGCAACGACTCCGGCAGGCGGACGCCGGGCAGGTACCCGGCGTTGCAGCGGGATTCGTTGATCGCCTCGGCGACCTCCGCGCGGCGCGCCCACAGGACGACGTCGCTGCCCGCGTCGGCGAGGACCTTGGCGAAGGTGGTGCCCCAGGAGCCCGCGCCGAGGACCGCGATCCGCTCAGGCCGCGCCATCGTCACCACGCTTCTTGCGCGCGGAGCTGTAGAACTCGGCGGGCGGTTCCTCGCCGCGGATCTCGCCGAGCAGGTCCCGCACCCGGTTCATGGCCAGGTGGGTGACCTCGCGCAGCGCGTGCCCGTCGTGCTCCATGCCGCGGTAGGCCGACAGGTCCAGCGGCTCGCCGAAGGCGAACTTCACCGTCTTGCGCGGGAACGGGCGGAAGCGCTTCTTGTAGTGGTCGTAGACGTCCTTGGTGCCCCAGCGGGCCGCCGGGATCACCGGGATGTCGTGGGCCAGCGCCAGCCGGGCCACCCCGACCTTCGGCGTCATCGGCCAGCCGTCGGGATCCTTGGTGATGGTGCCGTCCGGGTAGATCACGATCGTCTTGCCGCGCCCCAGCGCCTGGTGCGCCTCCCGCAGGCTCTTCTGCGCGTCCGCGGTCCCGCGGTAGACCGGGATCTGCTCCACGCCGACCAGCACGCTCTTGAGCACCGGGACGTTCCACAGGGTGTGCTTGGCCAGGAAGCGCGGCACCCGCGCTGCACGGTGCACGGTGACCGCGTCGAACACCGGGTCCAGGTGGGAGACGTGGTTGAGCACCAGCAGCGCCGGGCCCTCGGCCGGGATGTTCTCCAGGCCGCGCACCTCGGTGCGGGCCAGCGCGCCGGTCAGCGGGTAGAACACCGCGCGCGCCAGGCCGAGCCAGAACTTGCCCATGCCCCGCGCCTTCTCGCTGCTCTGCCTCCGCTGGCGCCGGAGGCTCTTCGGTTCCGCCACGGCATCTCCTCATCTCTCCTCGCGAGCGCCCGCAAAGTTACCCCGCCCCGGCCCGCGTCCCGGCAACGAGTCGGTTCCGCGGCCGCGTCGGGCGTGCCGGGAAGATGGAGGCGTGACCGCCAACAACGACCGGCCGGACCGCCGGTTCTCGCAGCAGGACTGCCCTGCGGTGCACCTCGTCGTGCCGATCAAACCGCTGCACCTGGCCAAGTCGCGGCTGCTCGGCGAGGGTGCGCGCCGGCCGGAAGCGCACGCGGAGCTGGTCATGGCCGTGGCGTTGGACACAGTGGCCGCCGCGCGCCGCGCCGACGGAGTGGCCGGTATCGTCGTGGTCACCTCCGATCCGGCGCTGACCGCGGAGTTCACCGCCGAGGGCGTGGAAGTGCTCGCGGACCTGCCCGCCGCCGGGCTCAACGCGGCGCTGCGGCACGGCGACGCCGCGCTCCGGGCGCGGGTGGCCAGGGTCGGGGCGCTGCAAGCGGATCTGCCCGCGCTCCGGCCGGACGACCTGGGGGCGGCGATCCGCGCAGCAGGGGCGGATCGCTCGTTCTGCCCGGACCACCACGGCACCGGCACGACGCTGTTGCTGGCCGAGCCAGGGCGCCCGCTCGATCCGCGCTTCGGCTCCGGTTCGGCCGACGCGCACGCCGGATCCGGCGCGAAACCGCTCGTCGGTCCGTGGGACTCGCTGCGCTGCGACGTCGATACGGAAGCCGACCTGCGCGCCGCCACCGCCCTCGGTCTCGGCCCGCGCACCAAGGCCGCGATCGCCTAGCGACCGGCGGCGGTCCGTGCGCGGAACCGGCTCCGTTCGCACTGCTCAGGTCCCATGAGTGTTTTGAGGCGTTATAGCGCCCCAAAACACTCACGGGCCACCAGCGGAACCGCGGCCCAAAGGGCCAAATCGCCCACTCCGCCCGCACCGGGAGCCGTCCCCCGCCTGGTGGCGAGAACCACTTCCCGCGGAAATCCGCTTCGAGGGAACAACGACGACGCGAAACGGCCATGAACTCTTTTCACAGACATCGGCTGAACCGGTTCGATGAGCGACAATGGGCGGGTGAGCACCGACAGCACCGGCCGGGCCGAGAAGCCCGCCAAGCGAACCACCAGTGGCCGGTCCACCCGTCGCGCTCCGCGTCAGACGCGGAGCGCCGGTGATCCAGGCGCCGCCACCACCCCGGCGGCGCCGCTGCGGAACGACGGCCAGAACTCCGAAGGCGCCCGCGTCCCCTCCGCGCCACCCGCGGTGACCCGCGCGGCGGCCTCCACCGACCTGCCCGAGGACCGCTACCTCAACCGCGAGCTGTCCTGGCTCGACTTCAACGCCAGGGTGCTGGCCATCGCCGAGGACAAGTCGCAGCCGGTGCTGGAGCGCGCGAAGTTCCTCGCGATCTTCGCGTCCAACCTGGACGAGTTCTACATGGTGCGCGTCGCGGGCCTGAAGCGCCGCGAGGAGACCGGGCTGTCGGTGCGCAGCGCCGACGGGCTCAGCCCGCACGAGCAGCTGACCCGCATCGCGGCCCGCAACCAGGACCTGATGGAGAAGCTGAGCCGGGTCTTCCTCGACGAGCTGCTGCCCGAGCTGGAGGCGAACGGCGTCCGCATCCAGAACTGGTCGGAGCTGGAGACCGCCGAGCAGCAGAAGCTCACCCGCTACTTCGAGGACCACATCTTCCCGGTGCTCACGCCGCTCGCGGTCGACCCGGCGCACCCGTTCCCCTACATCTCCGGGCTGTCGCTGAACCTCGCGGTCACCGTCGCCGACCCGGACGCCGGGCTGCGGCGCTTCGCGCGGGTCAAGGTGCCGGACAACGTGCCGCGGCTGATCCGGGTGGAATCCGACCGGGAGACCGAGCGCGCCACCTTCCTGCCGCTGGAAGAGCTCATCGCCGCGCACCTGGACAAGCTGTTCCCCGGCATGCGGGTCGCCGAGCACCACATCTTCCGGGTCACCCGCAACGCCGACCTGGAGGTCGAGGAGGACCGCGACGAGGACCTCCTGCAGGCCATGGAGCGGGAACTGGCGCGCCGCCGCTTCGGGCCGCCGGTGCGGCTGGAAGTCACCGACACGATGAGCGAGAACATGCTCGAACTCCTGCTGCGCGAGCTGGAGGTCGACCAGCACGACGTGGTTGAGGTCAAGGGACTGCTCGACCTGTCCTGCCTGTTCCAGCTGGATCGGCTGCACCGGCCGGACCTCAAGGAAGCGCCGTTCGTGCCCGCCACGCACCCGGCCTTCGCCGAGGGCCAGACGCCCAAGAGCATCTTCTCCACGCTGCGCGAGGGCGACGTGCTGGTGCACCACCCCTACGACTCGTTCTCCACGTCGGTGCAGCGGTTCATCGAGCAGGCCGCCGCAGACCCGCACGTGCTGGCCATCAAGCAGACGCTGTACCGGACCTCCGGTGACTCGCCGATCGTCAACGCGCTCATCGACGCCGCCGAGGCGGGCAAGCAGGTCGTCGCGCTGGTGGAGCTCAAGGCCCGCTTCGACGAGCAGGCGAACATCCAGTGGGCGCGCACCCTGGAACGCGCCGGGGTGCACGTGGTCTACGGCCTGGTCGGCCTGAAGACGCACTGCAAGACCGCGCTCGTGGTGCGCCAGGAGGGATCCACCATCCGCCGCTACTGCCACCTGGGCACCGGCAACTACAACCCGAAGACCGCGCGGATCTACGAGGACCTGGGGCTGCTGACCGCTTCCCCGGAGATCGGCGCCGACCTCACCGACCTGTTCAACGTGCTCACCGGCTACGCCCGGCACGGCGAGTACCGCCGGATCCTGGTGTCGCCGCAGGGCATCCGCAACGGCATCGTCGACCGCGTGGACGACGAGATCGAGCGGGCCCGGCAGGGCCTGCCGTGCGGCATCCGGATGAAGGTGAACTCGCTGGTCGACGAGCAGATCATCGACGCCCTGTACCGGGCGTCGCTGGCCGGTGTGCCGGTCCAGGTCGTGGTGCGCGGCATCTGCTCCCTCAAGGCCGGCGTCGAGGGCCTCAGCGAGAACATCGAGGTGCGCTCCATCCTGGGCCGGTTCCTGGAGCACTCCCGGGTGTTCCACTTCATCGGCATCGACGAGCACTGGTTCGGCAGCGCCGACATGATGCACCGGAACCTGGACCGCCGGATCGAAACCCAGGTCCGGGTCACCGATCCGAAGCTGACCGCTCAGCTGAACGCGATGCTCGACTCGGCGCTGCACCCGTCGACGCGCTGCTGGGTGCTCAACGCCAAGGGCGACTGGGAGGCGTCCCCGCGCAGCGGTGAGCAGGTCCGCGACCACCAGGTGGAGATGCTGCGCCTGCACGGGGCGAAGGTCTCGTAGGCAGTCCGAGGGACCGAACGCCGAGAGTGCTTTAGGACGATGAGCGTGACCGAGAACCAGCCGGCTACCGAACAGATCGACGGCGAACCGACTGATGCTCCCGGGCGAACCGTGCGGGCCGCCGGTGCGGTGCTGTGGCGCGACGGCACCGGCGGCCCGGAGGTGGCGGTGGTGCACCGCCCCCGCTACGACGACTGGTCGCTGCCGAAGGGCAAGCTCGACCCCGGTGAGCTGCCCGCGCACGCGGCGGTCCGCGAGGTCGCCGAGGAGACCGGGTTTTCCTGCGTGCTGACCCGCTTCCTCGCCCGGACCGGCTACGACGTCCCGGCCCCGGGCGGGACCGCGCCGAAGGTCGTGGACTACTTCGCCGCCCGCGCGAGCGGCGGGTCCTTCGCCCGCAACGACGAAGTGGACGAACTCCGCTGGCTGCCCGTCGCCGGAGCGCGCGAACTGGTCAGCTATCCGCACGACGGGCGGGTGCTGGAGGCCTTCGAGCAATTGCCCGCGGAGTCGGCGACGGTATTGCTGGTCCGCCACGCGAAAGCGGGCAAGCGATCCGATTGGGCGGGCGATGACGCGCTGCGCCCGCTCACCGAAGCGGGAGAGCGGCAGCGCGACGCATTGCATTCACTGCTGCCGTTGTTCGGCCCGGTCCGCGTCTATTCCGCGCCGCGAGTGCGCTGCGAGCAAACGGTCGCGCCCATCGCGGCGGACCTGGGAACGCCGATCGGGACCGAGCCGCTGTTCTCCGAGGAGGGCTATCTCGCCGATCCGGACGCGGCCGTGGCGCGGATGCTGCGGGTGGCGGCCGGAGCGGGACCGGCGCTGGTGTGCAGCCAGGGCGGCGTGATCCCGGACCTGGTGGCCCGGCTGGCGGATTCCGGCGGGCTGACCGGGCTGGGCGAGGTGGCCAGCCGCAAGGGCAGCGTGTGGACCCTGACGTTCCGGCGCGCGGCGGGCGACAACGGCGCCGCACCGCTGCGCCTGGCGGCCGCGGACTACCTCCCGGACCCGATCGCCTGAGAGGCGCAAGCGCGGTTCGCCCCTCACCGGGCGGGCGCTGCTCGCGCCGCCGGGCAGGGCTTCTCGGGGGAAGTTCGTCCGGCCGGTTGCGGGGTCGGATGCGTCGGCGTCCGGTTCGCCGACGCCCCGGCTCCGGAATCAAGCGGCTGCGCACCGCTGTTCGGCGCTGATCGCGCCGTGTGGGCGTTGCGCGCCGCCCACCGGGGTGGCAGGCGCAGCTGGCCGGTTTCCCGGCGGCTACGGCCCGCTCAACCCCGTTTGCACCACGCGCGGGCGTCCTGAGCGGACGCCGCGCACGTCGGCGGAATCGCCTCCCCGCCGCACGCGGTCGGGGGGTTTCCTGCCGAAGAGCGGGCGGCACCTCGTCCCGGTGTCCGGGTCAGATGACCGCCCGCTCGGTCCACTGGTGCTCGCTGCTGGGGCGAGCACTCACTTCTTGGTGGACTTGCGAGTGGTCGTCGCCTTCTTGGTCGCCGGACGGGTCGTCTTGGCAGCGGTCGTCTTGGCGGTGCTGGCCTTGGCGGTGCTCGTCCGCTTGGTGGTGGCCTTCGCCGGAGTCGCCTTGGCGGTGGTCGCCTTGGCCGGGGTCGCCTTGGCCGTGGTGGCCTTGGTGGCCCGCTTCGGCGCGGCCTTGGTCGCGGTCGCCTTGGCGGCGGCCTTCGGCGCGGCCTTGGTCGTGGTCGCCTTGGTGGTGGCGGCCTTCGTGGTCGCGCGACCGGTGGTCTTGGCCGCGGTGGCGCGCGTGGCGGTGGCCTTGGCCTTGGTGCCGGCGGCAGCCTTGGTGGCGGTCGCGGTCCGGGTGGTGGCACCGCGGGTGGTGGCCGCCTTGACCGAGGACTGGCGCGGCAGTTTCCGCTGGCCGCCCACGACTTCCTTGAACTGGGTGCCGGCGCGGAAGGCGGGAACGTTGGTCTTCTTGACCTTCACGGACTCACCGGTGCGCGGGTTGCGAGCGGTACGAGCGGCGCGGGCCCGCTTCTCGAAAACCCCGAAGCCGGTGATGTTGACCTTCTCGCCCTTGTTGACGTTGCGAACGATGATGTCCACGACGTTTTCCACAGCCTGGCTGGCGGTCTTCTTGTCTCCGAGGCGTTCTGCCAGAGCCTCGATGAGTTGGGCCTTGTTCACTTCAGTCCCTCCCAGGACACAACAACGGCCCCGTTGGGCCGACTCAATGTCAACGGTAAAGCCCCGGATAAACAAATGCCAATCGCCACGCCCCATTTTTTCGTTCAGGGCGCGGGCATTCGTCTCCGGGCAACGGGGCCGCAGTGCTCGTGGAGCAACTGTTCAGTTGTGCCCCGGGTGGCGGGATTCTCCTTGCACAGCAGAAGGAATCCGCCACCCGGGAAAGCCGCGATCAGCCTGCCGGAGCGGGCAGCGTGGCGGGCTTGAAGCTGGGTCGCGCCCGCTCAAAAGTGTCGATCGTCTCGGCGTGCCGCAGGGTCAGCCCGATGTCGTCGAGGCCTTCCAGCAACCGCCAGCGGGTGTAGTCGTCGATGCTGAACGCCACGGTGAGATCCTTGGCGTGCACCGTCCGTCGCTCCAGATCCACCGTCACGGCGGTACCGGGCTCGTTCTCCAGCAGCTTCCACAGGAGTTCCACATCGGACTGCTCGCACTGGGCCGCCAGCAGTCCCTGCTTGCCCGAATTGCCGCGGAAGATGTCGGCGAAGCGGCTGGAGATGACCACCCGGAAGCCGTAGTCCTTCAGCGCCCACACGGCGTGCTCGCGGGAGGAGCCGGTGCCGAAGTCGGGCCCGGCCACCAGCACGCTGCCCGCGCGGAACGGCTCCTGGTTGAGGATGAAGTCCTCGTCGCCCCGCCAGGCGGCGAACAGGGCGTCCTCGAAGCCGGTCCGCGAGACCCGCTTGAGGTAGACCGCCGGGATGATCTGGTCGGTGTCCACGTTGGACCGGCGCAGCGGGACGCCGACCCCGGTGTGCGTCTTGAACGGTTCCATCGTCACTGCTCCTGGTGGGTGGGTTTCAGTCGAGGTCTTCGGGCGAGGACAGGGTGCCGCGCACGGCGGTGGCGGCGGCGACGAGCGGGGAGACCAGGTGGGTGCGGCCGCCCTTGCCTTGCCTGCCCTCGAAGTTGCGGTTGGAGGTCGACGCGCTGCGCTCGCCGGGGGTGAGCTGGTCCGGGTTCATGCCCAGGCACATCGAACAACCGGCCGAACGCCATTCGGCGCCCGCGGCCGTGAAAACCTCGTGCAGCCCCTCGGACTCCGCCTGCACGCGGACCTTCATCGAGCCCGGCACCACCAGCATCCGGACGTCCTGCGCCACCTTGCGGCCCTTCAAGACGTCCGCGGCGGCGCGCAGGTCCTCGATGCGGCCGTTGGTGCACGAGCCCAGGAAGACCGTGTCGACCGACACCTCGCGCAGCGGCGTGCCCGGCTCCAGGCCCATGTAGGCCAACGCCTTCTCCGCGGCGAAGCGCTCGCCCTCGTCGGCGATCTGCTCCGGGTCCGGCACCCGCTCGCCCAGCGGCAGGCCCTGGCCCGGGTTGGTGCCCCAGGTGACGAAAGGCGTGAGCTCATCGGCGTCGAGCGTGACCTCTGCGTCGAAAGTGGCGTCGTCGTCGGTGCGCAGCGTGCGCCAGTACTCGACGGCGGCGTCCCACTCGGCGCCCTCGGGCGCGTGCGGACGTCCCTTCAGGTACTCGAAAGTCGTTTCATCCGGCGCGATCATTCCAGCCCGCGCGCCCGCCTCGATCGACATGTTGCAGATCGTCATGCGGGCTTCCATGGACAGCTGCCGGATCGCTTCGCCGCGGTACTCCAGCACGTAGCCCTGCCCGCCGCCGGTGCCGATCTTGGCGATGACGGCCAGGATCACGTCCTTGCTGGTGACTCCCGGGCGCAGCGAGCCGTCGATGTTGATGGCCATGGTCTTGAACGGCTTCAGCGGCAGCGTCTGGGTGGCCAGCACGTGCTCGACCTCGGAAGTGCCGATGCCGAAGGCCAGCGCGCCGAACGCGCCGTGCGTGGAGGTGTGGCTGTCGCCGCAGACCACCGTGGTGCCGGGCTGGGTCAGCCCGAGCTGCGGGCCGACGACGTGCACGATGCCCTGCTCGGCATCGCCCATCGGGTGCAGCCGGATGCCGAATTCCGCGCAGTTCTTGCGCAACGTCTCGACCTGGGTGCGCGACACCGGGTCGGCGATCGGCAGGTCGATCCCGGTGGTGGGCACGTTGTGGTCTTCGGTGGCCAGCGTCAGGTCGGGGCGGCGCACCGGTCGGCCGGCCAGCCGCAGCCCCTCGAAGGCCTGCGGACTGGTGACCTCGTGCACCAGGTGGAGATCGATGTAGAGCAGGTCCGGCTCGTGCCCCTCACCGCGGCGCACGATGTGCGCATCCCAAACCTTCTCCGCGAGCGTTTTTCCCATCGCTGCTCCCAGTCGAGCCTGCCGAGACCCCGGAACGGGTCTTCCCACAGAGTGGACTTCCCAGATGTCGGGAAGCTAGTATCGGTACGTGGGACAGCATAGCGGCATCGGAGTACTGGACAAGGCAGTGGCCGTTCTGCAGGCCGTTGCCAACGAACCGTGCGGCCTGGCGGAACTGTGCAGCCGCACGGGCCTGCCGAGGGCGACCGCGCACCGCCTGGCGGTGGGCCTGGAGGTGCACCGCCTCCTGCGCCGGGATTCGGACGGGCGCTGGCGCCCGGGCGCGGCGCTGGCGGAACTGGCCGGCGGAGCGGTGGATCCGTTGCTGGAGGCAGCGACCACAGTACTGCCCAAACTCCGGGACATCACGGGCGAAAGCGTCCAGCTCTACCGCAGGGACGGCTTGCAGCGCCTGTGCATCGCGACCGCAGAGCCCCCCAGCGGCCTCCGCGACACGGTCCCGGTGGGCACGGCCCTGCCGATGACGGCGGGCTCGGGAGCGAAGGTCCTGGCGGCCTGGGCGGACCCGGCGACGCAGCGAGCGGTCCTGGCGGAAGCGGTCTTCGGCGAACGAACCCTCATGGAGGTCCGCCGCCGGGGCTGGGCCCAGAGCGTGGCGGAACGGGAATCGGGAGTGGCGAGCGTGAGCGCCCCGGTGAAGGACTCCCAGGGAACGGTGGTGGCGGCGATTTCGGTATCCGGCCCGATCGACCGGATGGGCCGCCGCCCGGGAGCCCGCTGGGCAGCAGACCTGTTGGCAGCAGCGGAAGCCCTCCAGAACCGCCTGTGACCCGCGAGCGCGGTGCGGGGGCGAGAACCCCCGCACCGCCCGCGAAACCGGTGAGAACCCAACCACCAGCGCCCAGAACCGGGCGCGCTACTTGAAGATCCCCACCGAAGACCGGCAAACCTCGACACGAGCGAGCTCCCCGTCACAACTCCACCCTCCCCCGCCGAGAAGGCCCCCAAGACATGAAAAAGCCCCACCCGTGAACATCACGAGTGGGGCTTCCCCTTGTAGTCCCGACGGGATTTGAACCCGCGCTACCGCCTTGAGAGGGCGGCGTCCTAGGCCGCTAGACGACGGGACCGCGTTACGAGAAGAACTCTACAACACCCCAAACCCCACCCGAACACCACCCCCCGAAAGAACCAAAACCCCAGCACAACCCCACCCGCACAAGCCAAACCGAAGATCCCCCGCCACAACGGAAGGAGCCATCCCACCAAGCGATCGGTGGTGATACCGGGCCAGGGTCGGGAGCAGAGGTGCCGTGGAGTCCGGGGCCGGGTTGGACTCAAAGCGGTGGTCGCCTTGGGTGGTGCAGCGATTTCAATTGAAATCGGCTTCGTCACGTTTTCGACGAAGCCCGCGGCAACAACCAGCCGATTTCAACCGAAATCGCGGAGGTTCCCCACCCCACGAACCACCCCAGAACCCACAAAGCCCCCACCACAGGCCAAAAGCCACCCCACCACCCCACGCAAGCCCGAAAGGCGACCCACCACCCCTCGCAAGGCCGAAAGGCTGGTCCAGAACCCAGGCCGGGTACGCCACCCCACGCAAGGAGCACCCGATAAGCAACCCCCGCACCGTGGGGGGCATGGGGGGCTCGGCCCCCCAATACAAACACGGAAAGGGCCCTGTTTGCTCTCAGCAAACAGGGCCCTCCCACCCTTGTAGTCCCGACGGGATTTGAACCCGCGCTACCGCCTTGAGAGGGCGGCGTCCTAGGCCGCTAGACGACGGGACCACGCTTGAGAGATCACTTCCACGACGCCGGGAGAGCTCCCATAGTCAAGTTTGCGATCTGCTCGCTGGGGTACCAGGACTCGAACCTAGACTAACTGAACCAGAATCAGTCGTGCTGCCAATTACACCATACCCCATGGTGCCGCGCGGCCAGTTGTCCTTTTTCCGATCTCCGGGGAGTTCGGCTTCCGGACTGCTGTCCGCTGCGTTGGTAAGAATATTAGACCATCGCTCCAGGGGTCTGAAATGGGGGGTGGGTTAACGGGATCGTCGCAGGTCGCGGCGGTTGTGGCGGGGTTTCAGGGGATCAGCTCGGGCACCGGGACGGCGGGCAGGTCGCCGACGAGGAGTTCGGGGAGTTCGTGCAGGCTCGCGATGGTCGGCACCTCGGTGGTCGCCGGGGCCCGGTGGTCGCGGTTGAGCCAGATGCCGTGCAGGCCGGCCCGGGCGGCGCCGAGTGCGTCGGTGTCGAGGCGGTCGCCGACGTGGGCGACTTCGCCGGGGCGCAGGCCCAGCGCCTCGCAGGCGGCCTCGAAGATCTGCGGGTCGGGTTTCGCCACGCCGACCTCACCGGAGATGACGAGCACGTCGAAGGCGTCGGCGAGGCCGACGGCGGCGATCTTCTTGCGCTGGTAGACGCTCGGCGCGTTGGTGATGACGGCGAGCCTCAGGCCGCTGTCGCGCATCCAGTCCAGGCAGGGCCGGGCGTCGTCGAAGAGGCTCCAGGCGCGCTGCATGGCGGCCATGCGTATGTTCTCGCGGCGGGCGGCTTCGATGTCGTCGATCCGCTCGCCGAAGGCCGCGAAGAAGGCCTTGGTGCGCTGGACGCACATCGTGTCGAAGTCGAGCTCGTCGTTGACGAACCGCGCGTAGTAGTCGTCGGTGGTGCGCTCCCACACCGGCCAGGCGCGGTCGGTGCCCACGAGCTCCCGCAGGCCTTGCCGGGACGCGCGCTGGCCGTCCAGCAGCGTGTCGTCGACGTCGAGGCACACGGCCTTGAGCTGTCCGGGTGCGGGTGCGGCGGGAGGCTGAGGCGCGGATGTCACCCCGAGAGGCTAGGCGCTCACCCGCTGCGTCCGATTCGGCCAACACGGTGATCCTGTCGGCCCATTTCCGCTTGGGCGCGTCAGTCGGCATCCGGGGTGAGCGCGACCACCTCCGGTCACGCAGCGCGCCCCGCCGGAAGAGCTCCGGCGGGGCGCGGTGGTTCAGCCCAGGGCCTTGCGCAGGCGGGCGAGGGAGACCTCGCGTCCCAGGAGTTCCATCGACTCGTACAGCGGCGGCGACACCGTGCGGCCGGTGACGGCGACGCGGACCGGGGCGAAGGCCTTGCGCGGCTTGATGCCCAGGCCGTCCACGACCGCGTCCTTCAGCGCCTGCTCGATGGCCGCCGTGGTCCACTTCGGCAGCGCGCTGAGGGCGTCGATGGCCGCTTCCAGCACCGGCTTGGCGTCCTCGCCGAGGGCCTTGTCCGCGGAGGCCTGCTCCGGGGTGAACTCGTCGCCCGCGAACAGGAAGGCCATCATGCCGACGGCGTCGGAGAGCACCACGAGCCGCTCCTGCACCAGCGGCGCCGCGGCGCGCACGATGCCCAGCTGCTGCTCGGTGGGCTCGCTGGGCAGCACTCCGCCGTTGACCAGGTAGGGCACGATCCGCTCGACGAAGTCGTCCGGCGCCAGCGCGCGCAGGTGCGCGGAGTTGATCGCATCGGCCTTCTTCTGGTCGAAGCGCGCCGGGTTGGAGCTGACGCGGCCGATCTCGAAGGCCTCGACCATCTCGTCCAGGCTGAACACGTCGCGGTCCTCGGAGATGGACCAGCCCAGCAGCGCCAGGTAGTTCAGCAGGCCCTCGGGCAGGAAACCCCGGTCGCGGTGGTGGAACAGGTTGGACTGCGGGTCGCGCTTCGAGAGCTTCTTGTTGCCCTCGCCCATGACGAACGGCAGGTGGCCGAACTCGGGCGTGAAGTCGGTGACACCGATGCGCTGCAGCGCCTCGTAGAGCGCGATCTGCCGCGGTGTGGAGGACAGCAGGTCCTCGCCGCGCAGCACGTGGGTGATGCGCTGCATGGCGTCGTCGACCGGGTTGGTCAGGGTGTAGAGCGGATCTCCGTTGCCGCGCACCAGGACCGGGTCGGGCACGCTGCCCGCGGGGAAGGTGATCTCGCCGCGCACCAGGTCGGTGAAGGCGATGTCGCGGTCGGGCATCCGCAGCCGCAGCACCGGCTTGCGGCCCTCGGCGCGGAACGCGGCCACCTGCTCCTCGGTGAGCTCGCGGTCGAAGTTGTCGTAGCCCAGCTTGGGATCGCGGCCGGCCGCCTTGTGCCGGGCCTCGACCTCCTCGGGCGAGGAGAAGGACTCGTAGAGCTCACCGGCGGCGAGCAGCCGCTGCGCGACGTCGGCGTAGATGTCGCGCCGCTCGCTCTGCCGGTAGGGGCCGTAGGGGCCGCCGACCTCGGGGCCCTCGTCCCAGTCCAGGCCCAACCAGCGCAGCGCGTCCAGCAGCGCCTGGTAGGACTCCTCGCTGTCCCGGGCGGCGTCGGTGTCCTCGATGCGGAACACCAAGGTGCCCTTGTTGTGCCGGGCGAAGGCCCAGTTGTAGAGGGCGGTGCGGATCAGGCCGACGTGCGGGATGCCGGTCGGCGAGGGGCAGAACCGGGCCCGGAGGGGCCTGGCGTCGGCTGCTGTTGCTGCTGCTTCTGGCGTGCTCATAACACATCCAGCGTAGCCACCGGGCGGCGGCGCTTGACGAGCGCGTCCCGGAGGCGCATCCTGACCTTATTCAACAAGCGTTGAAAAACTTGGAGGGGATCGCAATGGAGCGAACCACCTGCTGCATCGTGGGGGGCGGCCCGGCGGGCATGGTCCTGGGACTGCTGCTGGCGCGCGCGGGCGTCGAGGTGACCGTGCTGGAGAAGCACGACGACTTCCTGCGCGACTTCCGCGGCGACACGGTGCACCCGACGACCCTGCACCTGCTCGACGAACTCGGCCTGGCCGAGCGGCTGAACGAGCTCCCGCAGCGCCGGCTGAACCGGGTGAGGTTGCCGATCGGCCAGGACGGCGAGCTGTTCACCCTGGGCGACTTCAGCGCGCTGAAGATGAAGTACAACTACATCGCGATGGTCCCGCAGTGGGACCTGCTGGACATGCTCGCCGACGCGGCCAAGCAGGAGCCCGGTTTCTCGCTGCGGATGAACACCGAGGCGACCGAGCTGATCCGCGAAGGCGGCCGCGTCAACGGCGTTCGCTACCGCACGGCCGAAGGCGGCACCGGCGAGATCCGCGCCACCATCACGGTCGCCTGCGACGGCCGCAAGTCGTTCGTGCGCACGATGCCCGAGCTGCGCCTGCAGGACTTCCCCACGCCGATGGACGTCCGGTGGTTCCGGGTGCCGCGCCTGCCGGACGACCCGGCGGGTGCGATCGGGCTGATCCGCGACCGCACCTTCCTCGCGATGCTCGACCGCGGCGACTACTTCCAGGTGGCCGCGATCATCGCCAAGGGCACCGACGCGGAGGGCCGCAACCGGCCCATCGAGGAGTTCAACGAGGGTCTGGTGCGCCGGGTGCCGTGGCTGGCCGGGCGGGAGCTGGTGGCGGACTGGGACGACGTCAAGGTGCTGCAGGTGAAGCTGGACCGGCTGCGCAAGTGGCACGTGCCGGGCCTGCTGTGCATCGGCGACGCGGCGCACGCGATGTCGCCGGTGGGCGGGATCGGCATCAACCTGGCGGTGCAGGACGCGGTCGCGGCGGCGCGCTACCTGGCCGACCCGCTGCGCGAAGGCCGCCTGGAGCGCAAGCACGTGGCGGCGGTGCAGCGGCGGCGGTGGCCGACGACCGTGCTGATCCAGCGGCTCCAGCGCGTGATCCACGACAACGCGATCGTCCCCGCGCTGCAGGGCGAGATCGACTTCGGCAGCACCGCCCGCCTCCCGCTGCCCATCCGGGCGACGGCGAAGCTCCCGTGGCTGCGCAAGATCCCGCCGTACGTCCTCGCCTACGGCGCGGTCCGCGAGCGCCCGCCCCGCTCAGCCCTCCGCTGAACTCCGCCTGGGGAAAGCAGAAGGGCGCTTTTCACCGACTCAGTCGGCGAAAAGCGCCCTTCACCGCGCGGCGGGAGAACCGGTTCAGGCCTGCTGGACCGGGTTGGTGAGGGTGCCGAGGCCGTCGATGGAGACGGAGACCTTCTGGCCGTCGCGCATCGGGCCCACCCCGGCCGGCGTGCCGGTGAGGATGACGTCGCCCGGGAGCAGCGTCATCACGCGCGAGATCCACGACACCAGCGCGCCGACGTCGTGCAGCAGCAGCGAGGTCCGCGCGTCCTGCTTGAGCTCACCGTCCAGTTCGGTCCGGATGGCCAGGTCCGCCGGGTCGACCTCGGTGTCGATCCACGGCCCCAGCGGGCAGAACGTGTCGTAGCCCTTGGCCCGGGTCCACTGCCCGTCGGCCTGCTGCTGGTCGCGCGCGGTGACGTCGTTGGCGATCGTGTAGCCGAGCAGCACATCGGTGCCGCGCGCCTCCGGGACGTCCTTGCACGGCTGGCCGACGACCGCGGCCAGCTCGCCCTCGAAGTCCACCCGCTCCGAGTTCGGCGGCAGCTTGATGGGCGAGTTCGGGCCGATCACCGAGGTGGACGGCTTCATGAAGATGACCGGCTGGGCCGGCGGCTCACCGCCCATCTCCTTCGCGTGGTCGGCGTAGTTCTTGCCGATGCAGATGACCTTCGTGGGCAGGATCGGGGCGAGCAGCCGCACATCGGCCATCGGCCACTTGCGCCCGGTGAAGGTGGGATCGCCGAACGGGTGCTGGTCGATCTCGACCGCGAGCACCTTCTCCTTCGGCGCAGCCGGATCCGGCTCCAGGGCCACGAAGGACACCCCGGAGGAGTGGGCGACACGTGCCAAGCGCAAGACGAACCTCCGCGATCAACTGTGGATTCTCCACCGAAAGCCTATCCCCGCACGCCGCCCCCGGCGTCGGCGGCGACGCCACCGGGCTCGCCGGCCCCGACGACCAGTCGGCGCCGTGTCCGGTCCTGCCGCGATCTCAAGGGAAGTCGGACATCGGATTTCCCTTGAAATCGCGGAGGTCGTCGGTGTGCCGGGCACCCGGCACGCCGACGCGGGGCGCAACTTCCATTGAAATCGAAGACGTGATTTCCATTGAAATTGCGTCCCACCTCACGCCGGGCGCGGGGTCAGCGGGTGGCGAAGGCCGGGCGGGAGGACTTGTAGACCAGGGCGTCGCAGAGGGCCAGCCAGCTGGCTTCGACGATGTTGGCGTGGACGCCGACCGTGGTCCACTCCTCCTCGCCGTCGCGGGATTCCACCAGGACCCTGGTCACCGCGTCGGTGCCGCGGGCGTCGGTGAGGATGCGGACCTTGTAGTCGGCCAGCTCCACCGACTCCAGCCACGGCAGGTGCGGGACGAGCGCTTCGCGCAGCGCCGCGTCCAGCGCGTTGACCGGGCCGTTGCCCTCGGCGGTCGCGATGACCCGCTCCCCCGCCACGTGCACCTTCACGGTCGCTTCGGCGATCACCTCGCCGTCGGAGCGGTGGTCGAGCACCACCCGGTAGGACTCCAGCTCGAACGGCGCTTCCACCGGATCGGCACCGGTGGTGGTCGCCATCTCGCCGCGCAGCAGGAGTTCCAGCGAGGCGTCCGCGGCTTCGAAGGACCAGCCGCGCGCTTCGAGCTCCTTGACCCGGCGGACCGCGCCGGTGACCGCCTCCGGCGCGGCGGAGAGGTCGAGGCCGAGCTCGGCGCCCTTGAGCTCCAGGCTGGCCCGCCCGGCCATCTCGGTGACCAGCACCCGCATCCCGTTGCCCACCACGGCGGGATCGATGTGGTTGTACAGCTCGGGGTCCACTTTGATCGCACTCGCGTGCAATCCCGCCTTGTGCGCGAAGGTCGACTGCCCGACGTAGGCCTGGTGGGTGTCCGGCGCCAGGTTGGCGATCTCGGCGAGGGCGTGGGAGGTCCGGGTGAGCTCGCGCAGCTTCTCCTCCGGCAGCACCGGCATCCCGAGCTTGGCGGCCAGATTCCCGATCACCGCGAACAGATCCGCGTTGCCCGCCCGCTCGCCGTAACCGTTGGCGGTGCACTGCACGTGCGTGGCCCCGGCCTGCACCGCGGCGATGCTGTTGGCCACCGCGCAACCGGTGTCGTCCTGGCAGTGGATCCCGAGGCGGAAACCGGTGCGCGCGGCGACCTCGCCGACGGTCTCGGCGAGCTGCAGCGGCAGCTGCCCGCCGTTGGTGTCGCACAGCACCACGACGTCCGCGCCCGCCTGCACCGCGGATTCCAGCACGCGCAGCGAGGTGTCGGGATCGAACGCGTAGCCGTCGAAGAAGTGCTCGGCGTCGAGGAACACCCGGCGTCCTTCGCCCACGAGGTAGCGCACCGTGTCGGCGACCATCGCGCAGTTCTCCGCCACATCGGTGCGCAGCGCGCGTTCGATGTGCCTGCGGTCCGATTTGGCCACCAGGGTCACCACCGGCGCGCGGGATTCCAGCAGCGCCCGCACCTGCGGATCTTCGTCCACTTTGGCCCCGGCGCGGCGGGTGGATCCGAACGCGACCAGCGCGGCGTGCCGGAGTTCGAGCTCTCCTTGCGCGGCGCGGTGGAAGAACTCGGTGTCCTTGGGCAGCGCGCCGGGCCAGCCGCCTTCGACGAAGCCGACGCCGAGCGAGTCCAGCAGCCGCGCGACGGCGATCTTGTCGGTGACCGAGTAGGAAATGCCCTCGCGCTGCGCGCCGTCCCGCAAGGTCGTGTCGTAGACGTGGAAATCGTCGCCCAGAGGGGTTCCGGCGGGCTGGGTGCGGGTCACTGGATCTTCTCCCGGTGGCGTCGGAAACGGGTGGGTGCGGCGGGCGCAGGCAACAAAAAAGACCCCCCGCAGGATGCGAGAGGTCAGCGCGCCGGGGTGCGGAGTCGTCTACCCGGCGCGCTCGCCAATAATGATCACACTGCGGAAAGCCACGGCCCCATGCTGCCACAACGCGGCACCGGATCACCAGCTGACCGGAACTTCCCACGATCCGGACGGCGGAAGTTCCGAATCCGGCTCCGCGCCGAGGAACAACCCAGGAGGTTGCACATCCGGACAACGCGAAGGGCGCCCCGGATCGGGACGCCCTTCGTGCGCTGAGCGATCAGGCCTGCGGGGCCACCTCGCGGGAGGAGACCAGGGCCGCGAGCCGGTCACCGATGGCGAAGGTCGCACCCGGCGCCGAGTGGTCGCGGGTGGCCAGGTCGAACGCCACCGACGCCTCGACCCGCTTGGCGGCCTCGGCCAGGCCCACGTGGTCGAGCAGCATGGCCACCGACAGCACCGCGGCGGTCGGGTCGGCCACGCCCTGCCCGGCGATGTCCGGCGCGCTGCCGTGCACCGGCTCGAACATGCTCGGGTTACGGCGGGTGGCGTCGATGTTGCCGCTGGCGGCCAGCCCGATGCCACCGGTGACCGCACCGGCCAGGTCGGTGATGATGTCGCCGAACAGGTTGTCGGTGACGACCACGTCGAACCGGCCCGGGTCGGTGACCAGGTGGATGGTGGTGGCGTCCACGTGCTGGTAGGCCACGGTGACGTCCGGGTACTGCAGCGAGACCTCCTCCACCACGCGCGACCACAGCGAGCCGGCGTGGGTGAGCACGTTGGTCTTGTGCACCAGCGTCAGGTGCTTGCGCGGCCGGGCAGCGGCGCGCGCGAAGGCGTCGCGCACGACGCGCTCCACGCCGAACGCGGTGTTGATGCTGACCTCGGTGGCGATCTCGTGCGTGGTGTCCTTGCGCAGCAGGCCGCCGTTGCCCGCGTACGGACCCTCGGTGCCCTCGCGAACCACGACCATGTCGATCTCACCCGGGTCGGCAACCGGGCTCTTCACGCCCGGGTACAGCCGCGCCGGGCGCAGGTTCACGTGGTGGTCGAGCTCGAAGCGCAGCCGCAGCAGCAGGCCGCGCTCCAGGATGCCGCTGGGCACCGACGGGTCGCCGACCGCGCCCAGCAGGATCGCGTCGTGCTGGCGGAGCTCACCGAGAACGGACTCGGGCAGCAGTTCTCCCGTCGCGTGCCAGCGCGCGGCTCCCAGGTCGTATCGAGTGATCTCGGTATCCGGCACCACCTCACCGAGGACCTTGAGTGCCTCGGCAATCACCTCCGGCCCGATCCCGTCGCCGGGGATCACAGCGAGCCGCATCTACACACCTCCCGAGAACCACCCCGACCTGCGGGGCTCGAACTGTTGAGCCGAAGGCTACCGGCACGGGCGCGGCGAGCGGGATGCCGGGCCCACCAAGTGGATGAAGCCTCCCGGACTGTGGGACCCCCGAAAGAGTGAGAGGGCCCGGGTTCCCTGCTGCGCTCCTGGGCGCTTCCCACATCGCGGACCGCCCGAGCCTCACCTGACCGAGCAGTAACGGCCCGAACCGCCCAAAGCAAAGCGCGGGGTGCGCCGGAACCGGCACACCCCGCGCTGAGCGGAAAAACCCTTACTCGAACGTCACGGTGCGGACGATGCGAGCGCCGACCGCGGCGCCGATCGGCTCCAGGACGCCCTGCTCGACCGGACGGTCCACGCGCAGCAGCATGATCGCTTCGGAGCGGTCGGTGGTCTGGCTGACCGTGGCGGCCTCGATGTTCACGCTGACCTCGCCGAGCAGCGTGCCGACCTTGCCCATCACGCCCGGGCGGTCCGGGTACTCCAGCAGCAGCACGTTGCCCTCGGCGCGCAGGTCGAAGTTGCGGCCGTTGACCTCCACCAGCTTCTCGACCAGGTTCGAGCCGGACAGCGCACCCGAGACGCGCGCGGTGCGGCCGTCCGCCAGGCCGGCGCGCACCGTCACCACGCTGCGGTGGTTCGGGCTCTCCGGCGAGGTCGTGACCTCGACCTGCACGCCCAGGTCCTCGGCCAGCTGCGGGGCGTTGACGAAGGTCACCTGGTTCTCCACGGCACCGGCGAACACGCCGCGCAGGGCCGCCAGCTGCAGCACCGAGACGTCCTCGTCGGCGAGCTCACCGCGCGCCTCGACGGTCACCGAGCTCGGCGTGGTGCCCAGCAGCGCGGCCAGCAGCTGGCCGAGCTTCTGGGTCAGCGACAGGTACGGGCGGACCTCCTCGCCGACCGCACCGCCCTGGACGTTGACGGCGTCCGGCACGAAGTCGCCGCGCAGCGCCAGCCGCACCGAGCGGGCCACGTCGGTGCCCGCGCGGTCCTGGGCCTCCGCGGTGGAGGCGCCCAGGTGCGGGGTGACGACCACGTTGTCCAGCTCGAACAGCGGGCTCTCGGTGGTCGGCTCGGTCTTGAACACGTCGATGCCCGCGCCGCCGATCTGGCCGTTGCGCAGCGCGTCGTACAGCGCGTCCTCGTCGATCAGGCCACCGCGGGCGGCGTTGACGATCAGCAGCCCGGGCTTGGCCTTCTTCAGCTCCTCGGCGCCGATCAGGCCCAGCGTCTCGGCCGTCTTGGGCAGGTGGATGGAGATCGCGTCGGCGCGGGCCAGCAGCTCCTCCAGCGAGACCAGCTCGATGCCGAGCTGGGCGGCGCGAGCGGCCGAGACGTAGGGGTCGTAGGCGATCAGCTTGGTGCCGAAGGCGGCGACCCGCTGCGCGAACAGCTGGCCGATCTTGCCCAGGCCCACCACGCCGACGGTCTTGCCGTTGAGCTCGACACCGCCGTAGGAGCTGCGCTTCCACGCGCCGCCCTTGAGGCTCGCGTCCGCCTGCGGGACGTTGCGGGCCACCGCCAGCAGCAGGGCCATCGCGTGCTCGGCGGCCGAGACGATGTTGGAGGTGGGCGCGTTGACCACCATCACGCCGCGCTCGGTGGCGGCGGGCACCTCGACGTTGTCCAGGCCGACCCCGGCGCGGGCGACGACCTTGAGCTTCTTCGCCGCGGCCAGCACCTCCGCGTCGACCTTGGTGGCGGAACGGACCAGCAGCGCGTCGGCCTCGGCGACGGCGTCGAGCAGCGCCGGCCGGTCCGTGCCGTCCACGTTGCGGATCTCGACGCCGTCCCCGAGGGCGTCGATCACGGACGGAGCCAGCTTCTCGGCGATCAGGACGACAGGACGGCTTGCGTTGGTCACGGGCGAACTCCAGGTGGAAGATCACGGTCGGCACGGCGATGTGCCCGGACGGGTGGGGAGTTTAACGGGAGATTGAGAAAGCGTTCACAAGGGTGTAGCCCGGATCACCGGTTCGGAACAATCCGCCCGGATAATCCGGTTGACCGGCATTATCGCAGATCAGCCCGGGTGCGAATAGAACGGCGCGAGGCCCGTGGGGTGAATTGCCACTAAATCGGCCTAGTGGTTCGAACTGTCCGTGCACCCCCGGTTACGCGACCGTCCCAGAGCGCGGGATGAAACAGCGAGGACTGCGCGGAGCGACCCGCGCAGCCCGCCGGTCACGGCTCGTCGAACTCGCCGTCCTTGGCACCGGCGACGAACGCGTCCCACTCCTCCGGGGTGAAGACCAGCACCGGCCCGTCCGGGTCCGCGCCGTTGCGCATGCCGACGTAGCCGCCGACGAACGCGATCTCCACTCCGGGTTCGTCAGGGTCGTCGGTGCTGGTGATCCACTCCGCGGCGGAGAAGTCCAGCTCGTGGCGGATGTGCGCCTTGTCGTCGACGATCTCGTTCTCACTCACGATGCGTACTGTAGACCTCACCCGCAGCGACGATTCCACCCCTGGCAAACGGGAAAATCCCGCCGCGGCGCGTCGACGGCACGAGGCCCGGTGCCCCTTGTGGGGTGCACCGGGCCGTTCGCATCGGCAGTCCGCGCGGGTAGCGCGCCGCCGAAATCCGGGAGCGGCGTCAGCTCACGGGCCATGCCCACAGCAGTGGACAGCGACCGCGATGAGCGACCGGCACCGCACCGTCAAGACCGCATGCGCCGCAGGCGCACAACCCACCTACGACGCTCGCACCGCCGCGGGTTCTCAGAGGTCGCCCGGCGAGGACAGCCCGTTCGCCGTGTATTGGTCATACATAAGAACGGGATCCCGCAGCCAGGCGGCCTCTGAGGTTCCGCCACCGGCACCGCTACGCAGGATGAGCCTGGAACTTACTTCGAAGTCCACGACATCAGCGCGCGGAGCTTCTTGCCGACCTCTTCGATCTGGTGGGCGTTGCCCTCGGCCTGCAGCTTGGTGAAGTTCGGCCGGCCGGCCTCGTCCTCGGCCACCCACTCCTTGGCGAAGGTGCCGTCCTGGACCTCGGCCAGGATCTTGCGCATCGACTCCTTGACGTGGGCGTCGATCACGCGCGGGCCGCGGCTGAGGTCGCCGTACTCGGCGGTGTCGCTGATCGAGTACCGCTGACCGGCGATGCCGCCCTCCCACATCAGGTCGACGATCAGCTTGAGCTCGTGCAGCACCTCGAAGTAGGCGATCTCCGGCTGGTAGCCGGCCTCGACCAGCACCTCGAAACCGGTCTGCACCAGCGCGGAGGCGCCACCGCAGAGGACGGCCTGCTCACCGAACAGGTCGGTCTCGGTCTCCTCCTTGAAGGTGGTCTTGATGACGCCGGCGCGGGCACCGCCGATGGCCGCGGCGTAGGACAGCGCCAGCGCCTGGGCGTTGCCGGAGGCGTCCTGCTCCACGGCGATCAGGCACGGCACGCCCTTGCCGTCGACGAACTGGCGGCGCACCAGGTGGCCCGGGCCCTTCGGCGCGACCATGGCGACGTCGACGTCGGCCGGCGGCTGGATCAGGCCGTAGCGGATGTTGAAGCCGTGGCCGAAGAACAGCGCGTCGCCCTGCTTGAGGTTCGGCGCGATGTCGTTGGCGTAGATCTCGCGCTGCTTGGTGTCGGGCGCCAGGATCATGATCAGGTCGGCTTCCGCGGCGGCCTCGGCCGGGGTCAGCACCTTCAGGCCCTCTTCCTCGGCCTTGGCGCGGGACTTCGAGCCCTCCGGCAGGCCGACCCGCACGTCGACGCCCGAGTCGCGCAGGCTCAGCGCGTGGGCGTGGCCCTGGCTGCCGTAACCGATGACGGCGACCTTGCGGCCCTGCACGATACCCAGGTCGGCGTCCGCGTCGTAGAAGATTTCAACTGCCATGGGAGTTCAGCTTTTCCTTTCGAACGTTCGACCTGCTTGTAAGCGGCGAAGCCGCTTGACCACTTCTCGCAACTCGCACCGCCGCGGGTTCTCAGAGGTCGTCTGACGAGGACAGCCCCAGCGCTGTGTATTGGACATACATGAGTCGGGGATCCCGGAGCTCAGGCGGCCTCTGAGGTTCCGCTACCGGCACCGCTGCGCAGGTCGAGTCTGGTCTTCAGTTTTGCGGCCTGTGGCGGGGGTGTTCAGCGCACTGCAGTGGCCGTTATGGAGCGCGGTCCACGACCGATCGCGATCGTGCCCGACTGCACCATCTCGCGGACGCCGTAGGGTTCCAGCATTCGCAGCAACGCGTCGAGCTTATCGGCGGTTCCGGTGGCCTCGATGGTCAGCGCCTCGGGGGAGACGTCCACCACCTTCGCGCGGAACAGCTGCACCGTTTCCAGGACCTGGCTGCGCACCGATGCGTCGGCGCGGACCTTGACCAGCAGCAGTTCCCGCTGCACCGCCGCTTCGGTGTCCAGCTCCACGATCTTGATCACGTTGATCAGCTTGTTGAGCTGCTTGGTGACCTGTTCCAGCGGCTGGTCGCTGACCTGGACCACGATCGTCATCCGGGAGATCTCCGGATGCTCGGTCGGGCCGACGGCGAGCGACTCGATGTTGAAGCTGCGCCGGGAGAACAGGCCGGACACCCGGGCCAGGACGCCCGGGACGTTCTCCACCAGCACGCTGAGCGTGTGTCGGCTCATCGCGCGCTCACTCCTCGTCCTCGAACTGCGGGCGGACGTCGCGCGCAGCCATGATCTCGTCGTTGCTGGTCCCGGCGGCCACCATCGGCCACACCTGGGCGTCGGCGCCCACCACGAAGTCGATCACGACCGGGCGGTCGTTGATCTCCATCGCGCGCTGGATGACGCTGTCGACGTCCTCTTTGGACTCGCACCGCAGGCCGACGCAGCCGTAGGCCTCGGCCAGCAGCTTGAAGTCCGGGATGCGGTGCTTGTGGGTGCCGAGGTCGCTGTGCGAGTAGCGCTCGGCGTAGAACAGGTTCTGCCACTGCCGGACCATGCCCAGGTTGCCGTTGTTGATGATGGCGACCTTGATCGGCAGGTCCTCGATGGCGCAGGTCGCCAGTTCCTGGTTGGTCATCTGGAAGCAGCCGTCGCCGTCGACCGCCCACACCGCCTTGTCCGGCGCGCCCGCCTTGGCGCCCATCGCGGCGGGCACCGCGTAGCCCATGGTGCCCAGGCCGCCGGAGTTCAGCCAGGTGCGCGGGTTCTCGTAGTCGATGAACTGCGCGGCCCACATCTGGTGCTGGCCGACGCCCGCGGCGTAGATGGCCTCCGGCCCGGCGATCTTGCCCAGCCGCTCGATGACGTACTCCGGCGACAGGCTGCCGTCGGCCGGCCACTCGTAGCCCCGCGGGAACCGCTCGCGCCAGTCGTTGAGCTGCGCCCACCAGGGCGTCAGGTCCGCCGTGCCGTGCTCGGTGGTGGCGGTGCCGACCGCATCGATCAGCTCGGCGATGACGTCCTTGCAGTCGCCGACGATCGGCACGTCGGCGTGGCGGTTCTTGGAGATCTCCGCCGGATCGATGTCGGCGTGCACGACCTTGGCCTCCGGCGCGAACGACGCCAGCTGCCCGGTGACCCGGTCGTCGAAGCGCGCGCCCAGCGCGATCAGCAGGTCGGCGCGCTGCATCGCGGTGACCGCGGCGACCGTGCCGTGCATGCCGGGCATGCCCAGGTGCTGCGGGTGCGAGTCGGGGAACGCGCCGCGCGCCATCAGCGTGGTCACCACCGGGATGCCGGTGCGCTCGGCCAGTTCGCGCAGTTCGGCGTGCGCGTCGGCCTTGATCACGCCGCCGCCGACGTAGAGCACCGGGCGGTGCGCCTCGGTGATCAGCTTGGCGGCCTCGCGGACCTGCTTGCCGTGCGGCTTGCTGGTCGGCCGGTAGCCGGGCAGCTTCATCTCCGGCGGCCAGGAGAACGAGGTGGTGGCCTGCTGAACGTCCTTGGGGATGTCGACCAGCACCGGGCCGGGGCGGCCGCTGGCGGCGATGTAGAACGCCTCGGCGATGGTGCGCGGGATGTCGTCCGGGTTGGTGACCAGGAAGTTGTGCTTGGTGATCGGCAGCGTGATGCCGCAGATGTCGGCTTCCTGGAAGGCGTCGGAGCCGATCATCGCGGTGCTCTGCTGACCGGTGATGGCCACCACCGGCACCGAGTCCATGTGCGCGTCGGCCAGCGCGGTGACGAGGTTGGTCGCGCCCGGCCCCGAGGTGGCCATGCACACCCCGACCTCGCCGGTGACCTGGGCGTAGCCGGTGGCGGCGTGCCCGGCGCCCTGCTCGTGGCGGACCAGCACGTGGCGGACCTTCTGCGAGTCGAGGAGCGGGTCGTAGGACGGGAGGATGGTGCCGCCCGGAATGCCGAAGACGATCTCGCAGCCCACGGATTCCAGGGAGCGCACCAGTGCCTGCGCACCGGTCACCTTCACTGGGGCACCGCTGGGCGGTGCGGGCTTCGGACGGCGTCCAGGCGGGGGCGCCGGGACCGGATTCTGCCTGGTGTTGGCGCTGGTCATCGGGTCTGCCTCAAGGTCGGTAGGTTGGGCTGGACACGAAAAAACCCCCGCGGACCACAAATGGCCCCACGAGGGTTGGCGCGTCGACGCTGCGAACTTCCTAGGCGTCGACGCGCCGGGGAAGTACGAGAATGTCGTGCAGTCGCAGCATGGCAAGGACGTTAATCAACGCACCACGTTCCGTCAAACCATGCGGGACGATCCTCCCGCATGGTGGACACCTGGGACGCCCGGAACCACCACCAGGAACGACGTATCCCCAGGTCAGAGGCACCCTGCTCACCATTCGTGTGACGTACGCCGCGCCCGGCCGTGTCATGGTCGTGACGAGTTCCGCGCCCGCCGGACCACGGGACCTTGGCGGCCGCGCGAGCGCAGGTGAGACCATCGACAGCGTGAGCGAGACCCCGCAGCAGCCCGAGCAGCCCGAAAACGACCAGGTCGCCGACGCCCCGGCGAGCTCCGAGCAGCCGAAGCGGCCCGAGCTCCCGAAGTCGCTCACCTTCCGGATCACCCCGGTATCGCTGCTCGCCGTGCTCGCCATCCTCGTCTGCGCCACCCCGCTGGCCTGGGCCGCATACCCGTGGGGCCTGCTGGTCTACCTGATCCCGCTCGGCCTGGCCTGGTGGATCCTGCGCACCCGCACCACCGTGGGTCAGGACCAGGTCAAGGTCCGCACCGCGCTGGGCGGCGGCCGGTTCGGGTGGGACGAGGTCACGTCGCTGCGCCTGGACGAGAAGCGCTGGCTCAAGGCGGTGCTGACCTCCGGCAAGGAGATCACCCTGCCCGCGGTGCGGGTGCGCGACCTGCCCCGCCTGTCGGTGATGAGCGGTGGGCGCCTCCCCAACCCGGAATCGCAGGAGTAATCTCGGCGGCACCGCCACTCCCCGCGCCCACAAGGCGCGGTCCGAACTGATCCCGGGGCGGGCTTGGTGCGGTTCGTCTGGGACACAACGATCGCCGGGCAAGCACCGCTTTCAGCGGTGAACCGCAACCGCGAAGCCGCACCGCCACACCGGCGGTAGTGGTCGCATGCGCCGCAGGCGCATAGCCCACCCTCGCAGCTTGCACCGCCGCGGGTTCTCAGCGGTTTCCTGGCGAGGACAGCCCGTTCGCCGTGTATTGGGCCATACATCAGAACGGGATCCCGGAGCCGGGGAACCGCTGAGGTTCCGCTACCGGCACCGCCACGCAAACCAGCCAGAAGGAAGCTCTCATATGCCTCAGCTGCGCTCTCGGACTACTACTCATGGACGGAATGCCGCTGGCGCTCGGTCGCTTTGGCGTGCCACCGGTATGACCGACGACGACTTCGGCAAGCCGATCGTCGCGATCGCCAACTCCTACACCCAGTTCGTGCCCGGGCACGTGCACCTGCGCGACCTCGGCGACGTGGTGGCCGAGACGATCCGCGAGGCCGGCGGCGTGCCGCGGGAGTTCCACACCATCGCGGTGGACGACGGCATCGCGATGGGCCACAGCGGGATGCTCTACTCGCTGCCCTCGCGCGAGCTGATCGCCGACTCGGTGGAGTACATGGTCAACGCCCACCAGGCGGACGCGCTGGTGTGCATCTCCAACTGCGACAAGATCACGCCCGGCATGCTCAACGCCGCGATGCGGCTGAACATCCCGACCGTGTTCGTCTCCGGCGGGCCGATGGAGGCCGGCAAGGCCGTCGTGGTGGAAGGCGTGGCGCAGGCCCCGACCGACCTGATCACCACCATCGCCGCGTCGGCGAACTCCGCCGTGGACGACGACGGGCTCAGCGAGGTGGAGCGCTCGGCGTGCCCGACCTGCGGGTCCTGCTCGGGCATGTTCACCGCGAACTCGATGAACTGCCTCACCGAGGCGCTCGGCCTGGCGCTGCCCGGCAACGGCTCGACGCTGGCCACGCACGCCGCGCGCCGCGAGCTGTTCCGGGAAGCCGGCCGGACCGTGGTGCGCATCGCCAAGCGCTACTACGGCGAGGACGACGAGTCGGTGCTGCCGCGGTCGGTCGCGAACAAGAAGGCGTTCGAGAACGCCATGGCGCTGGACATGGCGATGGGCGGTTCCACCAACACGGTCCTGCACACGCTGGCCGCCGCGATCGAGGGCGAGGTCGACTTCGACCTCGACGACATCGCCGAGACCAGCCGCCGGGTGCCGTGCCTGTCGAAGGTCAGCCCGAACTCCGACTACCACATGGAGGACGTGCACCGGGCCGGCGGCATCTCCGCGATCATGGGCGAGCTGGACCGCGCGGGCCTGCTGCACCGCGACGTCTCCTCGGTGCACAGCGCGAGCCTCACCGAGTGGCTGGACAAGTGGGACATCCGCGGCGAATCGCCGTCGCCGGAGGCCATCGAGCTGTTCCACGCCGCGCCGGGCGGGGTGCGCACCACGAAGGCGTTCTCCACCGAGAACCGCTGGTCCTCTTTGGACACCGACGCGGCGGGCGGCTGCATCCGCGACGTCGCGCACGCCTACACCGCCGACGGCGGGCTGGCCGTGCTCAAGGGCAACCTCGCCGAGGAGGGCGCCGTGGTCAAGACCGCGGGCGTCGAGGAGGAGCTCTGGTACTTCCAGGGCCCGGCGCGCGTGCTGGAGAGCCAGGAGCAGGCCGTCTCGGCGATCCTGAACAAGGAGATCCAGCCCGGAGAGGTGCTCGTGATCCGCTACGAAGGCCCCGCGGGCGGGCCGGGCATGCAGGAGATGCTGCACCCGACAGCGTTCCTGAAGGGCTCCGGCCTGGGCAAGAAGTGCGCGCTGATCACCGACGGCCGCTTCTCCGGCGGTTCGTCCGGCCTGTCGATCGGCCACATCTCCCCCGAGGCGGCCAACGGCGGCACGATCGGCCTGGTGGAAGACGGCGACCAGATCCTCATCGACGTCCGCGAGCGCAAGCTGGAGCTGCTGGTCTCCGACGAGGTCCTGGCCGAGCGCCGCGCCAAGATGGACGCCAGCGAGCAGCCGTGGACCCCGGTGGGCCGCGAGCGCAAGGTGACCGCGGCCCTGCGCGCCTACGCCCGCCTCGCCACCTCCGCCTCCTACGGCGCGGTCCGCGACGTCAACAAGTAACCGTCCGCAGGAAGAACGGGCCCGCATCTGCCGGATGCGGGCCCGTTCTCGCGTTCTCGGGAACTAGTGTTGGCGCGGAGGCCCAGGAGGTGGCGGGTGGTTCCCGACGAGATCGGCGTGCTGGTGGCCGCGGCGAAGGACGGCGACCAGGTCGCGTTCGGCGAGTTGACCGGGCGCTACCGCCGGGAGCTGCAGGTGCACTGCTACCGGATGCTCGGCTCGTTCGACGATGCCGAGGACGTCGTCCAGGAGACGCTGCTGCGGGCGTGGCGGCGGCGGGAGACATACGAGGGCCGGTCGACGTTCCGCGCCTGGCTGTACAAGATCGCCACCAACGCGTGCCTCGACCTGATCGACCGGAACAAGCGGGTGGCCCGTCCCTACCGGGTGCCGCCGCTGGCCGGAGCGGGATCGCCGCCGGCCGAAGTTCCCTGGCTGCAACCGGTTCCGGATCACCTGCTGGAGCCGGTCGCCGACGCCGAGCAGGAGCCCGCCGCGGTGGCGGTCGCGCGGGAGACCGTCGAGCTCGCGTTCCTGGCCGCGATCCAGCAGCTGCCCGCCCGGCAGCGGGCGGTGCTGATCACCCGCGACGTGCTGGGCTGGCCCGCCACCGAAACCGCGGCGCTGCTGGAGACCAGCGTGACCTCTGTGAAGAGCGCGTTGCAGCGGGCGCGCGCGACGTTGAAGCAGCAGCTGCCCCGGAACCGGGACGACTGGACGCAGTCCGCGGAGCCGAGCGCCGATGAGCGCGCACTGGTCCGGCAGTACGTCGAAGCGCACCAGCAGGCCGACCTGGACGCGCTCGCCGGACTGCTCGCCGAGGACGTGCGGCAGACGATGCCGCCGCACCCGGCCTGGCTGGTCGGCCGCGACCCGCTGCTCGACTTCGCCCGCCAGGTCTTCGACCCGGATTCGCAGTGGTACCTCGGTTCGTGGCGCAGCGTGCTGACCAGCGTGAACCGGCAGCCCGCCGTCGCGCACTACGTCCAGCGCCCGACTGCGGAGCAGACTCGCGACCTCGCCGGGGAGTTCCGCGCGCAGGTGCTCGACGTGCTGCGCGTCGACGACGGCCGGATCACCGCGATCACCTCGTTCGAACCGCGCTGGTTCGCCGCGGCCGGACTTCCGCTGGTGCTGCCGCCGAACTGACCGATTCCTTTTCCGCCGAGGGGCCGTCACACGAGCAGAAGACGGCACGACACCCCTGGACGGAGAAGCCATGACCAAGCACGCAGTCCGCTCGCCGGACGGCACCGAGATCGCGTTCGAGGAATCCGGCAGCGGCTCCGCTGTCGTCCTGGTGTCCTCGGCGCTGGCCGACCGGTCCGACGCCCGCAAGCTCGCCGCCCTGCTCGCCGAGCACTTCACCGTCATCAACTACGACCGGCGGGGCCGGGGCGCGAGCGGCGACGCGGCGGACTACGCGGTCGAGCGCGAGATCGAGGACATCGCCGCGCTGATCGCGCACGCCGGTGGTTCGGCCTCGCTGTTCGGCAGTTCCTCCGGCGCCGTGCTCGCGTTGCGCGCCGCGGTCGAGCTCGACGTCGAACGGATCGCGGTGTACGAGCCGCCGTTCGTGGTCGAGAAGGGCGAATTCGGCCCGCCGTGGGACTTCGCGCGGCACATCGACGCACTGCTCGCCGATGACCGGCGCGGCGAGGCGGTCAAGTACTTCATGACCAAGGCACAGGGCATGCCCGGGTTCGTGGTCGCCATGATGCGGCTGATGCCCGGCGTGTGGTCCGGCCTCAAAGCGATGGCGCACACGCTGCCCCACGACATCGCGGTGATGGGCGACTCCCAGCAGGGGAAACCGCTCAAGGCCGAGGAGTGGTCGACGACTTCGCCCGCTCTCGTGCTGACCGGTGGCAAGAGCCCGGCCGGTTTCCACAGCGCGGCCCGCGCCATCGCCGAGGTGCTGCCCACCGCCGAGCACCGCACGCTGCCCGGCCTCAACCACGGCGCGGTGATGATGGCGCCCGCCAAGCTCGCCCCGCCGATCGTCGAATTCCTGCGCGGCTGAACGACTCCGATTCCCCGTTGAAAGGCGGAAACTCCATGGACAACACCATTCGCTCCCTCGACCGGCTCGTCGGCACCTGGCGGGTGAGCGGCGGCGCCACCGGCCAGGTCACCTACTCGTGGTTGCCGGGCGGGCACTTCCTGCACCAGGAGATCGACATCGAGCAGGACGGGCACCGGGTGCGCGGCATCGAGATCATCGGCCGCGAGAAGCCCTTCGGCGCCACCGAACCCGGCGCGGAACTCAAGTCCCGCTTCTACGGCGCCGACGGCGAAACCTTCGACTACGTCTACGAGATCGACGGTGACACGCTGATCATCTGGGGCGGCGAGAAGGGTTCGCCCGCCCACTACCGCGCCCGGTTCAGCACCGACGGCGACCACCTCGCCGGCGACTGGGTCTGGCCGGGCGGCGGCTATCACACGGAGCAGACCCGAATCCGCTGAGGACGCCTTCCGCAGGTCAAAGGCCGTGAGTGCTTTGTGTGGCGATAACACCCCAAAACACTCACGACAGCGAGCGGGGGCGCGCACTTCGCGTGCGCGCCCCCGCTCCGGTCTTCGGTCAGGCCTGGTGGAACACCAGCAGAACTGCGGCCGCCGCACCGGCGGCGATGATCAGGCTGGTGAAGCCGAACGTCAGCGGGCGGCGGAACCACACCCGCCCGTAGTCCAGCGCCACCCGGCCGGGGCCGGTGAACATCAGGCCCAGGCCCAGCACCAGCAGCGTCGCCTCGAACTCGAAACCGCCGGTGGTGTTGAAGAAACCGGCACCGAGCTTGAGGAAGATCGCGTTGGCCATCACGCCGACGACGCCCGCCGCGGCCAGCGGGGTGAACAGGCCGAGCACCAGCAGCGCACCCGCGCCGAGCTCGGTGGCGCCGGTGACCAGCGAGAGCATGGCGCTCTGCTGGAAGCCCATCTTGGCCAGCGCCTGGGCGAAACCTTCCGGCCCGGGGCCGCCGAGCACGCCGAAGAGCTTCTGCGCGCCGTGCACCAGGAACAGGCCGCCGAGCGACAGCCGCATGATCAGCAGACCGAGGTCGGTGCTCCCGCTCCAGCCGAACGGCTTGCGGGTGCGCCCGAGGTCGTCGTAGTACGCCTCCTCCTCGCGCCCGCCGGGATCCACCAGCGACGTGGCTTCGGCGTCGCTGTAGCCGTCATCGTCGTCGTAGTAGTCGTACTTCGACGAGCCGAGGCTCTGCGTGCTCCGGGCACCTTGCGCGCCCGCCCCTGGCTGTTGGGCGTGCGCACCGTAGCTGCGATCGTCGGGGTAGCCGCCCGCACCGCCGGGGCGATCGTCGTGAGTCCTCACGCCGGACGAGGCTAGGGCATGTTCACCCCACCGTGCGACCCCTTCGGCAAAACCGTCTCGACACGTAACTGCTTCGATACCCCGCCCGGCGCGTGCGGCAGAATGGTCCGATGACGCGGCGGGTGTTCCGTGATTTCGATGTTTCCGCTGGTAGCGGCTTGCGCTTCCGGGAATGGGCGGAAGCCGGTGCGGCCGCGCGTCCGATGCTCCTGCGGTGCCCGGAGCTCGTGGCGGCCTCCGAGCTGCTCCCGGTGGACTCCGCCACGCGAACGATCACCTGGTCACCGCGGCGCACCGGCGCCACCACCCCGCGTGATCACGCGGAGGACGCGATCGCCGCGCTCGACGCGGCCGGAGCCGAAACCGGCGTCGTGGTCGGCTGGTCCGGCGGCACGGTGGTGGCGGTCGAGCTCGCCCGGCGCTTCCCGGACCGGGTGCGCGGTCTGCTGCTGCTGGCCGGCCCGCCGACGCTCGGCACGGACGCCCTGCTGCGCGCCGTCGGAGTGCCGGACGCTGTTCGCCGCCTGCTCGCGCTGGGCGGCTCGGCGTCGCTGCGGCTGCTGGGCGACTTCCTCGAAAGCATCACCGCGAACCTGCCGTACGCCAACGTCCCCGGCCGTCTCCTGCAGAACTCGGGGCTGCTGCGGGAAGATGCCGACGGTTCCGGGCTCGCCGAGGCGATTCGCCTGCTGCTGCAGCACGACTGGCGGTGGCACGCCGAGCTGAGCCTCGCGTGGAGCGCCTCGGCCCGCGCCCGCGCGTCCGGACTGTCCTGTCCGATCACGGTGCTCGCCGGCGAGCACGACGTGCTGGCCGATGTCGGCAGCCTCGCGCACGCGGTCGCCGAACTCCCGCAAGCGCGCGTGCGAAGGCTGCCGACATCGCACTTCCTGCCGTTCGAGGCGCCCGACGCGGTGCGCGAGGAGCTCTCGCTGCTGCTGCACCGGGTGGAGACGGTCGAATGCGCGCGGCTGGGCATCGATCCCCCGCCGCCGGAGATGCCGCGCGTCCGCCTGCCGTTCCCGGAACGCGGCTGAATCAGCGGGTGATGCCCTGCTCGGCCGCCATCTCCCGCAGCACCTTCGGCGCCGCCCACAGGGTCGGCAGCAGCACGAAACCGGCGGGCACCGCGGTGACCACGATGAACGACTGCAGCGCGCTGACCCCGCTGTCGCCTACCGCAATCAGCGCGATCGCCGCGACACTCATCAGCAGGCCCCAGAATGCTCGGGAGAACTTGTTCGGCTCCCCGCTGCTCGTTCCGGCGGTGGCGATGGCCAGCGACATGGAATCGGTGGTGGTGGCCACGAACGTCGTGGTGAGCACCAGCAGCACCACGCCGAGCACGCCGCCCCACGGCAGCTGCTGGGCGACCGACACGAGCGCCGCGGGCAGCCCGGACTCGTCGAGCGGCCCCGACACCGAACCGGGCGTGCGCTGCTCCAGCATGACCCCGGTGCCGCCCAGCACCGTGAACCACAGCGCGGTGGCCACCGGCGCCACCCCGGCGGTGAAGCCGATCAGGTTGCGCGCCGTGCGACCGCGGGAGATCCGCGCGACGAAGATGGCCATCAGCGGCGCGTAGCCGATGAACCAGCCGAAGAAGAACACCGTCCAGCTGCCCAGCCACTCGCCGTTGCCGCGGTACAGCGACATCGGCACGAAGTCCTGCACGTACCGCGCGAAACCGCTCAGGAAGCCGTCCACCACGAACGCCGCCGACCCGAGCACCAGGATCGCCGCCATCGTCGCGACCGCCAGCCACACGTTGAACCGGCTGAGCAGCTGGATGCCCTTGTCCACGCCGGTGATGACGGAGACGACCGCGACCGCGGTCAGGCCCAGGATGATCGCGGCCTGCATCGGGTAGGTGTCCGGCGTGCCGAACATCGTCGACATGCCGTAGGAGACCTGCATGCCCAGGAAGCCGATCGGGCCGACGGTGCCCGCGACCACCGCGATGATGCAGATGACGTCGACGACGGTGCCCAGCCAGTGGCGCTGGATGCGCTCGCCGAAGACCGGGTGCAGCAGGGTGCGCGGCCGCAGCGGCAGTCCCTTCTCGGCGGCGCGCATCATCACGATCGCGCCGAGCGTGCCGAGCACCGCCCAGGCCAGGAAGCCCCAGTGCGAGAAGCTCTGCGCGAGCGCCACCGTGACCGCTTCGGCCGAACCGGGCGCCACGTCGGCGTAGGCGGGCGGCAGGTCGACGTAGTGGTAGACCGGCTCGGCGGAGGCCCAGAACACGCCACCGGCGGCGAGCAGCGTGCACATGATCATGGCCAGCCACTTGAAGGTGCCGAACTCCGGTTCGACGTCACCGCCGAGCCGGACCCGCCCGTAGCGGGAGGCACCGAGCACGACCGCGATCACGAAGGTGGCCAGCAGCAGGACCTGCCAGTACGGGCCGAACCAGGCGGCGCAGGCGGCGAACGCGGTGGACACCGCGTTCCCGGTCGCCTCCGGTGCGACCAGCGCGGTGACGACGAAGGCGGTGAGCAGCCCGCCGCTGAGCGCCGACACCACCAGGTCGGCCCGAGGGCGTCGCTTGTCGGTCTCGGAGATTTCCGCGCTCGTCGAAGTCACGGGATACCAATCTTGTCGGAAGCAGGGCGCCTGAGCAGGCGCGTGCGACTCCGGGCTCGCGGCAGCGGGCGGAACGCGAGGAGATCAGCGCCTGTGCGGATCGGCCGAAGCCGATCGTCTCTGCGGAGGTGGAACCTTCCATCCGGCGCCAACGAACTCGCAGACGCTAGCCCGCCGGTGCGGAACTGGTCAAAACCACCCCGGCCGAGCATGACGAGGAACACGGTGATCGGTCGTGAGTGCGTAACAGTGTTCGAACGCTGTTACGCACTCACGACCGGACGGGCTCACCGAGGGTTCACCGGCGGGCCGTTAGGCTCGGTCGTCGTGGCAGCCCCGAATCGCATGCGCCGAGTCCTGCTGAGCACGACCGTGGTGCTCGGCACACTGCTGGCGGGCTGCGCGCAGTTCCCGGACGAGCACACCAGGCCGTGGGGCGACCCGCCGTCGCTGGAGCCGCAGGCCGGCCCGCAACCGTCCTTCGAGAGCGAAGCGCCACCGCCGCAGACCGGCACCGAACCGGACAAGCCCGCCCAGCCGGTGGGCTGCGAGGACCCCGACCCGGCCGTGGTCGCGACCTGCCTGGACCCGGTCGGTGCCATCGCGGTGCTGCCCGACGGCAGCGCGGCGCTGGTCGGCGAGCGCGCCACCGGACGCGTGCTGCGGGTGGCGCGCGATGCGGAACCCGTTGAGCTGGCGAGGATTCCGGTCGACGCGAGCAGCGGCGGAGGCCTCACCGGGCTGGCGCTGTCCCCGACGTACCACGAGGACGAGCTGTTCTACGCCTACGTCACGACCGGCAGCGACAACCAGGTCGTGCGGGTGGCCGCGGGCGACCGGCCGAAACCGGTGCTGACCGGCATCCCCAAGGGCCCGCGCGGGAACTCCGGCGCACTGCTCGACGACGGCCAGGGCGCGCTGCTGGTCGCCACCGGCAACGCGGGCAGCGCAGGCAACGCCGCCAACCCGCAGTCGCTGGCCGGGAAGCTGCTGCGCATCGACGGCTTCGGCAAACCCGCGCAGGGCAACCCGGACCCGAAGTCACCGGTCGTGGTCTCCGGCCTGACCGACCCGGCCGGGCTCTGCGGCACACCCGCGCTGGGCATGTACTGGGTGACCGACCGCCTGGCCGACAAGGACGCGCTGTTCCGGATGAAGCTCGGCGAACCGCTGGGAGCGCCGTCGTGGACCTGGGCGGACCGCCCGGGCGTCACCGGCTGCGCCGCCGACCCGGCGAACGTGGTGGTGGCGCTGCGCGATGCCGCCGCGCTCTACACCCTGAGCCCGGCGCCGGACGGCACGGTCACCGGCCAGCCGGCGAAGGTGATGGAGAAGACCTACGGCCGCTTCTCGGCGGCGGCCCTCGCCTCCGACGGCCTGATCTGGCTGGGCACCGCGAACAAGGACGGCGGCGCCCCGATCTCCAGCGACGACCGGGTGATCCGCCTCGAGCCCCCGACCGGCGGCACCGCGGGCAAGGACTGATCAGCCCCCGTTCCTGACCAGCCTCCGCTGAAGGACACGCCGTGCAACCACTGATCGAAGGGTGGTGAACCTTCGCGATTTCGGTTGAAATTGGATTCACCCCACCGCAGGCTCCGTCGAAAACGCGACAAATCCAATTTCAATTGAAATCGCTACACCATCCAGGCGACCACCCACCGCTTTGAACCCAAAGCCGGCCCCCGCACCGCCGATGACCAGGACTCCCTGGTATCACCACCGAACCCTTCGGCGGTGATACCGCGCGAACGCCACGAGGCGCAGTGCGGCGAGGCACGGGGCCGGGTCGGGTTCAAAGCGGCAGGTGGCCACCTCAGGTGTATAGCGATTTCAATTGAAATCGGCACCGCTCTCGACGGGACCTCCAGTGCCGCGGCCAGCCGATTTCAACCGAAATCGCAGAGGTTCACCACTTCGCGCAAGGTCACCGGGTCCGCCGCCCGAGGCGGCAGTGGCGGGATCTCGAACTGACAGCGGCATCACCCGCTGAAAGCACGAAGGGCACCTCGCGGCGATCGCTCGCCACGAGGTGCCCTCTGCCGGGAGAACTACTGGCCGCAGGCCGCCAGGACCAGCTCGCGGACCCGCTTCGCGTCCGCCTGGCCCTTGGTCGCCTTCATGACCGCACCGACGATCGCTCCCGCCGCCTGCACCTTGCCACCGCGGATCTTGTCCGCCACGTCCGGCTGGGACGACAGGGCTTCGTCGATCGCCTTCTGCAGGGCCGAGTCGTCGGAGACGACCTCCAGGCCGCGGGCCGCCACGACGTCGTCCGGCTCGCCCTCGCCGGCCAGCACGCCGTCGACCACCTGGCGAGCCAGCTTGTTGGTCAGCTTGCCCTCCGCGACCAGGGCGATCACCCGGGCCACCTGCTTCGGCGTGATGTCCAGGTCGGCCAGCTCGACACCGCGGGTGTTGGCCTGCTGCGCGAGGTAGGAGACCCACCAGGAACGGGCCTCGCCCGGCTGCGCTCCGGCCTCCACCGTCTCGGCGATCAGCTCCAGCGCACCGGCGTTGACCAGGTCGCGCAGCTCCTCGTCGGACAGGCCCCACTGCTCCTTGGCGCGCTTGCGGCGCTCCCACGGCAGCTCCGGCAGTGTCTTGGCCAGCTCCTCGACCCACTCGCGGGACGGCGCGATCGGCACCAGGTCCGGCTCCGGGAAGTAGCGGTAGTCCTCGGAGGTCTCCTTGCGGCGACCCGCCGAGGTGGAGCCGGTGGACTCGTCGAAGTGCCGGGTCTCCTGCAGGATCGAGCCGCCGGAGGCCAGCACCGCGCCGTGCCGCTGCATCTCGAAGCGCACCGCGCGCTCGACGCTGCGCAGCGAGTTGACGTTCTTCGTCTCGGTGCGGGTGCCGAACTCGGTGGTGCCCTTCGGCATCAGCGACACGTTCGCGTCGCAGCGCAGCGAGCCCTGGTCCATCCGCACGTCGGAGACGTCCAGCGCGCGCAGCAGGTCCCGCAGCGCGGTGACGTAGGCGCGGGCGACCTCGGGGGCGCGCTCACCGGCACCGGTGATCGGCTTGGTGACGATCTCGATCAGCGGCACGCCGGCGCGGTTGTAGTCCAGCAGCGAGTGGACGGCGCCGTGGATGCGACCGGTGCTGCCGCCCACGTGCAGCGACTTGCCGGTGTCCTCCTCCATGTGCGCGCGCTCGATCTCGACGCGGAACGTCTCGCCGTCGTCCAGCACCACGTCGAGGTAGCCGTCGTGCACGATCGGCTCGTCGTACTGCGAGGTCTGGAAGTTCTTCGGCATGTCCGGGTAGAAGTAGTTCTTCCGGGCGAACCGGCACCACTCCGCGACCTGGCAGTTCAGCGCCAGGCCGATCCGGATCGCGGCCTCCACGGCCTTGGCGTTGACCACCGGCAGCGCACCCGGCAGGCCCAGGCACACCGGGCACACCTGGGAGTTCGGCTCCGCGCCGAAGGCGTTGGCGCAGCCGCAGAACATCTTCGTGTTCGTGGACAGCTCGACGTGCACCTCGAGGCCGAGCACCGGGTCGAACCGGGCCAGGACCTCGTCGTAGTCCATGATCTCGGCGACGGAGGTCACTTCTCGTCCTCCTCCTCGCGCAGCGCGCGCACGGCCAGCGCGGTGCCGGTGATCAGCCCGGCCGCGGTGATGATCGCGTCCGCCAGCTCCAGCTTGTCCTTCTTCTCCCGCGCCGCGCGGATGCTCGCCCGCAGGCCGAACGCCGCGGACAGCACCGAGGCCAGCTGGAACGCCGCCTTCAACTTCGGGTTCATACCGCCACCTCCAGCTCGGGCACGCGGAGCGCACCGCGCGCGGTCTCGTACGCCGCCCCGACCCGGTAGAGCCGGTCGTCGGCCATCGCCGGGGCCATGATCTGCAGCCCGACCGGCAGACCGTCCTCATCGGACAGTCCGCAGGGGACGCTCATGGCGGCGTTGCCCGCCAGGTTCGACGGGATGGTGCACAGGTCGGCGAGGTACATCGCCATCGGGTCGTCGACCCGCTCGCCGATCTCGAACGCCGTGGTCGGGGTGGTCGGCGAGACCAGCACGTCGACCTGCTCGAAAGCGGCGTCGAAGTCGCGGGTGATCAGCGTCCGCACCTTCTGCGCCTGCCCGTAGTAGGCGTCGTAGTAGCCCGAGGACAGCGCGTAGGTGCCGAGCATGATGCGCCGCTTGACCTCCGGGCCGAAGCCGGCCTCGCGGGTCAGCGACATGACCTCCTCGGCGCTGTGCTCGCCGTCGTCGCCGACGCGCAGGCCGTAGCGCATCGCGTCGAATCGGGCCAGGTTCGAGGAGCACTCGCTCGGCGCGATCAGGTAGTACGCCGACAGCCCGTAGGTGAAGTGCGGGCAGGAGACCTCGACGACCTCCGCGCCCAGCGCGGACAGCTGCTCCACCGCGGCCTCGAACGCGCGCTGCACGCCCGCCTGGTAGCCGTCACCGGAGAACTCGCGCACCACGCCGACGCGCACGCCCTTGAGGTCGCCCGAGGCGCCTGCGCGGGCAGCGGCGACGACCGCGGGCACCGGCTGCGCGATCGAGGTGGAGTCCAGCGGGTCGTGCCCGCCGATCACCTCGTGCAGCAGCGCGGCGTCGAGCACCGTGCGGGCGCACGGTCCCGGCTGGTCCAGCGACGAGGAGAACGCGACCAGGCCGTAGCGGGACACGCCGCCGTAGGTGGGCTTCACGCCGACCGTGCCGGTCACCGCGCCCGGCTGGCGGATGGAGCCGCCGGTGTCGGTGCCGATGGCCAGCGGCGCTTCGAACGCGGCCAGCGACGCCGAGGAACCACCGCCGGAACCACCCGGGATGCGGTTGAGGTCCCACGGGTTGCGGGTCGGGCCGTAGGCGGAGTTCTCGGTCGACGAGCCCATCGCGAACTCGTCCATGTTCGTCTTGCCGAGGATGACCACGCCCGCCTCGCGCAGCCGCTTGGTCACGGTCGCGTCGTACGGCGGAACCCAGCCCTCGAGCATCTTGGAGCCGCAGGTGGTGGGCATGTCGGTGGTGGTGAACACGTCCTTGAGCGCCAGCGGCACGCCGGCCAGCGGCGAGGCCGCCCGGCCCGCGGCGCGGTCCTCGTCGACGCGGCGGGCCGCGGCCAGCGCGCCCTCGGTGTCGACGTGCAGGAACGCGTGCACGGCCGAGTCGACGGCCGCGATCCGGTCCAAGTGCGCCTGCGTCACCTCGACCGACGAGACCTCACCCGCCTCCAGCTTCGCGGCGAGCTCGGACGCGGTCAGCCCGGTCAGGCTGCCGCCAGATGCGGTCGTCATCAGGCCTCCTCGGTGAGAATCCGCGGCACGCGGAACCGGTCCTCTTCAGCGGCGGGCGCGGCAGCGAGCGCCTGCTCGCGCGTCAAACCCGGCCGCACCTCGTCCTCGCGGAAGACGTTGGTCACCGGCACGGCGTGGGACGTCGGCGGGATGTCGTCCGCAGCGACCTCTCCCACCTTGGCCACCGCATCGAGGATCTGGTCCAGCTGGCCGGCGAAGGTGTCGAGCTCGGCCTCGGTGACGGCCAGCCGCGCCAGGCCGGCGAGGTGCGCGACCTCGTCGCGGGAGATCTTGGACACTGCGAAGGCTCCCTGGTCATGTCCGGTTTCACGGGTACCGCCCAGTCTATTGACCAGGCCGCCTGGAACGTTCCTGGGGTTGCGTGCGCGCACGCGACTGCTCGCAGGACAGCGCTCCTGGGAACCTTCGGGAACCGCCGGTCGTTCCACTGCGTGGACGGCGGTGGCACCGCTAGCCATCCGCGTCTGCCACAATTTCAGGGCCAGTTCCTCGTGCGAGGAGCCGCTGGAGTGCGGCCTCGTGCGCTTCGGAGCAGCGCGACCGGCGAGGTGTCGCGCATGAAACTGGAGGCGTTGAGTCCGGTGTCCTTCCTCATCCGGGTGCAGATTCCGGACCGGCCGGGCAATCTCGGCTCGGTGGCGAGCGCGCTCGGCGAGATCGGTGCGGACATCCTCAGCGTCGACGTCGTCGAGCGGGTCGGCGGCGTGGCGATCGACGACCTGGTGGTGGAGCTGCCCTCCGGGCGCCTGCCGGACGTGCTGATCACCGCGGCCGAATCCGTCGAAGGCGTCACTGTCGACGCGGTCCGCCCCTACGCGGGCGTGCTGGACACCCACCGCGAGCTCGAACTGGTCGAGGAGATCGCCGCCGAGCCCGGTCGCGGCCTGCAGATCTTCGCCGAGGGCGTCCCCAAGATCATCCGTTCCGGCTGGGCGATCGTCTTCGGGCACCGCTCGGGCGGCGCGGAGCAGCTGGCGGCGAGCACGTCGGCCCCGCAGGAGGGTTACCTGGAACTGCCGTGGCTGCCGCTGCCGCGCGCGGCGATCCTCGACGGCGACGACACCTGGGTTCCGCAGACCTGGCAGGAGCTGGGCACCGAACTGGCGGCGACGCCCATCGGCAAGCCGGACCGGGTCCTGCTGGCAGGCCGTCCCGGCGGCCCGATGTTCCGAGCGGCGGAACTCGCCCGCCTCGCCCACCTCGCAGGAATCGTCTCCGTCGTCCTCGACGGCTGATCCTCGCGCGCCCGGTCCCGGCGCACCGGTGATGCGATTTCAATGGAAATCTGACGTCGAATTTCCATTGAAATCGCGTCGACCGCGACTCACCACCGGTGTGTCGGGGCCCGGCGCACCGGAACCGAACGCAAGTTCCATTGAAATCAGATGTCTGATTTCGATGGAACTTGCGTTCCCCGGGCGGACGCCGAGATCAGACGTCAAGCCCGAAGGCCAGCAGGCGGACGTCCGGGACCGGGCTCCAGTCGCGGTCCGGGCAGCGCTGGAACCCGAGGCCCCGGTAGAGCCGCTGCGCGGACTCCGAGGTGTCCTTCACGCAGAGCACCACGCGTTCCAGGCCCTGCTCGCGAGCCCGGTCGATCACCGCCTGGACCAGTGCCCGGCCGACGCCGTTGCCCATCGCTTCCGGCGCCACCGCCAGCATGCGGAACTCCAGCTCACCGGGCCGCGAGACCTCCGCGTAGGTGGTGCCGGGGCGGACCACGGTGACGGTGCCGAGCAGCTTGTCACCGGTGAGGGCGACCAGCAGCTCGGCCTTCTCCGCGCGGTCCGCCGCGTCGCGCAGCACCGATGCGTAATCAACGTCGGCGGGCAAGGCGGCCGCCTCGGTGTAGGCCCGGACGGCGATCTCGCCGATCGCCGCGTACTCCTCCGGCCGGGCCACTCGGATCGTCGTCATACCGCCGATCCTGCCCGGCCGCACCGACAGCGGCCGGTCATTCCTCCTCGGCGGGCAGCGCGACCGCTTCCGCCGCCTCCGGGCCGTCGTCGAGCAGCACCCGGAACCCGTTCTCGTCCAGCACCGGCACCTTGAGCTGCATCGCCTTGTCGTACTTCGACCCCGGCGAGTCGCCGACCACCACGAACGCCGTCTTCTTCGACACCGATCCCGCCGCGCGACCGCCGCGCGCCATGATCAGCTCCTTGGCCTCGTCCCGGGAGAAGGTCTGCAGGGTGCCGGTGACCACGATGGACAGGCCCTCGAGGGTGCGCGGGATCGACTCGTCGCGCTCGTCGGCCATCCGCACCCCGGCGGCCCGCCACTTGCGCACGATCTCCTGGTGCCAGTCCACCGCGAACCACTCGCGCACCGCGGTGGCGATGGTCGGGCCGACCCCGTCGGAGGCCGCCAGCTCCTCCTCGGAGGCGGCCTCGATCCGGTCCAGCGAACCGAACTCGCGGGCCAGCGCTTGCGCCGCCGTCGGGCCGACGTGCCGGATGGACAACGCCACCAGCACCCGCCACAGCGGCTTCTCCTTGGCCACGTCCAGGTTGGCCAGCAGCTTGGCGCCGTTGGCCGAGAGGTTGCCCTCCTTGGTGGTGAACAGCGGGGTCTTGAGCAACTTCGCCTCGTCGAGGTCGAAGATGTCGCCCTCGTCGTCGATCACCCCGGCGCTCAGCAGCGCGCCCGCGGCCTCGAAGCCGAGCGCGTCGATGTCCAGCACCTTGCGGCTGGCCAGGTAGAACAGCCGCTCGCGCTGCTGCCCGGGGCAGCCCTGGGCGTTCGGGCAGCGCAGGTCGACGTCGCCCTCCTTCTGCTGCGCCAGCGGCCAGCCGCACTCCGGGCAGGTCGCGGGCATGACGAACTCGCGCTCGTCGCCGGTGCGCACGTCGACCACCGGGCCGAGCACCTCGGGGATCACGTCGCCCGCCTTGCGGATGACGACGCGGTCGCCGATCAGCACGCCCTTGCGGCGCACCTCGTCGGCGTTGTGCAGGGTCGCCATCGACACCGTGGAACCGGCGACCTTCACCGGCTCCATCACCGCGAACGGCGTGACGCGGCCGGTGCGGCCGACGTTGACCTGGATGTCCAGCAGCTTCGTGGTGGCCTGCTCCGGCGGGTACTTGTAGGCGATCGCCCAGCGCGGCGCGCGGGAGGTGGTGCCGAGGCGGCGCTGCAGCGGCACCTCGTCGACCTTGATCACGATGCCGTCGATCTCGTGCTCGGCGGAGTCGCGGTGCTTGCCCCAGTAGTCGATGTGCTTGCTCAGCTCGTCCACAGTGGACAGCACCACGGTGTGGCGGGACACCGGCAGCCCCCACGCCTTGAGCGCCGCGTAGGACTCGGACTGCCGCTGCGGCTCGAAGCCGTCGCGCTTGCCCAGGCCGTGGCAGATCATCCGCAGCGGCCGGGAGCGGCTCACCCGCGGGTCCTTCTGCCGCAGCGAACCGGCCGCGGCGTTGCGCGGGTTGGCGAACGGCGGCTTGCCGGCCTCCACCAGCCCGGCGTTGAGCTCGGCGAACTCGTCGACGCGGAAGAACACCTCGCCGCGCACCTCGACCAGCGCGGGCACCGGGTACTCGTCGGAGCCGGTGAGCTGCTCGGGCACGTCGGCCATGGTGCGCACGTTGAGCGTGACGTCCTCGCCGGTGCGGCCGTCGCCGCGGGTCAGCGCCCGCTCCAGCCGGCCGTCCCGGTAGAGCAGGTTGATCGCCAGGCCGTCGATCTTCAGCTCGCACAGGTAGTGCGCGTCGCCGCCGATCTCGCGCTCCACCCGCTCGACCCAGGTCTGCAGCTCCTCGGCGCTGAACGCGTTGTCCAGGCTCAGCATCCGCTCCAGGTGCGCGACCGGGGTGAACTCGGTGGAGAAGGTGCCGCCGACGACCTGCGTCGGCGAGTCCGGTGCCTGCAGGGCGGGGTGCTCGGACTCCAGCCGCTGGAGCTGCGCGAACAGCTCGTCGAACTCGCCGTCGGAGATCGTCGGCGAGTCGAGCACGTAGTAGCGGAACTGGTGGCCGCGGACCTCCTCGGCGAGTTCCGCGTAGCGCTCGCGCACGTCGGCGGGAACGTCCTCGACGCCCTCGGCCGCCCGGTCGGCGGCGGGGTCGGTCGGCACGTTCGCCTCAGCGCCGTTGTCCGGGTTGCGGTCGTCCACGTCCTTGCTGGTCACGCCCCGAGACTAGCGAGCGACCCCGACAACGGCACGCAGCGCCTCGCCGACCGCCGCACCGGAGCCGCGGTCGATTTCGCGCGAAGTCGACGCGGTCCCGGAGGTGATCAGGACTCCGGGGTGGTGGTGCGGTCCAGGTCGCGGACCAGCTCGCGGAGCTCCAGCAGGCCGATCGCGCCCTCCGGTTCCTGCTCCGCGGTCTCCACGCGGCCCAGCCGGTCGGCTGCCAGGCGCTCGCCGAGGGTCGCGTCCAGCGGCAGGAAGGTCAGCGCCTGCCGCGCCTTGTCCTCCAAGGCCTGGAAGCCGGGGTGGTAGACGGCCACGTCGACCACGCCTTCGGCCTCGTCGACCTGCGCGGCCACCCGCACCTCGCCGAGCGGGTACTTCTCGCCGCGGAGGTTCACCGTGACCCCGGTGGGGTCCGGCACCGGGGGCACCGAGTCGTGGTACTCCCACAGCGTGTCCTGCGGCGGGGCCGCGGCGATCCAGGCGTCGGTGTAGGGCCGCAGCTCGGGATCGGCCTGGCCGCTGAGCACCAGCGCGTACACGGCCTTCTCGCCGTGCTCGATGGCGAAGGTCAGGTTCGGGTGCACCGAGGCGACCATGTCGGCCACCAGGTTCTCGACGCGCTGCGGCTCGCTGTCGCCGAGCGCGGAGGCCAGCTCGGGCAGCAGGTCGTCCCACCGCTGCCAGAACTCCTCGGCGCGAGCGGCCGCCTCGGCGGGCACGTCGACCGGTTCGGCTGCGGTCTTTTCAGCGGCGCGGCGGCGGAGGAACCTGAACATGCTCCCCATTGTGCCGGTCGCGCCGTCCGGCCCGGGGCCGAACGGGCGGACTCACCCCGCCAGTTCGGCGGCGACGATGCCCGCCAGCTCGCCGATCTCCAGGCCACGCACCTGCCGCGCCGCGCCCAGGACCCCGGTCAGCGCGGTCAGCGGGTCACCGTGGGTGGCCAGCCGCACGGCCTCGGCGGCCCGCAGGTGCGCGCGGATCTTGCTGCACGGCCGGCTGTGAACGCTCTGCCAGGACAGCTCCCGCACGGCGGCGGCGAGCTCACCGTGGTCGACCGGGGCCCCGGTGCTCAGAGAGCACGTGGTGCGGCGCAGCACGGGGTGGTCGACGCAGTCGGCGGTGACGATGACCTGCCGGGCGACGGCTGCCGCGGCCTGTCGAAGCGGCTGGTCACCGGCCGAGCGCAGCGCGGAGATCAGCTCCGCCGGGTAACCGGCGACGTGCTCCAGCGGATCGGCCACCGCGACCAGGTCGTCCGGCCACGGCGCGACGGGGAAGGTCCGCAGCCGTCCGGCCAGCCAGCCCGGGCTCGGCGGCAACCCGGTGATCCGCCCGGCCAGCGCGAGCATCAGCGCCACCGGATCGGCCTGCGACCACGGAAGATCAACGCGCAGCTGTTCCAGCGCGTCGGGATCGGCGCCCTCCCGGATCTCCGGCAGCACCGCCTCGAACGCGGTGCTCAGCTGCCCGCGAACGGCGTGCGAGAAGCGGGTCAGCCCGCTGCCGTCCCAGAACACCGAGACGGCCTCGGTCTCCGCGACCCGCCGCAGCACCTCGGGCCGCCGTCCCTGCTGGCCGCTGTCCTCCAAGACCAGCACCCAGTCGCCGAGCTGCTTGAGCGCGATCATCGGGTGCTTCTCCTGGTTGGCGAAGGCCTCCTCGCAGAACTCGTCGACGTCGAGCTCCCGCTCGCACGCGACGATCGCCCCGAACGCCTCGGCCACCTGGCCGAGATTGCCACCGCGCACGAAAGTAAGGCACGCCGCTTCCTGGATGATGCTGCGCCGAACCCACCCGGCGCGCTCGATCTCGCTGACGCAGTAGCTGCCCACGACCACCTTCCTACCAGCGTACGAAGGCCCTCACCGCCAAATCGGAAAAAGACTCGGCAACTCCGACCACCCGATCAGCCGCGCAAGTCCACAGAGGACTCCCCAGGCGGCCCCAGTTGCGCCACTTGGATCAAGTCGATGGTCGAACCCGGGGCGACGGGCCGTCCCGCACGGCGTCGGCGAGAAAATCCTCGACCGCTCCGTCGTGCGGGACGTCAACGCGGGAACGATGCGATTCCGGCCGCTCAGTCCTTCGGATTCCTACTGCGCGGCTTCGTCTGCGAAGAGCTTTGCCAGGTCTCGGGTGAGGTTGATCGCGCGGCGGGACCATGCCGGGGTTGCGGCGGCGAGGCCGCAGGTCGGGGTTGGGACGCTTCGCTCGGCGAGGGCCTTGCGGGCGAAGCCGAGGCGGGAGGCCAGGTCGAACGCGGGCTGCGCGAGAGCGCGCAGTGCGTCGTGCGCCGGTTGGGTGCTGGGGACCAGGCCGAGGAACAGCGTGGTTCCTTCTTCCCAGGCCTCGCCGAGTTCGTCGGCCAGTTCGCCGGAGACGTCGCCGAGGCCGGTCGCATCCAGCGCGATCGCTCCCGCGCCGGCGCGGCGCAGCAGCGCCACCGGTGGGCGACGGGCGCAGCAGTGCACGATGACCGGCGATTCCGTTGCCTCGCCGAGCTCTTCGATCACCTCGCCGAGCAGGCTCTGCACTTCGGGCGCCGGAACAGCGGGAACCTTGCCGTAGCCGGACGGCGTGGGCAGGGCGCCCGCCAGCACCATGGGAAGCATCGGCTCGTCCAGCTGCACCACGACGCGGCTACCGGTCCGGGCGGCGACCTGCGCCACGTGCTCGCGCAATCCCTCGGTCAGCGACTCCGTGAAGTCGCGCAGCGCGCCGTGGTCGGTGAGCACCCGGTGCCCGCGGTGCAACTCAATGCCCGCTGCGAGCGTCCACGGGCCCGCGGCCTGCACCTTCACCGCGCGCGGGGCGCCCTTCTCGGCGACCGCCTGCTCCATCGCGTCCAGGTCCCAGCGCAGCAGGTCGACGGCGCGCTGCTGATCGCGGCCCGGGCGACCGGCGACCCGGTATCCGGAGGGCACCACCTCGACCGCCAGATCGACCAGCAGGCCCGCGGTGCGGCCCAGGATGTCGGCGCCGACCCCGCGGCCCGGCAGTTCCGGGAACGGCGCCAGGTCGGGCAGTTCCCCGACCACGGTGCGCGCGGTCTCCACCGGATCCGTGCCGGGCATCGACCCGATGGCGGTGGCGATCCCCGGACCCCAAGCTGCGTCAGTCACCCCGCCATTATCGACAGCCCGTGCCCGCCCGCCCGACCGGGCGGCCCGCTGCCGCGGCGAGGCCTCATGGCGCGGCGTTTTCGCCCTCCTGGGCTCCGTTTCTGCTGGTGGTAGCCCGTGAGTACTTTGGGGTGCTATAGCCTCACAAACCACTCACGGGCTCTGACCAGTGGAAACGGAGCCTCAGCCGGCGAGCTGGTCGCGGAGGACGCGCTTGAGGAGCTTGCCGGAGCTGTTGCGCGGCAGGTCGTCGAGGAAGTGGATCTCCTTGGGCACCTTGAACCCGGCCAGTCGGCCGCGGGCGTGCTCGACCAGTTCCGCCTCGGTCACCTCGGCCTTGGCGACCACCACCGCGGCGATCCGCTCGATCCACTTCGGATCGGGCACCGCGACCACCGCCACCTCGGCCACCGCCGGGTGGGCGTAGAGCACGTCCTCCACCTCGCGGGAGGCGACCAGCACCCCGCCGGTGTTGATCACGTCCTTGATCCGGTCCACCACGAAGACGTACCCGGCCTCGTCGCGGCGCACCAGGTCGCCGGAGTGGAACCAGCCGCCGCGGAACGCCTCGGCGGTCTCCGCGGGCTTGTTCCAGTACCCGGTGCACAGCTGCGGCGACCGGTAGACGATCTCGCCGGACTCCCCCGGCGCCACCTCCGCGCCCTGCTCGTCGACGACCTTGGCCTCCACGAACAGTACCGGCCGCCCGGCGGAGTCCGGCCGTTCGTCGTGCTCCTCCGGGCGCAGCACGGTTGCCAGCGGCGCGATCTCGGACTGCCCGAAGCAGTTGTAGAAGCCGAGCTCTGGCAGCCGCTCGCGCAACCGCTGCAGCACCGGCCCGGGCATGATCGAGGCGCCGTAGTAGGCCTTGCGCAGCGATTTCAGGTCGCGCTCGGCGAAATCGGCGTGGTTGGCCAGCGCGACCCAGACGGTCGGCGCGGCGAAGAACGAACCGATCCGCTCGTCTTCGATCCGCCGGAGCACCTCGCCCGGTTCCAGCACCTCCAGCAGCCGGTTGGTGGCCCCGATCATCAGGTTCGGCAGCAGGAACACGTGCATCTGCGCGGAGTGGTACAGCGGCATCACGTGCAGCGGCTGGTCGTCCTCGGCGAAGTCCAGCGCCGCCAGGCAGGACAGGTACTCGTGCAGCAGCGCGCGGTGCGTCATCATCGCGCCCTTGGGCAGCGACGTCGTGCCCGAGGTGTAGAGCAGCTGCACCAGGTCGTCGTCGGAGACCTCCACGTCGAGTTCGGGAACGGGCCCTGCGACGCATCGCGCCAGCAGCGAATCCTCGTCGCCGCGCAGCGGGATCACCTGCCGCACCGGGGTTTCGGCCCGGACCCGGTCGAGTTCGCCCGCCAGCGAGGGGTCGACCAGCGCGATGCTGCTCTCCGATTGCGCCAGCAGGTAGGCGAGCTCACCGGAGGTCAGGTTGTAGTTGATCGGCACGTGCACCAGCCCCGCCCGCGCGCAGGCGAGGAAGCCGATCAGGTAGGCGTCGGAGTTCTTGCCGTAGGCCGCGATCCGGTCGCCCTTGCCGGCGCCCGCGGCCAGCAGCAGTCCTGCGGCGCGGCTGACCGCGTCGTCGAGCTCGGCGTAGGTCCACTCCGCCTCCCGCCCGGCGCCGTCGACGAACCGGAGCGCGACCCGGTCCGGAACCCGTGCGGCGCTGCGCCGCAGGACATCGGCAACGGTGCTGGCGCGAAGATCGGACATGGGGCCTCCATTCCGCGGGTGGTCCCAGACACTAACCGCGCAACGCGCCTGCTTTCCAGAACTCGCGCAGCGCCGCGTTGACGACGTCCGCGCGCTGGCTGTGCGGCCAGTGCGAAGCGCCGTCGACCCGCAGCAGATCCGCACCGATGCGTTCGGCGGTGACCGCAGCGCACTGCATGATCGGCTCTCCGCCGTGCTCCCGGTACGCCTGCGGCGCGTTCTCCCAGGTACCGGTGATCACCAGCTTCGGGAACGCGCCGAGCCGGTCGAGCGGGATCTGCGCTTCCCAGGCCGGGAACTCGTTCAGCGCGGTCCGCGTGGCGCGGGCGAGTTCCGGGGTCGGCTCGGGCGCTTCGAAGCCGACCGACTCGAAGTTCAGGCGCACCAGATCCGCGTCGGAAAGATCCGGCGGCACCGACGCAACTGCCGCGCGGTTGCGTTCCAAAGCGGCAGCGACCAGCGGTGCGTCAGCGGCGACCTGAAAGCACGCGGGCTCGATCAACGTCAACGACAGCACCGAATCCGGAGCGCGCGTAGCCGCGAGCAGCGCGACCACACCGCCCGAGGAGTGCCCGACCAGGTGCGCACCGCCGTCGAGCAGCTCGGCGATGTCCTCGGCATCCTGCGCGTAGTCGCTGCGCTCGACGTCCGGACTGCCGCCGTAGCCGCGCCGGTCCGGCAGCACGATCCGGAAGTCCTCGGCGAGCGGGAGCTGCGCGCCGAAGCCGAACGCGTCGTGCGTCGCCCAAGAACCCGAGCCGTGCACGAACACCGCGCGCTCGCCGCTTCCCCGCTCAGTCACGTGAATGGCTGTCATGCGGTGATCATGTCGTCACCGCTCGCGACGCGGCAAGCTCAGCTGCGCAGCGCGGCGATCGCCGCCGCGAGCGCCGCGTCGCGGAAGTTCTCCGGTGGTCCCTCGGTGAGCGCGCAGTCCTGCAGCCCGCCGATCGCCACCGTCGCCTTGGCGATCTGCGCCGGCGTGGCGTCCTCGCCCACCAGCATCTGGTAGGTCCGGTCGCGCCAGTCCAGCATCTGCGCCATCAGGTCGAGCTGCGCCAGCGACGCGATGTCCCGGAACACCATCACGTACACCTGCCGGTGGCGCAGCACCACGTCGAAGTAGTCGGCGAGGAACTGCTCAGCGGTGCTCCCCCCGCTCTCCGCCAGCAGCGCCTCGACCTCGTCGACCAGCGGCTGCACGATGCCGCGCACCAGGTCCGCCTTGGACGCGAAGTGGTAGTACAGCGCGGCTTTGGTGATGCCGAGCCGCTCGGCCACCTCGCGCAGGCTGGTCTTCTCGAACCCCTGGCGGGCGAACAGCTCGGCGGCGACCGCGCGGATCTCCGCGCTGGTGTCGACCCGTGTCCTCGGCATCGGCGTCCTCCTCACCGAGGATCCTAGTACTTACCGACTGGTAAGCTACTTGCCGCCCGGTAAGTAATCGGTCTAGCGTGGTCTTGTCTCAACCGGAGTCCTGCCCAACCGCACCTCAGGGGACCGTGATGCAACCCAGCCACCAGAAAACGCAAAAAGCGAGAACGACGCCAAACGCAACCACCACTGAAAAATCCCGGAGAGGCGGCACTGTCCTGATCTCCGGAGCCAGCATCGCCGGACCGGCACTGGCCTTCTGGTTGCGCGAGCACGGCTTCCACCCGACGGTCGTGGAGCGAGCGCCCGCGATCCGCGACGGCGGCTACGCGATCGACGTGCGCGGTGCGGCGGTCACCGTGGCCGAGCGGATGGGGATACTGCCCGAGATCCAGCAGGCCCGCACCGGGATACGGGCCCTGACCATCACCGACGCCGACGGCCGCCCGCTGGCCGACGTGCGCGTCGACCAGCTGATGGGCGGCCCCGACGACGTCGAGGTCATGCGCGGCACGCTGACCCGCCTCCTGCACGAGCGCATCGCCGGCGTCGAGCACCTCTTCGACGACTCCATCACGTCGATCGAGCAGGACTCCGATGCCGTCCGCGTGACGTTCGAGCGGGCCGAGCCGCGCGAGTTCGACCTCGTCATCGGTGCGGACGGGCTGCACTCCAACGTCCGCCACCTGGCGTTCGGGCCGGAGCGGGACTTCGCCCGCTACCTCGGCTTCCACATCTCGATCTTCAGCACGGAGAACTTCCTCGGCCTGGAGCGCTCGGCCACGCTGCGCAACACCCCGGGCAGGCTGGCCGGGATGTACCGGGCGAGGACCGACGCGGGCGCGAAGGCGATCCTCGGCTTCGCCTCACCGCGGCTGCGCTTCGACCCCCGCGACCCGAGCACCCAGATCCCGCTGCTGGACAAGGCCTTCCGCGACGAGCCGTGGATCGTCCCGCAGCTGCTCGAAGCCGCCCGCAGCGCACCCGACCTCTACTTCGACTCCGTCACCCAGATCCGGATGGACGGCTGGACCCGCGGCCGCGTGGCCCTGGTCGGCGACGCGGGCTACGGCCCGTCCCCGCTGTCCGGCCAGGGCAGCAGCCTGGCGCTGGTCGGCGCTTACGTCCTGGCGGCAGCGCTGGGCGCGGCCAACGGCGACCACCGAACGGCGTTCCGCCGCTACGAGAGCGAAATGCGCGACTACGTGACCGCCAACCAGCGGATCGCCACCGACGGCGCGAAGACCCTCATCCCGACGACCCGAACCGGTCTGTGGATGCGCAACCAGATGATGCGCGTGCTGCCCCACCTGCCGAAGACGATCGCCTTCTCCAAAACCCTCGAACGCGCCGCCAACGCCATCGACCTCCCCGAGCGCCCGTGAAGAGCCTCTACCGGAACGAGCGGGGGCGGAAGGCGATCGAGCGGTGGTGCACCGACCAGCTCGACGCATGGCCCGTGCCGCACGAACGCCGCCTGGTCCCGGCCAACGGCGCCACAACGCACCTGGTCACCGCGGGCACCGAGCCGCAGACGGCGGTCTTCGTGCCCGGGACCAACTTCTGCGCGGCCAGTTGCCTGCCGCTGGCGACCGCGCTCGCCGCGCGCTGCCGCGTGGTCCTGGCCGACCTCCCCGGCCAGCCGGGCCTCAGCAGCGGTCGGCGAATCCCCGCACCGCAACGGCATTCCTGGTACGGGCGGTGGCTGGCGGAGGTGATCGACCAGGTCACCGGATCCCCGGTCGTCCTCGTCGGCCATTCGCTGGGCGCGGCGATCGCGCTGGCCACGGCATCGCCGCTGGTCTCGCGGCAGGTTCTCCTGTCGCCCGGCGGGCTGATCCGCGCACGGATCACACCCGGCATCGCCGCGGCGTCCTCGTCCTGGCTGCTCCGCTGCCGCCCGGTCGACAGCGCGCGACTGCTCGCCACGATGCTCGCACCGGGCGATCGCCCCCGGCCGGAACTGGTGGAGTGGATGACGCTGATCGCCCGGCACGCCCGGTCGAGCCTGGATCCCGCGCCTGCCGTGGTGGCGGACCGGGCGGTGGACCGGGTCGTCGCGGTCGGCGACCACGACCGCTACTTCCCCAGCCGTCCCCTGGCCGCCGCCGCGCGGCGCACCCTCGGCCTGCCGCTCAGCGTGATCCCGTCAGCAGGCCACCTGATCACCGAGGGGCAGCCCGACCGCCTCGCCGACCTCATCGCGACCTGACCTCAGCGGGTGGCGGCGATGATCCCGGAGCCCAGCACCAGGTCTCCGGCTGCGTCCGGGCGGTACAGGACGATCGCCTGGCCCGGCGCCACACCGCGCAACGGCTGGCGGAGCTGGACGCGGATGCCGTCGCCGTCGGCCTCGGCGACCGCTTCCGCGGTGCCGCCGTGCGCGCGGACCTGGATCACGCACTCCACCGGCCCGGACAGCGGCTGCTCGGACGGCCAGATCGGGCGCTTGGCGTCGATCTCGGTCACCGACAGCCGCTCCGCCGCGCCGACCTTGACCGTGCCGGACACCGGTTCCAACGACAGCACGTAGCGCGGCCGGCCGTCGGCCGCCGGGGCGTCGATGCCGAGGCCCTTGCGCTGGCCGATGGTGAACCCGTGCACCCCGGTGTGCTCGCCGAGCACCGCGCCGGTGTCGGCGTCGACCAGCTTGCCCGGTGCCTGGCCGAGCTTGCCCTCCAGGAACTTGCGGGTGTCGCCGTCCGGGATGAAGCAGATGTCGTGGCTGTCCGGCTTCTTCGCCACCGCCAGGTCGCGCTCGGCGGCCTCCACCCGCACCTCGGACTTCAGCGAGTCGCCGAGCGGGAACATCGAGTGCCGCAGCTGCTCGGCGGTCAGCGAGGCCAGCACGTAGGACTGGTCCTTGCCCTCGTCGCGGCTGCGCCGCAGCTCCGGCATACCGTCCACGATGGACAGCCGGGCGTAGTGGCCGGTGCAGACCGCGTCGAAGCCCAGCGCCATCGCCTTGTCCAGCAACGCCTCGAACTTGATCTTCTCGTTGCAGGTCAGGCACGGGTTCGGGGTGCGGCCCGCGGCGTACTCGCCGACGAAGGTCTCGATGACCTCCTCGGTGAACCGCTCCGCGAAGTCCCACACGTAGAACGGGATGCCCAGCAGGTCCGCGGCGCGACGCGCATCGCGGGAGTCCTCGATGGTGCAGCACCCGCGCGCGCCGGTGCGCAGCGTGCCGGGCTTGGCCGACAGCGCCAGGTGCACCCCGACGACCTCGTGCCCGGCCTCCACCGCGCGCGACGCGGCGACCGCGGAGTCCACCCCACCGCTCATGGCTGCCAGTACTCGCACGCTCACACCTCCGTGGCGGTGGTCGTTCGCCCCGCCGAAGATCGGCGCAACCCGGCCAGACCGGCGCTACGCGCTCGTCGCACCACCGGCCCGATGGCCTCGGTGAGTGCCTGTACATCTGCCGCCGTCGAGGTGTGCCCCAGCGAGAAGCGCAGCGAACCCCGCGCGGCCTCCGGCTCCGCTCCCATCGCCAGCAGCACGTGGCTGGGCTGGGAGACCCCGGCGGTGCACGCCGACCCCGTGGAGCACTCGATGCCCTTGGCGTCCAGCAGCATCAGCAGGCTGTCGCCCTCGCAGCCGGGGAAGGTGAAGTGCGCGTTGCCGGGTAATCGCGAAGGTCCTCCGCCGACGACGCCGTTCCCGGGATCGCCGTTGAGCAGCACGTCCGGGACCGCGCGGCGAACACCTCTGATCAGCTCGTCGCGCAGCGCGGCCAACTTCGGCGCGTGCCCCTCGCGGGCGTTGACGGCCTCCCGAACCGCAGCGGCCAGCCCCAGCACGCCCGGGGTGTCGAGGGTGCCGGAGCGCACCTCGCGCTCCTGCCCGCCGCCGTGCAGCACCGGCGTGCACTTGACGTCGCGCCCCAGCAGCAGCACGCCAACCCCGTACGGGCCGCCGACCTTGTGCCCGGTCATGGTCAGCGCGGACGTTCCCGAAGTCGCGAAGTCCACCGGCAGGGTGTCGATGGCCTGCACCGCGTCGGTGTGCAGCGGCACCCCGTGGCGCTCGGCGGCGACGGCCAGCTCCGCGACCGGGTTGACCGTGCCGACCTCGTTGTTCGCCCACATGACCGTGGCCAGCGCCACGTCACCCGGGTTCTCCGCCAGCGCCGCCTCGAACACCTCCGGGCGCACCCGCCCGTGCTCGTCGACGGCCAGCCAGGTGATCTCGGCGCCCTCGTGCTCGGCCAGCCACTCGAGGGCGTCGAGCACCGCGTGGTGCTCCACCATCGAGGCCAGGATGCGGCGGCGCGCCGGATCCTCGGCCCGCCGGGCCCAGAAGATCCCCTTGACCGCCAGGTTGTCGCTCTCGGTCCCGCCCGCGGTGAACAGCACCTCGGACGGCCGGGCGCCCAACGCGTCCGCGATGTCCTCCCGCGACTCCTCCACCGCGCGCCGCGCCCGGCGGCCCGAGGTGTGCAGCGACGAGGCGTTGCCGATCCTGGTCAACGCCTCGCTGAGCACAGCAACTGCCCCAGGTCGCATGGGTGTGGTGGCAGCGTGGTCGAGGTAAGTCATCGCTCATCCAGGGTAATGCAGGCCGACCGAGCGGAAGCCGCTGGTCAGGACGTCCGGTTGCGAGTCGCGCGCACCAGCGCCAACGCCGCCAGCAGCGCCGCCACCAGCAGCGCCAGGTCCAGCGGCGCGACGCCCCTGGCCGGGCTCGCCGGGGTGGCGAGCGCGGCGACCACCACGCCGCCGAGGCCGACCAGCGCGGCCTGGCCGAGCATGTCCGAGATCTGCAGCGCGGCCGAGTTGAACCCGCGCTCGCCCTCCGCCGACAGCGACAGCACCCGCACCGAGGTGCTGGTCACCCCGATCCCCATCCCGCAACCGGCGACGAACCAGCACGCGAAGACCAGCCCGTGCGGACCCCACGCGGGCAGGCTCAGCGCCAGCCCGGCGATGCCGACGCCGACCAGCGCGAACCCGGCCGCCACCACGCGCTCGCGCCGGAGTTCCCGCTGCCTGCTCTGCCACAGCGCCCCGACGGTCCAGCCGACCGAACCCACCGTCAACGGCACGCCCGCGGTCGTCGGCGAGTAGTGGTGCGCCACGGTCAGCGCCAAGGGGACGAACGCCTGCGCGGTGAAGAACAGCCCGGAGAGCAAGCCGCGTGAGAGCACCATCCGCGGAATCCCCGGCCGGGCGCGCAAGGTGCCCTTGGGCAGCAGCAGCCGCAGCGAGGGCACCAGCGCCGCGACCCCGACCAGGCCGACGAGCAACGAGCCCAACGACGGATCCTGCGCCGCCCAGTTCAACGCCACGACACCACCGGCCGCACCCACCGCGGCCAGCGGCAACCCGGGCCGCGGCGCTGGAGGATCCTCCGAGCGCGCCCCGAACCGGCGCGCCGTGGGCACCAGCATCGCCGCGCCGATGCACACCAGCGGAGCCAGCCCGAGGAAGACCCACCGCCAGCTCGCCTGCTCGGTCAGCGCACCCGACACCACCGGGCCGACCAGCGCGGGCACCACCCACGCCGAGGACAGCGCGCCGAACGCGGCCGGGCGGTGCTCCTCCGGGAAGACGCGGGCGATCATCACGTACAGGGCGACGATCAGCACGCCACCGGCCAGCCCCTGCAGCACCCGCGCCACCAGCAGGACCAGCATGTTCATCGCGAAGCCCGCGACCAGCAGCCCGACCGCGAAGGTGGGCAGCGCCAGCAGCAGCGGCACCGCCGGGCCGCGGCGGTCGGACAGGCGACCGCCGATCACCGTCCCGATCGCGCTCGCGGCGAGGAACACGGTGAACGGCCAGGAGTACCAGTGCTGCGCGCCGAACTCGGCGACGATCGTCGGCAGCGCGGTGCCCAGCCCCATCGCTTCGAAGGCGACGAGGGTGATGACCAGGACCAGGCCCGCGGTGAAGGTGCGACGTTGCGGATTCCACAGGACGCTTCGAGATGTCTCGGCAGTGGCCACCCGGCCAGCCTGCACCCTCCACCGCACTCGAAGTCCAGTGATCTCCGGAAGACTCCCCCTTAGAGCCTATTGCCGGTCGCATCGCTCGGGTGGTCGGTCCTGAGTGCCGCCGGAGCTCACGCGGCGAGATCGTGCCCGGGCTGCTCGACACGGTGCCCGTGCGTCGCCCCGCTGGCCGTCGCGATCGACTCCCGCGCCCGCCTGGCCAGCTCCCGGCGATCGCTGCCGTGCAGCTCGGGCAGCACGACCAGCTCGACCACCAGACCGCGGGTGCGGGCCACCGCCAGCACCGAGCTGACCAGCGTCGTCTCCCCGAGGAAGGCCGCCGCCGTGGTGAACCGGCCCGCCCGGTCGCGGAACCGCAGCGCCACCGGCTGCATCCGCGCCCCGGCGTCGAGCGCGGCCTGGAAGACCGCGGGCCGGAACGTCCCGATCTCCCGCCCGCACCAGGTGGTGCCCTCCGGGAAGGCGCCGATCACCGCACCGGCCCGCAGTTCGTCGGCGATGGTCCGCACCGAGTCGGGCAGCGCCGACAACCGCTCCCGGTCGATGTAGACCGTGCCCGCCCGGCCCGCCAGCGAACCCAGCACCGGCCACGACCCGACCTCGGCCTTGGCCAGCATCCGCATCGGGCACAGCACCTGCAGCGCCACGATGTCCAGCCACGACACGTGGTTGCTCACCACCAGCGCGCCACCGGCGGTCATCCCGCCGTCGAGCACCATCCGGATGCCCAAGACGCGCAGCAGCGCCCGGAACCACGCCGCCATCGCCTGCTGACGCACCGGGCCCAGCACCGGCAGCACCAGCGCCAGCACGCACCCGCCGAGCAGCAGCCCGACGACCCCGCCCAGGCGCAGGACCAGGTGCAGCAGGCCGACCTCGTCCTCGCGGTCCCGCGGCGGCATGCACTGGTCACCGCACGGCGAAACCGGCATCCACGGGTGGTTCATGCCGCATCGCCCAGGAAGAACCGCAGGTAGCGCTGGTCCGCGCGGTCCAGGTCCAGCAGCACGAAGAAGTCGGCGACGTCGAAGTCCGGATCGTGCGCCGGACGCCCGCACACCTGCGCACCCAACCGCAGGTAACCCTTGAGCAGCGGCGGCAGCTGGGCACGGCCGGTGACGTCGATCGGCTCCCAAGGCCGGTGCGGGTGCACGCGGAACTCCTCGGGCGCGTAGTGCTTCGCCGACACCGCGTTCCACACGTGCGAAGCCAGCACGCCGCCGTCGTCGAGCGGCACGGACGCGCAACCGGCGAGCATCCGGTGCCCGTGCAGCAGCATGTACCGCGCGATCCCCGTCCACACCAGCCCGATCACGGCCCCGTTGCGGTGGTCCGGGTGCACGCACGAGCGGCCGGTCTCCACCAGCGAGGAGCGCAGCGGAGCCAGCGCGGACAGATCGAACTCGGTTTCCGAATAGAGCATCCCGGCTTCCGCCGCCCGGCCCGGCGGAAGCATCCGGTAGGTCCCGACGACCGCCCCGGAGTTGTCCTCGCGGACGATCAGGTGGTCGCAGTGGTCGTCGAAGGCATCGCGGTCGACGCCAAACTCCCGACCGGTGACCGTGGCCCCCATCTCCTCGGCGAACACCTGGTAGCGCAGGCGTTGCGCGGCGTGCACTTCGTCGGAGTCTCTGACCACCAGCAGCGAGTAGTGGACGTCGGCCGCCGCGTTCGGTGCGGCGCTGGCCAGCAGCTGCGTCTCGGACATGCCGAAGGTGTATCGCCGCGCGGCGAACACCCAACACTCCGGACGAGGACACGGGGCAGGAACTTTCGGTGAACCCCTGGTGCAGGACGAAATCACTGCCCCGAACGACCGGTTGCGGCACAACCGGACGAGCGGGTCACCCGGGGAAAGCGGCCAGTGCGCGCTCCAGCACCGAGGCCGGGCTCGGCTGGACCGACATCTCCGCGCTCACCTCGCGCGCAGCATCGCCGAAGGCGGGTTCCTCCAGCAGCTTGCGCACCGCGGCGCGCACCGCCTCGACGTCCACTGTGGCCGGATCGTGGGAGAGCCCGACTCCGCGGTCCACGACCCGCTCGGCCGACATCGGGTTGTCCGCGAAGGCGGGCAGCACCAGCTGCGGGACGCCGTAGTGCAGCGCGGCCGCCGTGGTCCCCGACCCGCCGTGGTGCACCAGCAGCGAACTGGTCGGCAGGAACGCCGACAGCGGCAGGAAGCCCACCGCCCGCACGTTGGCCGGCAGCGGCGAGACATCGGCGAGGTCGGCTTCGCGCCCCGCCAGCACTACGTCCGCGTCGAAGCCGCCGAGCGCCTCGACCACCACGGACAAACTGCTCGTGCCGGACATCACCGGCACCACGGTGCCCAGCGTGACACCGATGCGCGGCCGGTCCTGCCGCTGCAGCGCCCACTCCGGCACCGCCGAACCACCGTTGAACGGCACGAACCGCATCGGCCACCACGGCAGCCCGTCGACCTGGTCCGGCTCGTCGCCGACCAGCCCGCCCATGCTCGGCGGCCGCGGATCGATCCGCGCGATCACCTCCGGCGGCCCGTCCGGGATGCCCAGCTGCGCCCGCAGCGTCAGGGACAGCTCATCGTCGTCGTAGAAGTTCCGCCCGGTCCGGAAGCTCCCGTCCCGCGACGACCAGGACACCCGGTTGCCGACCTCCAGCACCGGAACGCCGAGCGCCACCGCGGTCAACCGGCCCGTCGGGTGATCGGTGGTGTGCACGACGAGATCCGCGCCGAACGCCCGCCCCACCTCGATGCTGCCCTGCGTCATCGTCAACGTGAACAGCGAGAAGGGGCCACCGTCCCTGGGCAGCCTCTCGTACGCCTCGGTCAGGCCCCGCTCCGCGAGGAACCGCTCGAACCCGGGTGTCTGCTCCTGGGAACCGGTGGCGCGGATCAGCTCCTGCCACACGTCGTGCCCCGGCAGCACGTCGGCCACCGGCAAGCCGGCCCGCGCCGCGGCGTCGACCATCTCACCGGTGGTGGCCACCAGCACCTCGTGCCCCGCAGCTCTGGCCGCCCAGACCAACGGGACGATCGGGAAGGTCAGCCCGTAACCGGGCGCAGTCGTGAACAGGATCCGCACGGCGTTCGAGCATGCCACCACGCCCGAGCCCCGCGCACCCGAATTTCCCGACCGAGCAAGGGAACCTTCCCGTCACGCGGGGAACTGCGAGCATGGGAACCTTCCTGTCACGCGCCGCACGCTGCGAGCACGGGAACCTTCCTGTCACACCCGCACCGCCTCGCCGCTCCGGCCCGATCAGGCGGCGGCTAGATTCCGGGACATGCAGCCAACGACCGAGCGCGTCGACCTCTACACCGACGGCGCATGCAGTGGGAACCCCGGGCCGGGCGGCTGGGGCGTCGTGCTGCGCTACGGCGACCACGAACGCGAGCTCTACGGCAAGGACGCCGCTACGACGAACAACAAGATGGAGCTCATGGCGGTGATCGAAGGCCTCGCCGCGCTGACCCGCCCGATGCCCGCGGTGCGCATCCACACCGACAGCACCTACGTGCTCAAGGGCATCACCGAGTGGATGCGCGGCTGGAAGCGCAACGGCTGGCTGACCTCGGCCAAGAAGCCGGTCAAGAACGCGGATCTGTGGCAGCGCCTGGACACCGAGTGCGCGCGCCACGGAGACGTCCAGTGGGAATGGGTGAAGGGCCACAACGGCCACCCCGAGAACGAGCGCGCCGACCGCCTCGCCTGCCGCGGCCGCGACGAGGCCCGGGAGCGCTGAAACGCGAAGGGCGGGCCGCACCACAGGTGCGACCCGCCTTCCCAGCGTCTTGGGTTCAGCCCTTGCGCTTGGTGATCTCCTCGGTGAGCTGCGGCGCGACCTTGAACAGGTCGCCCACCACGCCGTAGTCGGCGATCTCGAAGATCGGAGCCTCGGCGTCCTTGTTGACCGCCACGATCGTCTTCGAGGTCTGCATGCCCGCCCGGTGCTGAATCGCACCCGAGATGCCCAGCGCGATGTAGAGCTGCGGCGAGACCGTCTTGCCGGTCTGCCCGACCTGGAACTGGTGCGGGTAGTAACCCGAGTCCACCGCCGCACGCGAAGCACCCACCGCAGCACCCAGGCTGTCGGCGAGCTTCTCCACGACCTCGAACGACTCCGCCGAACCCACACCGCGGCCACCGGAGACCACGATGTTGGCCTCGGTCAGCTCCGGTCGGTCCCCCGCCTCAGCGGGCTGACGACCGGTGATCTTGGCACCGGAAGCTGCCGGAACCTCCACCGACTCCACCGCACCGGCACCCGCGGCCGCCTCGGCCTCGATGCTGCCCGGCAGCACCGTGACGACCGGAACACCCTTGGTGACCTTGGCCTTCGCGTCGTAGGTGCCACCGAACAGCGAGTGGCTGCCGACACCCTCGCCGTCGAGGTCCACGACCTCCGACAGCAGACCGGAGCCGGTCCGGATCGCCAGACGCCCGGCGATCTCCTTGCCGTCGATCGACGCCGACACCAGCACCGCCGCCGGGCTCGCGCTGCCGACCAGCGCGGCCAGCACGTCGACCTGCGGCGTCACCAGGAACTGGCCCACCTCGGCCGACTCCGCCGCGTACACCTTCGCCGCGCCATAAGCCGCCAGCGACTCCGACAGCTTGCCCGCGGTGCCCGGCTCGCCGACCACCACCGCCGACGGCTCGCCGATCCGGCGCGCCGCGGTCAGCAGCTCGTAGGTGACCTTCTTAACCTCGCCGTCCACGTGATCGACGAGGACCAGAACCTCAGCCATGAAAACTATGCCTCCTCGAAAACCCGTGAACGACTCAGAGCAGCTTCTCGCCGGCCAGGAACTCCGCGACCTGCACGCCGCCCTCGCCCTCGTCGGTGACCTTCACGCCACCGGACTTCGGCGGCTTCGGCGCCGACTCGACGACCTGCGAGGCGGCGTTGGCCAACCCGACCTCGGACGGGTCGATCCCGGCGTCGGCCAGCGACAGCACCGCGACCGGCTTCTTCTTCGCGGCCATGATGCCCTTGAAGGACGGATACCGCGGCTCGTTGATCTTCTCCGTCACCGACACCACCGCGGGCAGACCGGCCTCGACGGTGAACACGCCCGCGTCGGTCTCGCGCTCGATCTTCACGCCCGAGCCGTCGGTCTCGACCTTGCGCGCGTAGGTCAGCTGCGGCCAGCCCAGCACCTCGGCCACCATCGCCGGAACAGCGCCCGCGCGGCCGTCGGTCGACTCGTTGCCCGCGATCACCAGATCCACACCCTCAACGGTGCCGATCGCCTTCGCCAGCGCGCGAGCGGTCGCCGGAGCGTCCGAACCCGCCAACGCCTCATCCGAGAGGTGCACGGCCTTGTCGGCACCCATCGACAGCGCCTTGCGGATCGCATCGGTGGCGCGGTCCGGGCCCATGCACACAACGGTCACCTCACCGCCCTGCGCCTCCTTGATCAACAGCGCTTCCTCGACGGCGCGCTCGTTGATCTCATCCAAAACCGCATCAGCCGATTCGCGGTCCAACGTGTGATCCGCATCCTTGAGCTTCCGCTCGGAATACGTGTCGGGCACCTGCTTGACCAGGACGACGATGTTCATGGGCCCTCTTCGACCTCCTGCGGACTGACGGCGCTCGCTGGCCCTCCAGCGGCTTTGCTTGCGGACCCGGCGCTGTGCGGCCCGGGTAGGTTGACCTTGCCATGCCCCTCGTGGAAAAGCACAGTGATGCCAACCACCGGTGATGTTACCGGCCGGTAGCGGCGGATCGGCCGAGCCTCGCACGTGACAGTACTCACCTTTTCCGCCGCGATCCGAACGGAATGATACGGACACCTGCGCGGGGCAGATATGAAGAATGATTACCGCTTAGTAGCCTGAACCTCATGAGGCAACGCGTCGCCATCGTGACCGACTCGACGGCTTCCATTCCACTCGACGTCGCCGATCAGCTGGGCATCTCCGTCGTCCAGCTGGAGCTGAAGGTCGGCGAGGAGCAGAACGACGAACGCCGGGTGCCGCACGCCCAGCTGGCCCAGGCGATGCGCGAGGGAACTCCGGTGGCGACCGGAGAACCGCCGGCGCCCGCCTTCTTCTGGAACTACAGCGACGCGGTGGCCAACGGCGCCGAGGCGATCATCTCGGTGCACATCTCCGAAGGCCTGTCCCGCACCTGCGACTCCGCGCGCACCGCGGCAGCGGAGATCGGCATCCCGGTCTACGTGGTCGATTCCCGGCTGGTCGGGCTCAGCCTCGGCTTCTCGGTGATCGCCGCGGCCGAAGCCGCCGCCTCCGGCGCGACCCCGCAGGGCGTGATGAGCGTCCTGGACCGGCGGCTGCGCAGCACGATGCAGCTGCTCTACGTCGACACGCTGGAATACCTGCAGCGCGGCGGCCGGATCGGCCGGGCACAAGCGTTTCTTGGCCAAGCGCTGTCGATCAAGCCGGTGCTCGCCCTCAAGGAGGGCATCATCGACCAGCAGGCCAAGGGGATCGGCATCGACCGCGCGCTCAAGAAGGCCGTGAGCACCGCGGTCCAGCGAGCGGGCAACAACCCGGTCGACGTCGGTGTCGAGCACTTCGAGTTCGCCGACCGCGCCAAGCAGGTGCTCGACGAGCTGCGCTCGCAGCTGCCCCAGATCCGCCGCGCCACCGTGGCGGAGACGAGCGCGATCCTGGGCGCCCACGCCGGACCGGGCGCGCTCGGCGTGACCGTCTCCCCCGTCTGAGCCCGACTCCTCCGCGGGCAAACGGATCCGGGCCCATTTCGAGCGGACACGACCGGAGCCGCGCCACAGGACGGGCGAGAAAGCCGGACCGCGAAGGCGCGCACACCGCTCAGGTCGGCACAACTCACGCGAAATCGGTTAATTTCGAAGGGTTTTCAGCAAGCTCCCGGCGATTTCCGGGAAGTTCCCACTCCATCGAGTGATGCAAACAGGCGTTCGACTCCGGATACTTGATTTCGGGGCGGCGCGAAGCGATCTCATTCCGCTTCCGCGCCGCGACCGCTCACCCGAAACCGATCCCGGAGGAACTCCCATGTCGTCCACCACCGTGCTGCACCTGCTGACCGCTTCAGCCCGACAGCTTGTCCATCGCGCGATGGATGCGCTTGACCGACACCGGGTACGCCGTGCCGATCGCCTGCGCGAACAGGCTCACCCGCAGCTCCTCGATCATCCAGCCGACGTGCTGCAGGGCCTCGCTCGGGGAACGCCCCTGCGGCACCCCGGCCAGCAGGTCCCGATAGCGCTCCTCGACCTCGTCCACCTGGTACATCCAGTCCCGGTCGCGCTGCGGGTGGTACTGGAGCTTGTCCAGCCGCTGCTCGATCGCGCGCAGGTAGCGCACCAGATCGGGCAACCGCGCGAACCCGGCCGCGGTCACGAAGCCCGGGTGCAGCAGCGCGTCCAGCTGCGCCCGGATGTCGGCGTAGGACTCGGCGGGCAGCACCTTGGCCCGGTCCGCGAGCGCGGACTCGACCCGCTGCGCCGCGACCAGGACCTGCTCCACTTTGGACATCGCGTCGACGGTGACCGCGCCCAGCTGCGCCCGGACCTTGTCCTGCAGCGCGGCGAACGCCGCCTCGTCCCAGACCGGCCCGCCGTTGTCGGCCATCAGCTTGTCGACGGCGCAGCGCTCGCAGTCCTCCAGCACGGCGTTGAGGTCGCCGTACCGGCTGCCGCCCAGCACCAGGCGGGTGGTGCCGCTCATGCCGCGCTGGATGGACTTCACCGGCGAGGGCAGGTTCAGCAGCAGGAGCCGACGGGTGCCGTCCCACAGCGCCCGGCGCTGCTCCTCCTGCGTGTCGAACATCCGCACCGCGACGCTGTCGCCGTCGTCGACCAGCGCCGGGTAGGCCTTCACCGCGTGCCCGGAGCGCTGCTGCTCGAAGGTGCGCGGCAGCGCGCCGAAGTTCCAGGAGCGCAGACCGCGCTGCTCGATGTCGTCGGCGGCGGCGGAGATCTCCGCGCGCAGCTTCGGCTTGAGCTTCCGCTTCAGCGCGTCCAGGTCCTTGGACTCGGCCAGCTTGCGTCCCTTGCCGTCCACCACGCGGAAGGTCATCTTCAGGTGGTCCGGCACCTTGTCCAGGTCCCACTCGGTGCCCGGCACCGCGACCCCGGTCATCTGCTTGAGGCCCTGCTGCAGGCTCTCCAGCAGCGGGGCGCTCATCGGCTCGAGCCGGGACAGCACGGCCTTGGCGAAATCGGGAGCGGGCACGAAGTTCCGGCGCAGCGCCTTCGGCAGCGACTTCAGCAGCGCCGTGACCAGCTCCTCGCGCAGCCCGGGGATCTGCCAGTCGAACCCGCTCGGGTCGACCTGGTTGAGCACCGGGAGCGGGATGTGCGCGGTCACGCCGTCCGCGTCCGAACCCGGCTCGAACTGGTAGGACAGCGCCAACCGGAGTCCGCCCTGCGGCCAGGTGTCCGGGTAGTCCCGGTCGCTGACCGCCGCCGACTGCTGGTTGATCAGCATCGACTTCTCGAAGTTGAGCAGGTCGGGCTGCTCGCGGCAGGTCTTCTTCCACCAGGAGTCGAAGTGCCTGCCGGAGACCACCTCGGCGCCGACGCGCTGGTCGTAGAACTCGAACAAGGTCTCGTCGTCGACCAGGATGTCGCGCCGCCGCGCGCGCTCCTCCAGGTCCTCGACCTCGTCGAGCAGCGCCCGGTTCTCGTGGAAGAACGCGTGCCGCGTCTCCCAGTCGCCTTCGACCAGCGCGTGCCGGATGAACAGCTCGCGGCAGAGCTCCGGATCGATGCGGCCGTAGTTGACCTTGCGGCCGACCACCAGCGGAACGCCGTAGAGGGTGACCCGCTCGGTGGCCACCACGGCGGCCCGGTCCTTCTCCCAGTGCGGTTCGCTGTAGCTGCGCTTGACCAGGTGTTGCGCGAGCCGCTCCACCCACTCCGGTTCGATTCGCGCGACGATGCGCGCCCACAGCCGGGAGGTCTCCACCAGTTCGGCCGCCATCACCCAGCGCGGTGGCTTCTTGAACAGCGACGATCCGGGGAACACGGCGAACTTGGCGTTGCGGGCGCCCTGGTACTCGTTGGCGCCGCGGCCCGGCTGACCGGACTTCTTCTCGACGTCCTTGAGCCCGATGTGCGAGAGCAGACCGGCCAGCACCGACTGGTGGATCCGCGTCGCGTCGGCCTCCTGGTCGTTGAGCGTCATGCCCATCGACCGGACCATCTGCCGCAGCTGGCCGTGGAGGTCCTGCCACTCGCGCACCCGCAGGTAGTTGAGGAAGTCCGCGCGGCACAGCTTGCGGAACTGGTTGGACGACAGCTCCTTCTGCTGCGTCCGCAGGTACCGCCACATGGAGAGGTAGGTGATGAAGTCGGACTCGGCGTCCTTGTCCACGAAGCGCGCGTGCTTCTGGTCGGCCGTCTGCTGCTTGTCGGTCGGCCGTTCGCGCGGGTCCTGGATGGACAGCGCCGCGACGACCACCAGCACCTCGCGCAGGCAGCCGTTGCGCTCGGCTTCCAGCACCATCCGGGCCAGCCGCGGGTCGATGGGCAGCTGCGCGAGCTTGCGGCCGACCGGGGTGAGCCGCTTGTGCAGCTCGGTCTTCGCGCTGTCCAGCGCGCCCAGCTCCTGCAGCAGGTTGATGCCGTCGGTGATCTGCCTGCGGTCCGGTGGCTCCAGGAACGGGAAGGACTCGATCTCGCCGAGCCCCAGGGAGGTCATCTGCAGGATCACCGAGGCCAGGTGGGTGCGCAGGATCTCCGGATCGGTGAACTCGGGGCGGGCCAGGAAGTCCGCCTCGGAGTAGAGCCGGATGCAGATGCCCTCGGAAACCCGGCCGCAGCGGCCCTTGCGCTGGTTGGCCGAAGCCTGCGAGACCGGTTCGATCGGCAGCCGCTGCACCTTGGTGCGGAAGCTGTACCGGGAGATGCGCGCGGTGCCCGGGTCGATGACGTACTTGATGCCCGGCACCGTCAGCGAGGTCTCGGCCACGTTGGTGGACAGCACGATCCGGCGGCCGGAGTGCGGCTGGAACACGCGGTGCTGCTCGGCTGCGGACAGCCGCGCGTACAGCGGGAGGATCTCGGTGTTGCGCAGGTTCTGCTGCCGCAGCGCGTCCTCGGCGTCCCGGATCTCCCGCTCGCCGCTGAGGAAGACCAGGATGTCGCCGGGCCCCTCCGCGCAGAGCTCGTCCACCGCCTCGCAGATCGCCTGCGTCTGGTCGCGCACCACGTCCTCGGACTCGTCCGAGTCGTCCAGCAGCGGCCGGTAGCGCACCTCGACGGGATAGGTGCGGCCGGAGACCTCGACCACCGGCGCATCGTCGAAGTGCCGCGAGAAGCGCTCCGGGTCGATGGTGGCGGAGGTGATGATCACCTTCAGATCGGGGCGGCGCGGCAGCAGCTGCTTGAGGTAGCCCAGGATGAAGTCGATGTTCAGGCTGCGCTCGTGCGCCTCGTCGATGATCAGCGTGTCGTAGCGGCGCAGCAGCCGGTCGTGCTGGATCTCGGCGAGCAGGATGCCGTCGGTCATCAGCTTGACCAGCGTGTCCTCGCCCGCGCGCTCGGTGAACCGCACCTGGTAGCCGATCGCATCGCCGAGCTCGGTGCCGACTTCCTCGGCGACCCGCTCGGCGACGGTGCGGGCCGCCAGCCTGCGGGGCTGGGTGTGCCCGATCACGCCCTTGATGCCGCGACCGAGCTCCAGGCACATCTTGGGCAGCTGGGTCGTCTTGCCGGAGCCCGTCTCACCAGCGACGATGACCACTTGGTGATCGCGGATCGCGGCGAGCAGATCGTCCCGGCGCTGGCTGACCGGCAGGTTCTCCGGGTAACGGACCTCGGGTACGTTGGCGCGCCGGTTCTCGATGCGCCGCTCCGCGGCCTCGATCTCGGCGGTGATCTCCTCGGTGACCGACTGCAGGGCCTTGGGATCGCGGATCTTGCGCGCTCCCTCGATGCGGCGACGCAGCCGACGCTGGTCGTGCAGCATCAGCTCGGGCAAGCGGTCCCGCAGATCAGCGAGCGGAGATTTCACAGACGTACCCATACTCCGGACAAGCATAGAGAAGGCACCGTCACCCCTGCCGCTGATTTTCGCCACCTCACACCGGACGCCGAACACACCACCGAATCGCCTCAACCGGCACCCGGCGATCAGCGGTTCGCGGTGCCGGGAGGACGGTGCCTGCCGAGGCCGAGGCGGCGGATTGCTTCGCGCTGCGCCGCAGTGAGCCGGTCGCTCCTGGTGGCGACGGTGTACGCACCGCTCCCAGCGTTCCGGAGCACGACCGGATCGCTGATCTCCGGGCGCTGTTCGGCTGCGCGGAGGGCGGCGGAGACCCGGTCCAGCGGCCAATCCAGCACTTCGGCCAGCTCATCTGCGGTGAGCGGCTCGCCCGCGTGCACGAGCGCGGCAAGCACCGTGCGGGCATCGCCGATCGCAGCGTCCGCGCGGTCACCGGCCATGCTGTCGCGAACCCGTGCGAAGAAGGAGCCCATGCTGGTCAGGCGAGCTCCGGCCGGTGTGCCGGCGCCGAAGACCTCGGCTCCGCGCGCGGCCGTCTCCGCCCAGCTGGCCTGCTTCCGAGTGCTCACCAGCCACGTGCGGTGCCACACATCGTCATCGATGGAGTACCGCTCGCGACGCGCCCGCGCGTCACGCTCCCGCCTGATCACTTCCAGCCCTTCGAGGTAACCGATGGCCTTGGACACCGACGCTGGGCTGACCCGCAACCGCTGAACCAGTTCGGCGGAGGTGAGCGCCCCGGAGTCGGTGGTGACCAGGCAGGCGAGCACCCGGGCCACCATCCTCGGCAGTCCGCTCCGCACCATCAGTGCGGCGAACTGCTCCACGAAGCCGTGCACCGCCTCGGGATCACGCCCGTGCGCAACGGCTTCACCCGGACCGTGCGGGGCTTGTGCCGACTTGCGCCGCCGCGCTCGGTGTTCGGTGGCCAGGTGGGCGTAGTCCGCTCGGTAGCCAGCAGGGCCGCCGTTGCGCGCCACCTCGCGGCTGATCGTGGAGGTCGGCCTGCCGAGCTGCCGGGCGATCTCGGCGTACCCGAGCCGTTCTGCCAGTCCGGCTGCGATGCGCTGACGATCCAGCTCGGTCAGCCTGCCTCCCGGCATCCGCGTCCCGCCTCCGTTCGACTCGGTGATCGAGCTCAGTTTGCAATCACCGGCAGCGCATTGCAACGACCGCCCGACAACGGTTGCGTTCGCTGGCATTCCATTGCAACAAACCTCGGAAAATCGTTGCCCCAGAGGCATTTTTCCGGCCTCAAAGCTTTCTTCATCCGGAAACCGAAACGTAGCGTCCCTTCGACCGAACCGAATCGAGCAGAGGCGTCGACCATGACGAAACCCGTCCCCAGAACCGCCCCGGCACCGTCCTCAACGGCCGAAAACGACCACACCGCGGTCGAGCGCTTGCTCGACCGGGCGGTGACCGAAGGCGGTGTCCCGGGCATCCTCGCCGAGGCCCGCACCGGCGACCTGCGCTGGTTCGGCTCCGCAGGTGTGGCCGACACCGAGGCCGGTGGTGCGCGCCTGCCGGAGCACCGCTTCCGCATCGGCAGCATCACCAAGACGTTCGTGGCCGTGGTGGTGCTGCAACTCGTGTCCGAGCGGAAGCTGGGCCTGGACGACACCGTGGCGCAGCTGCTGCCCGGCGCGGTCCGCGGAAACGGCCACGACGCCAGCAGGATCACCCTCCGGCAGCTGCTCAACAACACCAGCGGGATCTTCGACTACACCCGCGACCAAGAAGCGCTGAGCCAGCGCGAGAGCTATTCCCCCGAACAGCTCGTGCAGATCGCCATGTCCGGTCCGGCGGACTTCGAACCCGGTGCCGGCTGGGCGTACTCCAACACCAACTACGTCCTCGCCGGAATGATCGTCGAGCGGGTGACGGGCCGCCGGCTGGCCGACGAGATCACCCAGCGGATCGCCCAGCCGCTCGGCCTGGACGGGACTTACCTGCCGCGCGGGAACGACCAGTCGATACGCGGCCCGCACTCCCGGCACTACACGAAGTTGCACCAGCCGGATCCCGGTGCCGAGATCTACGACGTCACCGAGATGGACACGACACCGTTCTGGGCGGCGGGCGGCATGATCTCCACGGCCGGAAACCTGAACGAGTTCTTCGCAGCGCTGCTCGGCGGCCGGCTCCTGCCCGCGGAACAGCAGCGGGAGATGTTCACCACGGTCGTCGCCGAGAACTGGATTCCGCGCACCACCTACGGTCTGGGCGTCTCCTCGGTGACGCTCCCGGGCGGCACAACCGCCTGGGGCATGGGCGGTGCGATCTTCGGCTCGTGGTCGTACGCGTACGGCACCCGCGACGGCAGGCGGTTCATCACGACGAACGTCAACGGCGACTGGACGACCGGCGGCTGGGACGACCCGATCGGCATCTTCACCGATGTGCTCCGAGCGGAGCTCTGCGCGAACGATCAGCGGTGACCGTCCACCGCTGAGCCGGGAAACGCCGACGCCTCGGCGAACGGTGGTTCGCCGAGGCGTCGGAACAGCCGTGACCGGTATGCCGCGCAGTGCGGCGTGCCGGGCTCAGTTGCCGGTGAACTTCGCCTTGCCCGGCCCGTTCTCGATGAACGAGCGCATGCCGATCTTCTGGTCCTCGGTGGCGAACGTGCCCGCGAACAGGTGCGTCTCCAGCTTCAGACCGTTGGCCAGGTCGAGGTCCAGCCCGCCGTCGATCGCGGCCTTGGCCGCGGCCAGGGCGCGAGCGGCACCGTTGGTGAACTGCTCGGCCCACCGCCGCGCGGCCGCGTAGACCTCGTCGGCGGGCACCAGCTCATCGACCATGCCCAGCGACAACGCCTCCTGCGCGTCGACGAACCGGCCGGTGTAGATGATGTCCTTGGCCTTGCTCGGCCCGATCAGCCGCGCCAGCCGCTGCGTGCCGCCGGCCCCCGGGATCACGCCCAGCAGGATCTCCGGCTGCCCGACCTTGATGTTGTCCGCGGCGATGCGCCGGTCGCAGCTCAGGGCCAGCTCGAAACCGCCACCGAGGGCGTAGCCGGTGAGCGCCGCGACGGTCGGCTTCGGGATCGCTGCGACCTGGCTCATCGCATCGGACAGGCCGCGCTGCTCCTTGCTGGCCATGTCGGCGTAGGACATCTCGGCCATTTCCTTGATGTCCGCGCCTGCGGCGAAGACCTTCTCCCCGCCGTAGACGATCACGGCGCGGATGTCGTCGCGCTCGGCGGCTTCGAGCGCGACGTCCCGCAGCTCGACCTCGATCTGCCGGTTCAGCGCGTTCATCTTGGGACGATCCAGCCGGATCGTCCCGATCGCGCCGTCCACCTCAAGCCTGACGAACTCGCCCACGCGGCATCCTCCTCGTCGAACCGCCACCTCGCCGGGCAGGCTATCGCGCCCAGCGCCGCAACTGCTGTGTCACGGATCTCAGCGCAGCCCGCGTGAAAGCCCAGCCGCCACGCAAGGCGCGGCCTGGCGCGAGCTTTCAGCCGCGTCGGCGGGCGAAGAAGCGGTCGCCGCTGCGCTGCAGTTCCAGGTCCTGGTCGAAGGTCTTGGACAGGTTGTCCTCGGTGAGCACGTCGTCGAGCAGCCCCTGCGCGACGATGCGCCCGTCGCGGAGCAGCAGACCGTGGGTGAAGCCGGGCGGGATCTCCTCGACGTGGTGGGTGACCAGCACCGACGCGGGCGCGTCGGGATCCATGGCCAGCGCGGACAGCCGCGCGACCAGGTCCTCGCGACCACCCAGGTCGAGCCCGGCCGCCGGCTCGTCCAGCAGCAGCAGCTCGGGGTCGGTCATCAGGGCGCGCGCGATCGTGGTGCGCTTGCGCTCCCCTTCCGACAGCGTGGCGAACTCGCGGTCGGCCAGGTGCGCGACGCCGAGCAGGTCGAGCAGCTCCGCGGCGCGGTCGGTGTCCAGGTCGTCGTACTCCTCGCGCCACCGGCCGAGGACCGAGTAGCCGGCGCTGACGACGACGTCGCGAACCAGTTCGTCACCGGGAACGCGGGCTGCCAGGGCCGCCGAGCACAGCCCGATGCGGGGCCGCAGCTCGAAGACGTTGGTCTTGCCCAGCCGCTCGCCGAGCACGTCGACGGTGCCGTCGCTCGGGTGCATCTCGGTGCTGGCCATCTTCAGCAGCGTCGTCTTGCCCGCGCCGTTGGGCCCGAGCACCACCCAGCGCTCGTCGAGTTCCACCGACCAGTTCACGTCGGCCACCAGCGTGGTCTTTCCCCGCCGAACACCGACGCCATCCATCCGGATGACCAGGTCGTCCACGTCTACCTCCCCGCTGTCACTGACCGCAGCGCCTGGTCGTGGCGCCCCCGGTTCGTGTCGATCCGCCGACCGCGCAGGCCGTCGGCCGGTCCGCTCCGCGCTCCATTGTTCCGTCCGCAGCCACGGCGGCTGCGGGCGGGAGCACCCAGCGCTCGCTCAGCCGGGTGACACACGTCCAGGGCTCGGCAAACGGTGCCGCCCAGCATTCGGGAAGGTGCCGCCGGTGCTGGCGCGGGCCACCCCGCCGTGCCACGATCGCTGACGTGTCCGATTCGTTGCTCACCCGCGATCGCGTGATCGACCTGTTCCGGGTCGTCACCGCCGCCTGTTGCTGAAGCGGTCAAACCGCTTTCCAGGTCCGTTCGCGCGGCTCGACGAATCACCCCACCGCTGAACCACCCCGCTTCGAACGCGGGGCAGGTCGTGTCGTGCCGCGCTCTCCGCAAGACACGAACTGGAGACACGCCATGAGCGCTGTGCAGCAGCACCGGCCCGATCAGCAAACCGCCCACCTGTCCGAGTACACCCCCACCGAATCCCTGCCCGAACCCGGCGCGGCGGAACTGCACCCCGCCCTCGACCTGCCCCTGCTGCGCGACCTGATCCGCCCGGACCACCAGTTGTGGACGCCCCGCGAGCTGCGCGACCTGACCAGCCTGGTCACCTCCGAGCTGACCGGCCCGCTGCTCGACATCGTCCGCATCGACGACGAGAACCGCTGGTGGGCCAAGCTCGGCCTGACCGCAGGAGTCGAGCTGTGGCTGCTGTCGTGGGCTCCCGGCCAGGGGACCGCACCGCACGACCACGGCGGTGCGTCCGGCTCGTTCTCCGTGCTCTTCGGTGCGCTCCGCGAGGACTACCGCTACCCGGCGGGCCCGGTCCGCACCTCGCACCACGACGTCGGAGCGAGCATCGGGTTCGGCAGCGGCCGCGCCCACCAGGTCCGCAACGTCAGCTCGGTGAACTCGGCGAGCGTGCACGCCTACTCGCCGCCACTGCTGCCGGTCCACTACTACTCAGACCTGTCCGAGGTGCCGCCAATCCCACCGCGGCACGCGCACCGACTGCCGAAAGGGCACGGATGACACCCCTCGTACCAACCGGAGTCCTGCTCAACCGCACCTAAGGGGACCGTGATGCAACCCAGCCACAAGAAACCGCGAAACGCGAGAACGACCGCAGTCGCAACCACCACTGAAAAACGCGGAGAGGCGGACATGGGACAGGCGGGACTGCGAGGCGGACCAGTGACCACCATCCCGGCCCAACGCCGACCGGAGATCACGCCCGGCCCGTTCGGCATCGACCACCTGCTGGCCGAATCCAGGGAGAAGTTGGCCCGGGTCTCACCGCGGGAAGCCCTGGCCCTGCAGCAGGAAGGCGGCCTGATCATCGACATCAGGCCGCAGTCCGACCGGCTCGCCGAAGGCGAGATCCCCGGCGCGCTGACGGTCGAGCGCATCGTCCTGGAATGGCGCTTGGACCCGTCCGGCGGCCACCGCCTCGACGGCCTGCACCCGGACCGCCCGGTGGTCCTCGTGTGCAACGAGGGCTACGCCTCCAGCCTCGCCGCGGCCCAGGCCAAGGAACTCGGCCTGCGCCGGGCCACCGACCTGGCCGGTGGCTTCCGGGCCTGGAAGGCCGCCGGACTCCCGGTCACCACCACCGCCGGCTGACCCGGCGGCGCACCGCGAGCATGGGAACCTTCCTGTCACAGATGGCAGGAAGGTTCCCATCCTCGCAGCAACGGGCCGCGGTGTCGGCGACAGGAAAGTTCCCATGCTCGCAAGGTGTCGACGGGGCTGTCCTGGGTGAAAGGGGTATGGGCACCTGCTGCGTCCCGTACGCTTCCGACCTTGTGCAAGCACAGAGTTTGTTGTTCCGCCCGTGGGTGTTAGCCGCGTTCGCCGGAGCCGTCGCCGTTGCTCTCGTCGAGGCGATCGCGAGCACCGGTTTCGCCGGGACCGCCGTGGCGTTGGCCGGCGCTCTCGCCGGGGTGGTGCTGCTGCCGATGATCACGCAGCTCGGGTTGATCGCCGGAGCCGTCGTCTTCGGCCTGCGAGTGCGGCACGTGATCTTCGGCGCCATGCGCGAAGTCGCGTCGTGGACTCCCAAGCGCGTGACCTTCACGGTGCGAGCGCTGCCGATCACGCTGCGCGCCCAGATCGGTCCGTGGCGGTCGCCGGTGATCCTGCGCTGCTGGCTGGCCGGGTTGTTGTCGGCCGTGGTCGGTGTCGCGGTGGTCGTCGGCGGCTGGTTGCTGACCGATTCGGCGTTCTGGCGCGGGTTCACCGTGGCCGTCACTCCGCTGATGCTCTACAAGCTCTGGCCGCAGCGGGTTCCGCTGACCACTTCGACCGGTTGGCTGCTCTTCTCGCTGCCCCGCCTGGACGGCGCCGAACGCTCCGAGTTCATCGCCGCGCCGCTGGCCGCTCGCGCCTACGAGGCGTTGCGCCGCGGGGAGATCGATCAGGCGCAGTCCTACGCCGACGAGCTCGCTGAGAAGCACCCCGGGCTCAACGCCACGATGTCGTGCCAGGTTTCGGTGCTGGAGGCGCGCGGCGAGTACGCGCCCGGGGTTCTGCTGCTGCTCAAGTACCTGTCGGAGAACGGCGATCTCCCGCCGCGCAAGATGTCCTACCTGCTCGCCGGGTTGGCGGGTCTCGGTTTCAAGGCCGTCGAGGCGGGGCAGCTGCCGGCCGAATCCCTGCTGCCGACCGCGAAGAAGGCGTTGGAGGACGCCGTCAAGCTCGGCTACCCCGAGTTCGAGCTCAGCGGCAGCAACGCGTTGCTGGCGCTGATCGAGGGCGATCCGGAGTCCGCCGTCCGCCTCGCGCAGACCGGCGCGGACTACAACCACACCCCGCTCTCCCGCGCCGACGACCTGGTCACGCTGGCCCGCGCGCACATGGCCTGCCACGACAACGCCGCCGCGCGCGAGGCGCTGGGCAAGGCCGAGGAGCTGGCCCCGTGGTCGCCGCGCGTCACCGAAACCCGCCAACGGCTTTCCGTGGCGTGACTCAGTCCACGGTCAGGACGAGCTTTCCAGCGGTGCGGTTGGTTTCGCCCAGCGCGTGCGCCTTGGCCGCTTCCGCGAGCGGGAACGTCCCGGCGATCTCGGCGCGCAGCTGCCCCTTTGCCACGAGGTCGGCGATGGCGCGCATGCCCGCCTGATCGGCTTCGACGAGCAGGATTTCGGCGCGCACTCCCAGTTCCTCGGCTTCGGCCGCCAGCTCGTCCCCGGCGTAGGGGAGGATGGAGACGAGCAGTCCGCCGGGCCGGAGGGTGCGCAGCGACCTGCTGCGGTAGTCGCCCGCGATGGTGTCCAGCACCACGTCGACGTCGCTGACCGCCTCGACGAAGTCGACCTCCCGGTAGTCGATCAGCTCGTCGGCGCCCAGGCCGCGCAGGAACTCGTGCTTGCCCGCGCTCGCCGTGCCGATCACGTGCGCGCCGCGTGCTTTGGCGATCTGCACGGCCAGGTGCCCGACGCCGCCGGCGGCGGCGTGGATCAGCACTCGCTGCCCGGCCCGCACCTGCGCGGTGTCCACCAGCGCCTGCCAGGCGGTCAGGGCCGCCAGCGGAATCGCACCCGCCTGCACGTGGTCCACTTCGGACGGTTTCGGGACGAACGCGCGCGCCGGTCCGGTGACGTACTCGGCGTGCGAGCCGACGCCGTGCGGGTAGGGCAGCATGCCGAACACCTCGTCGCCCGGTTTGTGCAGGGTGACCCCGGCGCTGACTGCCTCCACCACGCCGGAGACGTCCCAGCCGAGCACGTACGGGGGCTTGCCGAGGAACAGCTCGTGTGCGCGGTGCTTCCAGTCCGTCGGGTTGAGACCGGCCGCGCGCACCCGGACGAGCACCTCGCTCGTATCGGGCTCGGGGCGCGGCAGCTCCACCTCGTGCAGCACCTCCGGGCCGCCGAGTTCGTCCTGGCTGATCGCGCGCATCGTTTTGCTCATGCCTCGAGGCTGCCGCATCGGCGCCCGCCGCGAAATGGCATGAATGCCAACATTCGATAGGATCGTGCCATGCATCGAGTCGTGGTGCTGGCGCTCGACGGCGTGTACCCGTTCGAGCTCGGCGTTCCGCAGCGCGTGTTCGGCAGCGCCGACGGCCGCTACGAGGTCCTCACCTGCTCCGTCGACGGCGGGCCGGTGCGCAGCGAAGCCGATTTCGCGATCGCCGTCGAGCACGGCCCGGAACTGCTGCGCACCGCGGACACCGTGGTGATCCCGCCGTACGACATGTCCCTGCTCGTCGCCGAGCTGCCGCAGCCGGTGGCCGACGCGCTCGCGCTGATCCGGCCGGGCACCCGCATCGTGTCGATCTGCACGGGCGCGTTCGCCCTCGCCGCAGCGGGGATGCTCGACGGCCGCCTGGCGACCACGCACTGGCGGCTGACGGACCTGTTCCGCCGCCTCTTCCCCGCGGTCCGGCTGGATCCGGACGTGCTGTTCGTCGACGACGGCGACGTGCTGACCTCGGCGGGCGCCGCCTCGGGCGTGGACGTGTGCCTGCACGTGGTGCGCAACGACCACGGCAGCGAGGTCGCCAACCAGGTGGCCCGCACGTGCGTCGTGCCGGCGTGGCGGGAAGGCGGCCAGGCCCAGTACATCGAGCGTCCGGTGCCCGACCCCGCGGAATCCAGCACCGCCGCGACCCGCACCTGGGCGCTCGCGAACCTGCAGCTGCCGCTGTCGCTCGCCGATCTCGCCGAGCATGCGCGGATGAGCGGCCGCACCTTCGCCCGCCGGTTCCGCGACGAGGTCGGGGTCAGCCCGGGCCGGTGGCTCACCCAGCAGCGCGTCGCCCGGGCCCGCCACCTGCTGGAGTCCAGCGACCTGCCGATCGACGAGATCGCCGCGCAGGTCGGCTTCGCCACGGCGGCCTCGCTGCGCCAGCACCTCAACGCCGCGATCGGCGTCGCTCCCCTGGCCTACCGCCGCACCTTCCGGGCCGGCGTCTGACGAGCCGGGGAATCACAGGTCCGCGCCCTTCTCCTGCTTGCAGCGCGCACAGCAGCTGGAGGTTCTCCTCGGTCGAGCTGCCGCCGAGCGCCACCGGGATGACGTGGTCGTACTGGATCTCGAAGTCCGTACCGCATTCAACGCACCGCCCTCCGTCCCGCTCGAAGACCCGCTCGCCGCTGGTGCCCGTCAGGGTGGCGCCAGGCGTTCGATTTCAAGATCGCGCAATCGGCCCAGCAGGCCAGAATACGGCGGCTGCGCATCACGCCGGAGCTTCCGCGCCGGGGTCTGAGCGGCCGCGGTCAGTTCGCGGCGAGCGCGCGGAGCGTGAGTTCCACCTGGTGCTCGATCGCGCTTGGCTCGCCGTGGGGCATCAGCTGCGCGATGCGGATGAGCCCGAGGAGCTGGTAGGCGATGTCGTTCGCCGTCACATCGGGAGCGAGAGTCCGGTCGGTGCGGGAGCGGTCAACGGCTTCCTGGCCGATCTCGGTGAGGTGGACGCGACATCGCTCGAGGTCCGCATCTGACGGGCGGCCACCGGCCAGTACGTCGACCATCGCCTGGTTGGCGGCCAGACCGGTGATCGTGGTGGTGAAGAACTCGCGGAGGCCGTCGATCGCGGAAGATCCAGCGGGCAGGGCGACCTGCGCGAGTGCGGCGAGATCGACCCCCGTCACGGCCTGCACGAGGTGCTCGCGGGTGGGGAAGTGCCGGTAGAGCGTGCCGACGCCGACGCCGGCCGCTGCCGCGACGGCCCGCATGTCCACGGCCATGCCGGACTGCCGGAACGCATCGTCGGCCGCAGCCAGGATGCGCTCCCGGTTGGCGGCGGCGTCTCGGCGCTGCTTGCGGTCCTGTGCCATCCCTCCACTATAGCGATTCGGAACACGTGTTCCGCTTGGTGCTACGCTGAATCGGAACATGTGTTCCGCTACGGAGAGGCTCGGGACGAGATGAACACGATCGTGATCACCGGGGGCACCGACGGCATGGGCGCGGCCCTGGCGCGCCACTACCTCGCAGCCGGTGACCAGGTCACGGTGATCGGCAGGAGCCGCAGCAAGTTCGACACCCTGGTTGCGGCCGTGACCAGCGACGATCCGTCCGCGGCGGCGCGGGCGGAGTTCATCGCGGCCGACCTGTCCCTGGTCGCCGACAGCCGTCGCGTGGTCGACCACCTCCTGGCACACCACGCGCGCATCGACGCCCTGGTGCTAGCCGCCTCCTTCATCCGGCAGCAACGGCAGACCACGACCGAAGGACACGAGGCGTCCTGGGCGTTGTTCTTCCTCAGCAAGTACGTACTCGTCACCGGGCTCGCCCCGCTGCTGCGCGCGGCCGAACGGCCGGTGGTCGTGAACACCGCCGTCCCAGGTGCGCGAGCCGATGCGGTGGATTTCGAGGACCTGGAGATGGTCCGCGGGTTCACCTTCAAGCGCTCCAACGCGCAGCAGCGTCGCGCCAACGAGCTCCTCGGCGTCCTCGCCACCGACGACAACCCGAACCTCGCCTACATCACCTGGGGGCCGACCCGGCTGGTGCGTTCCAGCTTCGCCGGGGAGGTCGGCAAGGGCATGCGCATCGCCGCCGCCGTGCTCGGAAAACTGCTGGGCCAGCGCCCGGACGCCGCAGTCCGCCCCATCATCGGCCTCATCGACGACCCGAAGCCGGGACGGGCCGCCTACCGCGGCACCACCAAGCGCGCCCTCAACGCCGGAGACCAGGACGCCGCGCGCTTGGCTGCGGCGGTGGCAGAAAGCCTGTGATGCCCCGCAGGACCTCCAGCTGGCGCGACGTCCCGCACCCGTCCGATAGCTCACGTCGCCGCGACCGCGAACCCGCCAAAGCAGCCGGGTTTCCCGCCGGCGGTCGAGGAATCCGGCCAGCGTCGCTCGTTCGTCAGCGCTCCGCTCTCGGTCGCGCGGATTCGAGGAGGTTGTCCACCACGTCCAGCAGCGCCGCGCGGTCCGGTTGGACCCTGGCCAGCACTCGCAGGCCGTAGTACGTGCTGAGCACCTGGCGGGCCAGGACTTCCGCGCTGCGGCCCGGGTCGATCTCACCGGACCGCTGGCCTTCCGCGAGGACTTCGCGCAGCGCTTCCTCCACCGTCGCGAAGTTCCGCCGCACCTCGTCGCGGACGTCCGGGTCGCCCGCGGCGCGCTCGATGGCGGCATTGATGGCGAAGCAGCCCGGCCGGTCGGTGCCGGAGAGGTCGGTGTCGATCCCGGTGGTCAGCAGGTTCCGCAGCCGGTCCGCGACAGGTCCGGGGGCGCGCAGCAGCGCCACCTGCTCGACCGTGGCCGTCTCCTGGTACTTGCGCAGGCTGCGCAGGTAGAGCCCGTGCTTGTCGCCGAAGGCGTTGTAGAGGCTGGACGGCCCGAGCTCGGTCGTCTCGCTGAGGTCGCGGGTGGAGGTCGCCTCGTACCCGCGACGCCAGAAGGTGTCCATCGCCGCGTCGATGACGCGGGCTTCGTCGAACTTCCGCGGCCTGGCCATACCGCCATCCTAGCCGTTTTGAAGCAGTTGGACGAAAACCTCACATTTTTGAATCGTTCGCTTCAAAACGCTGCTAGCGTCGGTGCCCGCAACTGATCGACACCGAGCTGGAGGTCCCGTGCCGCTCGCCATCTACGTCCTGGGGCTGGGCATATTCACCCAGGGCACCTCGGAGTTCATGCTCTCCGGACTGCTCCCCGACATCGCCTCCGACCTGCGGGTCTCCATCCCGGACGCAGGCCTGCTGATCTCCGCCTTCGCCGTCGGCATGGTCGTCGGCGCCCCGCTGCTGGCCATCGCCACGATGCGCTGGCCGCGCCGGACCACGCTGGTGGCGCTGCAGCTCGTCTTCATCGGCGCGCACGTCGTGGGCGCGCTCGCCCCGGGCTACTGGGTCCTGTTCGCCACCCGCATCATCAGCGCGGTGTCCTACGCCGGTTTCTGGGCCGTGGCGGTGGCGACCGGGGTGGGGCTCGTCGCACCGGACGCCCGGAGCCGGGCGGTCGCGGTCATCGCCAGCGGGCTGACGCTGGCCACCATCGTCGGCGTGCCCGCGGGCACCGTCCTCAGCCAGTTCACCGGCTGGCGCTCGGTGTTCTGGGCAGTCGCCGCGCTGACCGCGGTCAGCCTCGTCTGCTCACTGCTCACGATCCGCGAGAGCGCTGAAGCACGAGGCGAAACCCGCAGCACCGCAGCCGAACTGCGCGCGATGGCCCGGCCGCAGCTGTGGCTGTCCTACGTGGTCACCGCGCTGACCTTCGGCTCGGTCATCGTCACCTTCAGCTACCTCGCCCCGCTGCTGACCGGGGTGACCGGGCTGTCCGCCCAGTGGGTTCCGGCTCAGCTGGCGCTGTTCGGCGCGGGCGGTCTGCTCGGCATGTCGATCGGCGGCCGGACGGCGCAGGCGCACCCGATCCGCACCCTGCTGTTCGGCCTGAGCGTCCTGGTGCTGTCTTCCGCGCTGCTCGCGGTAGCCGGGGACAACGTGCTGATCACCACCGCGCTCGTCTTCGCGCTGGGCGTGAGCGGATTCGTCACCAACCCGGCCCTGCAATCGCGGGTGTTCGCCCTCGCGCCGGGTGCGCCGACGCTGGTCGGCGCAGGCAACACCTCGGCCTTCAACATCGGCAACACGCTCGCCCCGATGATGGGCGGCCTGGCCATCAGCGCAGGCCTCGGCTTCGCCTCGGTGGCCTGGGTCGGCGCCGCGATCGGTGCGGCAGCCCTGCTCGCCACCGCGTGGGCGGCTTACCTGCAGCACCGGACCGCGCGGCCCAGCACCGCGCCGTGCGCCCGGGCCGCGGTCTGACCTCGTGAGCGTTCCGGGGTGCTGGAACGCCCCGGAACGCTCACGATCATCCGGCCAGGACGACCTTGCCGAGTTCGGCCGGCCCGGACAGCAGCGGGTGCCGCGGCAGCACCCGGACCGTGTAGCCGGCCGGTCCGGCGTGCGGCAGCGTCACCGTCGCCTCGTAGCGGCCGTCGGCGACCGGACTCATCGACTCCGCGATGAAGTCGTGCAGCACGTCGGAGTCGTCGACCCGGCCCACCACCACCTCGACGTCCACATCGGACGGATCCAGACCGGCCAGGTCGACCCTGGCCCGCACCGTCACCTGCCCGCCGAGCAGCGGCGTCCCGTCGGCCACCGACATCTCGGTATCGCTGACCCGCACCCAGGTCCACGCCGCCTGCAGCCGCGCCCGGTAGTCGGCGATCTCCCGCGCCCCGCGGAAGTCGTCGGCGGTCATGGCGCGCATCGACCGGGCGGCCGGGGCGTAGTGGTGGTCGACGTACTCGCGGATCATCCGGGACGCCTGCACCCGCGGGCCGAGCGTGGCCAGGGTGTGGCGCACCATCGACATCCACTTGCCCGGCACGCCGTCGGTGTTGCGCTCGTAGAACATCGGGGCCACGTGCTCGGAGATGAGCTCGTACAGCGCCGCGGATTCCAGGTCGTCGCGCCGGTTGGGATCGCTGACACCGTCGGCGTTGGGGATCGCCCAGCCGTTGTGCCCGTCGTGCATCTCGTCCCACCAGCCGTCGCGCACCGACAGGTTCAGCCCGCCGTTGAGCGCCGCCTTCATCCCCGACGTGCCGCAGGCCTCCAGCGGCCGCACCGGGTTGCTCAGCCACACGTCGCAACCGGAGACCAGGTAGCGGGCCAGGGACATGTCGTAGTCGGGCAGGAACACGATGCGGTGCCGCACGTCGGCCTGATCCGCGAACTTCACGATCCGCTGGATCATCGCTTTGCCGCCCTCGTCGGCCGGGTGCGACTTGCCCGCCACCACGATCTGCACCGGGCGGTCGGCGTCCAGCAGCAGCTCCCGCAGCCGGTCGGTGTCGCGCAGCATCAGCGTCGCGCGCTTGTAGGTCGGCACCCGACGGGCGAAACCGATGGTCAGCACGTCCGGGTCGAAGACCGAATCGCACCAGCCGAGCTCCAGGTCCGACGCACCGCGCCGCAACCACGCGGCGCGCAACCTGCGGCGCACCTCGTCGACCAGCCGCTGCCGCAGCGAGCAGCGCAGCTCCCACAGCAGCGAATCGCTCACCGGTTCCATGCCGCGCAGCCCGGCCCCGCTGTCCATCTCGGACTCGCCGAGCAGCTTGCCCAGCTCCCGCGCCGACCAGGTGGGCCCGTGCACGCCGTTGGTCACCGAGCTGATCGGGACCTCCTCCAGCCCGAAACCCGGCCACAGCCCGCGGAACATCTTGCGGATGACCTCGCCGTGCAGCTCCGAGACGCCGTTGGCGCGCTGCGCGAGCCGCAACCCCATGTGCGCCATGTTGAACATGCCGGGGTTGTCCTCGGCTCCCATGGCCAGCACCCGATCGGTCGGCACGCCGGGCAGCAGCGCTTGCGCGGAACCGTCGCCGAAGTAGTGCCGCACCAGGTCCACCGGGAACCGGTCGATGCCGGCCGGCACCGGGGTGTGCGTGGTGAACACCGTCCCGGCGCGCACCGCCGCCACCGCCTGGTCGAACTGCAGACCTGGCTCCTCCTGCAGCTCCCGCACCCGCTCCAGGCTGAGGAACCCGGCGTGGCCCTCGTTGGTGTGGAACACCTCGGGCTGCGGGTGCCCGGTAAGCGCGCAGTAGGCGCGGACCGCGCGCATGCCGCCGATGCCGGCCAGGATCTCCTGGCGGATGCGGTGCTCGGCGTCGCCGCCGTAGAGCCGGTCGGTGGTGCTGCGCAGATCGTCGTCGTTCTCCGGCAGGTCGCTGTCCAGCAGCAGCAGCGGCACCCGGCCGACCTGCGCCTTCCAGATCCGGGCGTGCAGGGTGCGCCCGGCGGGCATCGCCACCCGCACCAGCACCGGCTCGCCGGACTCGGCCGTCAGCATCTCCAGCGGCAGGCCGCGCGGATCCAGCACCGGGTAGTGCTCGACCTGCCAGCCCTCGGCGGACAGCGACTGCCGGAAGTAGCCCGACCGGTACAGCAGCCCCACGCCGATCAGCGGTACGCCCAGGTCGGAGGCGGCCTTCAGGTGATCCCCGGCGAGCACGCCGAGACCGCCGGAGTAGTTCGGCAGCGCCTCGGTGAGGCCGAACTCCATGGAGAAGTAGGCGATCGAGTCGGGCAGCGCGGCGCCCTCGTCCTGCCGCTGCTGGTACCAGCGCGGCACCGTCCGGTAGCGGCGCAGGTCGTCGGCGACGGCGCGGGTGCGGGCCAGGAAGTCCTCGTCCCCGGCCAGCTGCCGCAGCCGGTCGGCGGGCACCTCGGCGAGCAGGCGCAGCGGGTCACCGCCGACCGCCGACCACACCCGCGGATCGACCGCCGCGAACAGGTCCTGCGTCGGCGGGTGCCAGGCCCAGCGGAGGTTGGTCGCCAACGTGCCGAGAGCGCTCAACGGCTCGGGCAGGTGGGCGCGCACGGTGAAACGGTGGACGGCTCTCACGGGAGCGGACCATATACCGGACCGGAGCGGCACGTGCGGACGTACCAACCGCCGCATCGGGTGGGAAGCTTGCCGCTGTGCGCGCGTGGACACCGGTCATGATGATGATCTTGCTGCTCATCGGCTCGTGCGCGGCAGCGCCCCCGGAACCGCCACCTGTGGCCGATCACACCGTCGACCCGGCGTTCGTCCACGGCACCGATCACGGCGGCACCGACCGCCTGGCCGCCACCGTCGTCACCGACGTCCAGGACTACTGGAACGAGCAGTACCCGGCGGTGTTCGGCACGCCGTGGCGCAACCTCGACGGCGGTTTCTTCTCCGTCGACACCAACGGCACGGAAACGGCCCCGCCCTGCTCGGCGGACGTGAGCGATCTAGAGGGCAACGCGTACTACTGCGCCACGGTCGACGCCATCGCCTGGGACCGCACAGCACTCCTACCGGTGCTTCAAGAGCACTACGGAGATGCCTCGGTCGTGGTGGTGCTCGCGCACGAGATCGGCCACGCCGTGCAGAAGCGCGCAGGCCTCGACACCGACGCAGCACCCGTGCGCCTCGAAGCCATGGCTGACTGCTTCGCAGGCGCCTACGTGCGCTCAGTCACCGACGGCCGCTCGGAGCGCCTACGCATCAACGACGAGCAGCTCGACCGAGCGCTGCGCGCGATCACGCTCTTCCGCGACCCCGTGAGCACCAACAGCACCGACGCGCACGGCACCGCCTTCGAACGCGTCACGGCGTTCCAGGACGGCTACGCCAACGGCCCGCGCCGCTGCACCGAGGTGACCGAGACGCCGCTAGCCGCGCTGCCACCCGACGGGCCCAACATCCCGCTGGACGAAGCGCTGCGCACTGAGAGCATCTCGGGGTACTTCAGCGGCCTCGTCGACGCGCAGTGGACACCGCCGGAGCTCGCCCTCGACCGCCCCGCGCTCGCCGAGGCCCACGCCGACATCGGCGACCAAGCCGTCACCACCCTGCTCGCCGCGAAGTTCGCGCTGACCGCCAACGCCGCCCTCGGCCGCCCGACCACCGGCGCGGATGCGAGCAAGCAGATCGTCTGCCTCACCGGCGCGTACACCGCGGCACAACCCGGGCTGGCGCAAGGCGATCTGGACGAGGCGGTGGCCGTGGTGCTCGACTCCGACGACATCGGCCGCGACGCCCAGGGCACGAACCAGCTGACCGGCTTCGACCGCATCGCCGCCTTCCGCACCGGAATGCTCGGCGGCGCGCCCGCCTGCGGCTGAGCGCCGCTGCGAGCATGGGAACTTTCCTGTCAACCGCCCTCGCACCCGCTGCGAGCATGGGAACCTTCCTGTCACCCGACGGCCGGTTTCGCCGGAGCACGGAGCCTTCCTGTCACTTCCGAGGTGGTGCGAGCATGGGAACCTTCCTGTCATCTCCCGGATCCGCCAGATCGCCGTGGAGCCGATCAGCCAACCGATAGGCTGATCCGGGCACTGGGTGGCGCAGGTCGTCCGGTGCGCGGAGTTCGGCATCTGCAGCAGGATGGGGCGCGCCAGTGGCACGGGTATCGATGGGAAACCGAAGGCGGAGGCGGCTCCTCGGCACCGCGATGTCCGCGTTCACGTGCATCGCGCTGGTCGCCGGCTGCGCGCAGCAGATCAGCGGCACCCCGACCACGATGGGCAGCTACTCGACCACCGAGGTCGCCGGGCTGCCGGTCAGCAACGGTCCCAGCGGCCCGAAGCCGGGCGCTCCGGACGCACCGCTGTCCGTCGAGGGCACCGACAACGGCGAGATGGACAAGCTGGCCCGCAACGCCGTCGCCGACATCGACGACTACTGGACCTCGGTCTTCCCGAAGGCGTTCCCGGGCAAGCGGTTCGCGCCGGTCAAGCGCCTGGTCTCCTACGACGCGGGCGGTCCCGGCGCGCAGGTGTGCGGGGAGAACACCGCGGGCGTGGTCAACGCCTTCTACTGCCCGCCGGACGACCTCATCGCGTGGGACCGCGGCACGCTGCTCCCGGAGCTCGACAACAGCTTCGGGCCGATGGCCGTGGTCGCCGTGCTCGCCCACGAGATGGGGCACGCCGTGCAGCACCGGGCCAGCACTGCCTCCAGCAACGACCAGGTGATCGTGCTGGAGCAGCAGGCCGACTGCTTCACCGGCGCCTACTTCCGGCACGTCGCCGAGGGCTCCTCCAAGTACTTCCAGATCTCCACCGGGCAGGGCCTCAACGAGGTCATGGGCGTGCTGAGCTTCATCCGGGACGCGCCCGGCAAGTCCGACTTCCAGGGCAGCAACGCGCACGGCAGCGCCTTCGACCGGGTCACCGCCTTCCAGTACGGCTTCGACGAGGGCCCGCAGCGCTGCGGGCAGATGGACTTCGACGACGTCTCCAAGCGCACCACGCTGTTCGGCTCGTGGAAGACCGGGCAGGACACCGATCTGCCGGTGGACCAGAAGGGCCTGAGCGCCGTCGAGAAGAGCCTCCAGGAGGTCTTCCGCGACACCGGCGCCGAGCCGCCGAGCATCAGCACCGACCAGTCCACCTGCCGCGACCGGAAGCCCACCGCTCCGGCGACCTACTGCGAGTCCACCAACACCATCGCGCTCGACGTCGCGGCGCTGCAGAAGATCGCCACGCCGCCGAACAAGGACGCCGAGTCCGGCTACGGCGACTTCGCCGCCTACGCCCAGGTGGCGTCGCGGTACGTGCTGTCGGTGCAGAAGGCGGCCGGCCTGACGCTGGACGACCCGGCCGCCGGCCTGCGCACGGCGTGCATGGTCGGCGCCTGGAGCGGGCTGCTGGTGGAGGACCCGATCGGCAAGCGCAACCCGGTCGGCAGCCTGCGCGTCGTGGCGGAGGACATCGACGAGGGCGTGGCCGCGCTGCTCGGCGAGAACAGCCTGATCGCGGCCGACGTCAACGGCAAGCAGGTCCCCGTCGGGTTCGCCCGCGTGGAGGCGTTCCGCATCGGCGTCCAGGAGGGCATGGCGCCCTGCAGCACCAAGTACAGCGCGACCTGACACCTGTTCAACAGCAGCGCCGTCCCCGAGCGGGGCGGCGCTGTTCGTTTTCCGGCACAACCCGAATGCGGGAGCGGCGTCCCACGATCATGAACGCGGAACGGCAACTCTTCTGGGACGGCTGCTTCAACACCCGGGACCTCGGCGGTCTCCGCACCGAGGACGGTCGCGAAACGAGATGGGGCGCAGTGGTCCGCTCCGACGACCCGGCCGGCCTGACCGCCGACGGCTGGGCTTCGCTGCAGCGGCACGGCGTGCGCACGATCGTCGACCTCACCGGTGGCGAATCCACCACCGCACGGCGCCCGGCCGGGCTGACCGGCGTCCCGGTGGAGCTCGACGACCACACCGACACGGAGTTCTGGACGCGCTGGGACAACGCGCTCTCCTGCACCCCGCTGTACTACCGGGCGTTCCTCGACCGCTTCCCGCAGAAGGTCGCCGAGGTGCTGACCGCGATCGCCGCAGCCGAGCCGGGCGGCGTGCTGGTGCACTGCAGCAGCGGCCGCGACCGCACCGGTCTGATCTCCCTGGTCCTGCTGGCCGCGGTCGGCGTCGGCGCGTCCGACATCGCCGCCGACTACGCGCTCACCCACGTCCGCCGCGCCGAGCTGTGCGCTGCGGCCGGACTGCCCGACGACACTCCCCGGGTGCACGGCTTGATCGCCCAGCACGGCACTTCCGAGCCCGAGGTCATCGCGGACGTGGTCGGCTCCCGCGACATGGCGGCTTACCTCCGCTCCGCCGGGGTCACCGCCGAACACCTCGCCGCGCTGCGCGACCGGATGCTCACCTGACCGGGAACAATGCGGCCCGCCACCCGAGGTGCACTCGGGTGGCGGGCCGCGAACCGTGGCTCAGAACAGGGCGCTGGCCAGCGCCCGGCGGGCGGCGCTGACGCGCTCATCGCCCTCCGGGAAGACCTCGAACATCTCGACCAGGTGGCGGCGGACGCGGTCCCGCTCGTCGCCCGAAGTGCGCTTGACCCCGCGGATCAGCCGGTCGAAGCCCTCCTCGACCTTCCCGATGGCCAGCTCGGCATCGGCCGCGGCCAGCTGGGCGTCGATGTCCTCGGGAGCGGCGTCGGCCCGCTCGATCGCGGCCGGGTCGGCCTGCTCGGCGCGCGCGGAGAACCGGACCTGCGCCAACGCGGCCTTGGCCTGCTCGTTGTTCGGCTCGCTGTCCAGGATCTTCTGGTAGGCGTCCTCGGCGGCGGCGTAGTCACCGCGCTCCAGCGCGTCCTCGGCGGCGGTGAACCGCGGGTCCTCGGGCTCCTCGGCGGGCTCGGCGGCACCGCCCTGCTCCGCGGCGCGGATGCCGGGCAGCTGGTCGCGCAGCGCGTTGAGCAGCTCGTCGATCCACTGCCGGATCTGCGGTTCCGGGAGCGCACCGGAGAAGGCGTCCACCGGCTGCCCGCCGGCGATCGCGATGACCATCGGCACCGACTGCACCTGGAACAGCTGCGCGATGCGCGGGTTGGCGTCGACGTCGATCTTGGCCAGCACCCACGCGCCACCGGCTTCCTGCGCCAGCCGCTCCAGCACCGGGGAGAGCTGCTTGCACGGCCCGCACCAGGTCGCCCACAGGTCGACGATCACCGGCACCTGCAGGGACTTCTCGACGACCTCGGCCTGGAAGTCGGCCTCGGTGACATCGATGACCGCCCCGCTCGCCGGTGCGGCTCCGCCGTCACCGCCGGCGGCCGGCTGCGCGGCTGCGCGCGCGTTGGCCTCGGCACGGCTCTTCAGAGCCGACAGGTCGACTGCGCCCGCCATCGCGGACATTGCTGCTGCGTTCTGGCGTGGATCCGGCCTCGTCACGCCCTCCATCCTGACACGTTGCACCGAGGGCGCGGTGGCAGGGCGGCGGATGTTTCGCAGTCAGCGATCAAGCCGCGCCAAGCCCGACACGCCGAGCCACTCACAGATCAACTCGAAGCAGTGAACAACTTCCCTCTAAGGAGTGGACACACCACGGAACCTCTCAAGCTCCGCGGCCTCCGGCTCCGAATGTGTTGGCAGAGCCCGCGGGGACGGTTGGTTTTCTGCGGGCCTTCGGGGCCTCCGTTTGGGGGACCTCCTGCAAGTAGTTCAACGAGAGGTACGAAACAGTGCGTATTGCTACCCGTGTTGCCGGTGTCGCCGGCGCCGCTGCTCTCGGCGTCGTGACCCTGGGCACCGCCGCCTTCGCGGACAGCGCCGACAACAACGGCATCAACGTGCTCGACGACAACAACATCAGCGCCGTTCCGGTGCAGCTGTGCGGCAACAACGTCGCCGTGGTCGGTGCTGTCGTTCCGGTCCTGTCGCCGCAGGCCAACGACTGCGTCAACGCGCCGGTCGTCGACCACCCGAAGTACTGAGGGTCACCAGCCCTGAGCTGAGGCCGGGGGCGGCGTCGAACGCGATGCCGCCCCCGGTCCGCGTCGTTCTGCGCGCCTCACTGCTCGCGCAGGTGCTCCTCGACCCGGCGCACCTTCGCGCTCAGCTGGCCGGTGTGCCCCGGGCGGATGTCGGCCTTGAGCACCAGGCTGGTGCGCGGCGCCCCGGCCGAGGCCGCCTCGGTGGCGCGCTTCACCACGTCCATGACCTCGTCCCACTCGCCCTCGATCGTGGTGAACATCGAGGTCGTCTCGTGCGGCAGCCCGGACTCCCGCACCACCTTCACCGCGGCCGCCACCGCTTCGCTGACGCTGTCGCTGTCGCCTGCCCCGCTCGGGGCCACGCTGAACGCCACCAGCACGTCTGCTCCTCCTGTTCCTCGCGGCCGGCACCGCCGGCCGATGTGATCATGCGCCACGAACCCACCCACTGTCGCCGATTCCACCGGCCCCGGCACCACAGCCCACAACCGGCCGGTAACCGCTGCTAGCGTCGGACACCATGAGCACCCGTAGTCCGCTGCCCTTCGACCCCATCGCGCGCGCGGCCGAGATCTGGGCCGACCGGGTAGGCCCGTCGACGACGATGGCCGCGGTGACCAGCGTCATGCGGGTGCAGCAGATCCTGCAGTCCGCGGTCGACAACGCGCTCCGCCCGCACAACCTGACCTTCGCCCGCTACGAGGCGCTGGTGCTGCTGACCTTCTCCCGGCGCGGCAGCCTGCCGATGCGGGTCATGGGCGACCGGCTCCAGCTGCACCCGACCAGCGTGACCAACATCGTGGACCGGCTGGAGCAGGACAGCCTGGTGCGGCGGGTGCCGCACCCCACCGACCGGCGCACCACTCTGGTGGAGATCACCGAGGACGGCCGGGACCTGATGAAGAAGGCCACCGAATCGGTCACCGAGATCGACTTCGGCCTGCGCGGCATCACCGAGCGGCAGACCCAGCAGCTGACCGAGCTGCTGGGCAAGGTCCGCCACGCGGCGGGCGACTTCTGACGAGCTGTCCCCGGGCTCATCTCGCGTGGCGGTGCGGGTAGCGGAGCCTCAGCGCCCGCCCGGCCTCCGGGTGCCCGGCCTCATGCGAGCGGCTGGGCTGCCCTCGTCAGGCGGGCGCTGAGAACCCGCGGCAGTGCGAGCTGCGGGCGTACTCACCGAGAGAGCAAGCGGCTCGCGCACCGCAAGATCAGTTGATCTCGCGGATGCGGCCCCAGAACGTCGGCTCGTCCGAATCCGACTCGGTCAACAGGCCTCGGCGGTTCGCCCAGCGCTCGAACCACACCGTGGCCAGCGGCGGCACCGACGCGACCAGCGCGAGCACCAGCACGCCGAACCGCCAGCGCAGCGGGCTGAACACGACCAGGCAGACCACCACGTAGGCGGTGAAGATCGCCCCGTGGATCCAGCCCATCACGGTCACGCCGAGCGGCATGTCCAGGCCGTACTTGAACGCCATCGCCACCAGCAGTCCCACCCACGAGAACGCCTCGGCGATCGCCACCAACCGGAACCACCCGGCATAAGTCCGCGGCACGTCGACCCCACTTCCGTCTAGACCGGCACTTCACCCGAGTGTGCCGGGTGATGCGGCTCACCCCACCGCCGGTCCGTTATGACCGGGTCTGCTCATCGACCCAGGACAGGTACTCCGGGTTCCCGCCGACGATCGGGGTCGCGATGATCTCCGGCACCTCGTAGCCGTGCTCGGCCTTCAAATGCGCGACGAGCGCGGGCAGCCGGTCGGCGGAGGTCTTGATCTGCAACTGCCACTCGGGATCGTCCTGCGCCGCGCCCTCCCACACGTAGAAGCTGCGGATCGGCACGACCTGCACGCAGGCGCCCAGCGCGGCCTCGACGATGCCCCGGGCCAGCGAGGCGGCGGATTCCTCGGAGTCGGTGGTGGTCACGACCTGCACATGATCAGCCATTTGCCCAGCGTAGCGGCGCCTCGTGACAGGAAGGTTCCCATGCTCCCAGTCGTGTCGGCCCGGTGCGAGCATGGGAACTTTCGTGTCATCCAGCGGTCAGCGGCGGGCTCCGCGCAGCAGGTTGGCCTCGGTGCTCAGGTAGTTGTCGCGGTAGTCGAACCGCGGGGTGTCGGAGAAGAGCAGCCAGTAGTACTTCATCTGCTCCGACCACCAGTAGCCCGGGCAGCTGTCCTCTTGGGACGGTGGCTTCGCGGTCACGTCGGTGAGGCCGGCGAAGCCGTAGTTCGTCTTCGAGGTCCGGAGCATGTTGTCGTAGTGGGTCTTCGCCCGCTCCCGGAAGATCTCGTCGCCGGTGGCCAGCCACAGCATCAGGGCCGCGTCGGCGAACTCGGGGCGCAGCGCGTTGCCCGGGTCGGCGGCCGACATCGTGGCGTAGTCGAGGGAGTTCGGGAGGACCCCGAACTTCTCCTGCGCGGTGTTGAACGCGTCGTGGTAGGCGCGTCCTTCGCCGATCCGGCCGGATTCGGCGAGCAGACCGGCGTAGAACCCGGCCAGCACGCTCTGCTCGCGGCTGAGCACCTCTCCGGTGAAGGCGTCGACCTGCGGGAACCACAGCAGGCCGTCGCGGCGTTCGGCCTGGTGGGCGAGGATCGCGTCGGTGAGCGTGTCGTACCACCGGCGGAGATCTTCGTCGCCGAACAGCGCGTACCCGTCCCACAGGTACTCGTAGTAGGAGTCGCCGGGCGGACCGACGGTGGCCTGGCGGTTGCGCCACTCCCCCGTTTCGGCGTGGATGTCGTGCGGCAGCAGGCCGAGCTCGGTGCGCTTGTCGTGGACCACGCGCATGGCACGCTTGGCCAGGTCGTAGTAGCGGCGGTCGCCGGTCCACTCCGACAGCACGCCGAACTCGGCGATGTAGGTGCCGACCTCGACGATGTTGGTCTCGGGACGGCTGACCTCACCGGTCGCCAGGTTCACGTAGCGGTAGGGCAGCCCGGTCGGCGATTCGGTGAACGCGGGCAGCAGCCGGTCGGCGACGTCGACGGCCAGTTCCAGCAGCCGGGGCGCGCCGGTGCAGTGGTAGGCCGCCGCGAGACCGCCGACCATGCGGATGTTGGTCTCGAAGACCTGGAACGGCGCGTCGACGTCGAAGCTCAGGTTGTCCTCGATCCACCGCACCGCCAGCGCCACTTCGGCATCGGCTTCCATCAGCCACAGCGTGTCGACGGCTTCGACCAGGCTGAGCCCGATGGAGTGCCCCTGGACGAAGAAGTCCTCGCGGCCGCCGGAGATCGGCTTGATGTGGTCGGCGCCCAGCGCGCGGTCGACGTAGTGCTGCCACGCCCAGAGGTATTCGCGGCGCACGGATTCGGCGGCGGGCTTCCAGTTCCGGCTCGCCGACGCCGCCGCCGGGCCTGCCGCCAGCAGTCCGCCCGCGACGGCCGCCCCGCCCATCAGCCGCAGAACGGTTCTCCGGGACACGCCTCCGAACATCGCCGCCTCCTCAACTGGACAACCTTGTCAAGCCGCGCGGTTCACCGTTGCGGTCCGCGTCGGCGCGGTCAATGCGGACAGCCGTTCTTGTCCGGTTTCGACACGGCGCGATGCCGATCAGCTGCGCGCACTGCCGCCGTCCGCCGCCTTGACCCGGGTGTCTCGGATGCGAGCAAGGGAACCTTCCTGTCACCGCCGCGGCCCTGACCTGAAGCATGGGAACCTTCCTGTCATTCCTGGCGCCGCGACGCCCGGAGCGGGTGGAGCATGGGAACCTTCCTGTCACCCCACCCGACGGATTGGGCCGATCGGTTGCCGTTGCGGGGCCGGGTGGCAGCAATGGCGCGCGGCGGCATTGACAGCGGGTTCCGCGGTGGGGTGCAATGCCGCTCGCCATGACAACGTTGTCTGACTCCGGGAACGTCCGGCGCGCCACCATGAGCGACGTGGCGCGGCTGGCCGGTGTGAGCATCAAGACCGTGTCGCGGGTGGTCAACGCCGAGAGCGGCGTGCACCCGGCCACGGCGGAGCGCGTGCTGTCCGCGATCGACCAGCTGGGGTTCCGGCGCAACCTCAGCGCCCGCAACCTCCGGCGCGGCACCGGGACCGGGACGCTGGGCCTGGTGCTGGAAGATCTCGCGAACCCGTTCTACTCGGTGCTCACCCGCGCGGTGGAGGAAGTCGCGCGGATGCGCGGGAAGCAGGTGCTCACCGGTTCGTCCGATGAGGACCCGGCGCGGGAGCGCGAGCTGGTGCTGGAGTTCTGCGCGCGGCGCGTCGACGGGCTGATCGTCGTTCCCGCCGGTCACCAGCACGGCTACATCGCGCACGAGATCAACGCGGGCACACCGGTGGTGTTCGTGGACCGGCCGCCCGGCAACCTCGACGCCGACGCCGTGCTCATCGACAACTCCGGTGGCACCGCGCTGGCCGCGCAGCACCTGGCTGAGCACGGGCACCGGGAGATCGCCTTCCTCGGCGACGCACCCGAGATCCACACCGCCGCCGAGCGGCTGCGCGGTTTCCGCGAGGGCTGCGCCCGGGCCGGCGTTCCGTTCGAATCCGATCTGGTGCTGATGGGCCCGCACACCGATGAGTCGGTGGCCGAGGCACTGCGCACCACGCTGCGGCGGGCGACCGCGCTGGTCACCGGCAACAACCGGATCACCATCCACGCCCTGCGCGCCCTGGCGGGTCGGCCCGACCGGCCGGCGCTGGTGGGCTTCGACGACTTCGAGCTCGCCGATCTGCTGGATCCGCCGATCACGGTGGTCACCCACGAAACCAGCGCGCTGGGCCGGTCGGCCGCCGAGTTGCTGTTCTCGCGGCTCGACGGCGACCGCACCCCGCCGCGCCGGATCGTCGTCCCCACCCGGCTGCTTGCCCGAGGTTCTGGAGAGGTTGCACGGTGAGTTCTGTCCACGATGATCAGTCGGTGCGGGCGATCGTCCTGCCCGCCAACCAGCCGAAGCAGTTCTACCGCGGTGGCGCGTCCATCGCGGCGCTGCGCGGCGGTGGAGATGATCGCGAGTTCGGCCCGGAGGACTGGGTCGGGTCCACCACGACGCGGTTCGGCCAGCCCGAATCGGGTCTGTCCCGGCTGCCCGACGGGCGCTGGTTGCGCGACGCGGTGCGCGAGGCTCCCGCGCAGTGGCTGGGTCCCGAGCACGTGGCCGCGTTCGGCGACAGCACGGCGCTGCTGGTCAAGCTGCTCGACGCCGGGCAGCGGCTGCCGGTGCACTGCCACCCGTCCGACCAGTTCGCCCAGCAGCACCTGGGTTCGCGGTTCGGCAAGACCGAGGCGTGGATCGTGGTCGGCACGAGCGGGCCGAATCCGGTGGTGTACCTGGGTTTCCGGGACGACGTGGCACCGGAGGTGGTCGAGCACTGGGTGAGCACCCAGGACTCGTCCTCGATGCTGAGCGCGCTCAACGAGATCCCGGTGCGTCCCGGCGACACCGTGCACGTGCCCGCCGGCACGCCGCACGCGATCGGCGAGGGCGTGTTCATCGTCGAGCTGCAGCAGCCGACGGACTTCTCCATCACGTTGGAGTGGCGCGGTTTCCTGAGCGACGCCGAGAGCGCGTTCCTCGGCATGGACCAGCGGACCGCGTTGCAGACGCTCAACCGCAGCGGTTTCGGCGACGAGATGCTCGCTTCGCTGATCAAGCGCACCGCGGACCAGGACGCGGCGCGGGTCGGGCTGCTCGCCGACGACGCCGCGCCGTTCTTCCGGGCCGACCGGCTGCACGGCGCGGTCGAGCTCGAACCCACCTTCGGGGTGCTGATCGTGCTGTCGGGCAGCGGGAAGCTGCGCACGGACAGCGGCAGCGAGCTCGCGCTGCGGCGCGGGAACACCGCGGTGATCCCGCACGCGGCCGGGGCCGCTCAGCTGGAAGGCGATCTCACCCTGGTGCACTGCCGCCCACCCTCCGCCGGGAGCCGGATATGACCGAACCACTGCTGGAAGCCCGCGACCTGGTCAAGCGCTACGGCGGCGTGGAGGCGCTGCGGGGCGCGTCGTTCACCGTCCACCCCGGCGAGGTGGTGGCGCTCGTCGGTGACAACGGGGCCGGCAAGTCCACGCTGGTCAAATGCCTTTCCGGGGTGGAGCAGCCGGATTCCGGGCAGATCCGGGTCGCTGGTGCTCCGGTGGTGCTGGACTCGCCCACCACCGCCCGCGCGCACGGCATCGAAACCGCCTACCAGGACCTCGCGGTCGCCCCGGACCTGGATCCGGCCGCGAACCTGTTCCTGGGCCGGGAACTCCGGCGCCCGGGGCTGCTCGGCAAGCTCGGCATGCTGGACAAGGCCGGGATGCGCGCGCAGGCCGCCGAGCAGTTCGCCAAGTTCGGCGTCTCGCTGCCGGATCTGACGGTGCCGATCGGGTCGCTGTCCGGTGGTCAGCGGCAGAGCGTCGCGGTGGCCAGGTCGGTGGCGTGGGCGGACAAGCTGGTGTTCATGGACGAGCCGACCGCCGCGTTGGGCGTCGTGCAGCGCGAACGCGTGCTGGAGGTGATCCGCCGGGTGCGCGACAACGGCATCGCGGTGGTGCTGATCAGCCACAACATGCCGGAAGTGCTGTCGGTGGCGGACCGGGTCGAGGTGCTGCGGCTCGGCAGCCGGGTGGCGCGGTTCAACGCCGCCGAGGCGACCTTGGAAGACCTCGTCGGTGCGATGACCGGCGCGCTGGCGCAGGAGGACGCGAGCTGATGCCCACCCAGCAGGAGACCCAGAAGTCCACTGTGGAGGAAGCGCCGCGGGGCAAGGGCGTCGGCGCGCGGCTGGCGTCCTCCAACACGCTGTGGACCGGCCTGGTGCTGATCGCGCTGTGCGCGCTGTTCGGCGCGCTGCGCCCGGATGCGTTCCTCACCCTGTTCAACGCGCAGAACCTGCTGGTGCAGGCGGCGCCGCTGCTGATGCTCGCGGTCGGGATGACGTTCGTGATCATCACCTCCGGCATCGACCTGTCGGTGGGTTCGGTGCTGGTGTTCTCCGGTGTCGTCTCCGCGATGACCATGGAGTGGCTCAGCGGCGGTGACGCCACCGACGCGGGCTGGGGCGTGATCGCGATCGGCCTGGTGGTGGCGCTGGTCGGCGGCGCGCTGTGGGGCGTGCTCAACGGGCTGCTCGTCGCGGTGGCCCGCGTGCCCGCGCTGATCGTCACGCTGGGCTCGTTCGGCGCGGCACTCGGTGCCGCGCAGCTGCTCACCAACGGCATCGACGTGCGCACCGTGCCCAGCACGCTGCGCACCACGCTCGGCACCGGGACGTCGTTCGGGATCGTGCCGAACCTGGTGATCCTGGCCGCGCTGGTCACGCTGCTGGCGATCTGGCTGCTGCACACCACGGCCTTCGGCCGTTACACATACGCGATCGGCTCCAACGCCGAAGCGGCCCGGCGCAGCGGGATCAAGGTCACCCGCCATCTCATCGCCGTCTACACCCTGACCGGCGTGCTCGCCGGGCTGGCCGGGTTCATGTCGCTGGCCTACTTCGGCACCACCACGATCAGCGGTCACAGCAACGACAACCTCAACGCCATCGCGGCGGTCGTGCTGGGCGGCACCAGCCTGTTCGGCGGCATCGGCACGGTGCTGGGCAGCGTCATCGGCGTGTTCATCCCTGCGGTGCTCGACGCCGGATTCGTGATGGCCGGAGTCCGGCCGTTCTGGCAGCCGATCGCAGTCGGCGCAGTGCTCGTCGCAGCGGTCTGGCTGGACCAGCGCCGACGACGTGCGCGCAACAACCGCTGAAGTTCTTCGACCAACCGGCACAACGGCGTGTGGAAGGTGATTCGGATGAGAACTCGCAAGACGGTGCTCGCGGTGGGCGCGGCACTGCTGCTGGCGGGCTGCGGGACCGGCCAGATCGGCGACACCGGTGGCGGCCAGACCGACCCGAACAACAAGAACCTGGCGCTGATCACCGGGATGCGCGGCGAACCGTTCTACGTCTCCATCGAGTGCGCGGCGCAGGAGGCGGCCGCCTCGGCCGGCTACCAGCTCAACGTGCAGGCCCCCGAGAAGTTCGAGCAGGCCGAGCAGTCGCAGATCCTGGGCGGCATCGTCAGCACCAAGCCCGGCGCGGTGATCATCGCCCCGACCGACGACAAGGCGCTGGCCGCACCGCTGCAGCAGGCGAAGGCCAACGGCGTCCAGGTAGTCGAGGTCGACACCGCGCTGGAGGACCGCTCGATCGCGGTCACCTCGCTGTCCTCCGACAACTACGCGGGCGGCAGCGTCGCCGCGCAGACCCTGGCCCAGCTGGTCGGCGACAAGCAGGGCTCGGTGCTGGCGCTGAACACCAAGGCCGGCACCTCCACTACCGACGAGCGCGCCAAGGGCTTCGAGGACGAGATCGCCAAGCACCCGAACCTGAAGCTGCTGCCGACCCAGTACACCGAGAACGAGCCGGCGACCGCCGCCCAGATCGTCTCGGCGACCCTGGCCGCCAACCCCGACCTGGTGGGCGTGTTCGGCACCAACCTCAACACCGGCGAGGGAGCGGCGACCGCGCTGTCCAACGCGGGAAAGTCCGGCCAGGTGCAGCTGGTCGGCTTCGACGCCAGCCCCAAGCAGGTCGAGGACCTGCGCAACGGCCGGGTCCAGGCGCTCATCGCGCAGAACCCGGGCAAGATCGGGCAGGAAGGCGTCCAGCGCGCGATCGCGGCGATCAAGGGCGAGCCGGTCGAGCGCGGGACCAAGACCGAGATGATCGCGATCACCCGCGACAACATGGACCAGCGCAGCCAGTACTTCTACAAGTCGCAGTGCTGATCGCGGCCTGAGCCCCGGACCCGGCGTCCGGGGCTTCCGCGCGCTGCGAGGATGGGAACTTTCCTGTCACCGGGGCCGCCCGCGCGCGGTTACCGTGGGGATATGGCTTCCTTCGGTGAAATCCTCCCCGGGCGCAAGTTGAAGCACGAGGGCGACGAGACCGGCATCTCGCAGGGGCACGATCCGGGTGGCCCGCTGGACCTGGAGCGGGGCGTGGTCTACCTGGCGCCGCCCGCGCAGGCCGACTCCGGCGAGCACGACGACACCGGCTCCGAGCGGCGGGATTGATCGGCGTCACAGGCCGGTAGCGGATCTTCACAATCACCCGCGGTGCCCGCATAGCTCCGCTAATGTGCCCCGGGCAGATGAACATCGTTAGCGAAATCGTGGAGCGATGATCACTGCCTGTGCTCTGTCGGAGTGCGTGCCCGTACCCGCGCGGATTTGGAGGAAGGGACGCCGTGCAGCCGGACAAGGTGTTTGGGAATCCCGGTCTCGACCAGGCCGAGGCCGTCGAGGACGGAACCGCCCTGATCGGGAACATGATGCCCGCGGGCGTCAAGGGACCCGTCACCCCGCAGCAGCGGCAGGCGATCGCGCAGCGCATCGGCCAGGACTGGAACCGGATCAGCTCCAGCATCGCCGAGCTGTTCGCCACCGGCGTGCCCAGCGACGATCCCCGCACCCAGCAGGTCGTCGGCGAGCACTGCCGCTGGATCGGCAACTTCTGGACCCCGGACCGGGCCTCCTACCTGCGGCTGGCCGAGATGTACGTGAACCAGCCGAAGTTCCGCCGCCGCATCGAGCGCCGCAAGCCCAAGGGCATGGCCGACTACCTCCGCGAGGCGATGATCACCTACGCCTGGGCCAACCTCCGCTGACCTGCGCTTTCGCGGGTGTGGTGACAGGAAAGTTCCCATCCTCGCAGCGGCCCGGCGCGGGGGTCGGTGACAGGAAAGTTCCCATGCTCGCACCTCCGTCCCGGCTGCGTCGGCGGCTGTCGGGGCGATCCCGTTGAATGGTCGCCATGCGGAGGTGGGTGCTGCACATGGACATGGATGCGTTCTTCGCATCCGTGGAGCAGCTGACCCGTCCCACCATCCGGGGCCGTCCGGTGCTCGTCGGCGGGCTCGGCCCGCGCGGCACCGTGGCCGGTGCCAGCTACGAGGCGCGCGAGTACGGGGCGCGCTCGGCGATGTCGATGGCCGAGGCCCGGCGCCGCTGCCCGGTGGCGGTGGTGCTGCCGCCGCGGTTCCGCGCCTACCAGCTGGTCAGCCAGCGGGTGCTGGGCATCGTGCGGGAGGTGTCCGACGTCGTCGAGCAGGTGTCGGTGGACGAGGCGTTCCTGGAGCCCGCCGAGCTGGCCGACGCGCCGACCGAACGCGTCGAGCACTTCGCCGCCCAGCTGCGCGCCCGGGTGCAGCGCGAGGTCGGGGTCACCGCGTCGATCGGCGCCGGGCCGGGCAAGCAGCTCGCCAAGATCGCTTCCGACCTGGCCAAGCCGGACGGGATGCTGGTGGTGCCCGCCGAGGAGCAGCTGGAGCTGCTGTCCGCGCTACCGGTGCGCAAGATGTGGGGCATCGGCCCGGTGACCGAGTCCAAGCTGCACCGCATCGGGGTGCACACGATCGGTGAGCTCGCCGATCTGCACCTCGGTGATGTGGTTTCGCTGCTGGGGCAGGCGCACGGCACCGAGCTGCACCGGCTCGCGCACGGCATCGACGAGCGGCCGGTGGCGGAGCGGGCCGAGGCCAAGCAGGTCAGCGCCGAGACCACCTTCGACGTCGACATCACCGATCGGGCCGAGCTGCAGTCGGAGGTGCTCGGGGTCGCCGAGTCGGCGCACCGCAGGCTGGTGTCCTCGGGCCGGGCCGCGCGCACGGTGACGATCAAGGTTCGCGACTCCGACTTCACCACCATCAGCCGCGCCGAGACCTTCACCTCGGCGACCAGCGATTTCGGCGCGCTCTCGGCCGCGGCACGGCGGCTGCTGCCGATAGCGGTGCCGCCCGGGACGCCGGTGCGGCTGGTCGGGGTGTCCTACTCGGGGCTGGCGACCTCCGAGCAGGAGCCGCTGTTCGGCAACCCCGCCGACGAGCACGATCCGGCGGAACCCGCGCCGCAGCCGGTGTCCCGGCCGGCCCCGGAGCCGGAGGTGCGGCAGTGGCGGGCCGGTGACGACGTGGCGCACGCGGAGTTCGGGCACGGCTGGGTGCAGGGCGCCGGGCACGGCCGCGTCACGGTGCGGTTCGAGACCGCGGCCACCGGGCGCGGGGTGGCCAAGACGTTCGCCATCGACGACCCGCTGCTGAGCGCGGCGGACCCGGCGGACAGCCTCGGCTGGTGACCTGCAACCGTCCTTGAGCGCGGGCTCGGTCTTTGAAACGCCGGAGGCGTTCAGCCAACCCTCGCAGCTTGCACCGCCGCGAGTAGAACGAGCTCGTAGGAGGTTCAGTCCTGCTGCGGTTTCGGCAGCTGGCGGCGGTAGTGGCCGACCCACTTCTGCGGGGCGATGTCCTGCACCGCTGCCTCCAGGGTCTTCGGCACCCGGCTGAACGGCGGCAGGTGGAAGCGGTAGCGCTCGCCCGGCATGCCGGGCATCGACGCCGGTTCGGTCACCCGCCAGCGCTCCAGCTCCGGGTGTCGCGCGGCGAAGCCCGGGTCGGCAGGGTAGATCTCCAGCGCTTTGCGGCGCTCGGGCGAGACCGGGCGGCGGTTCTCGATCCAGGGCAGCGCACCGATGCCTGCGGCCTTGATCTCGTCCCAGGGCACGCCGAAGACCTGGCCGTAGGTGCGCACGTAGAAGCCGCTGCGGTCGAGCAGGAAGCCGCGGCCGCTGAACATGCCGCGGGAGCCGTTGATGAACCACAGGAAGATCACGCCGAAGACGAGCTGCCAGATCCACAGGCCGACGCTGCTGCCCTTGTTCACCAGCGTCGCCGCGATCAGCACGGTGAACAGCCCGCTGATGCCACCGCCGATGAGCAGGGTCCGGAAGCTGCTGGCGCTGACGTCGACGTCCTGCGCCTCGGCGCCGAGGACGACGGGCCGGTGCCCGGCGCCCAGCTGCACCCGCGTGGCCGGTTCCTGCATCTCGGGGCGCTCCGAGGTGTACCGGGCGGTGCCACGTCCGACGATCTGGCCGGCAGGCACTGTCCGCCGCTCCCGGTTGTCGACCCGATCGGCACGATCCCATCCGCCTGGAAGCCACTTCATGCCGTCCAGGGTAGCCCCGGCCGATCTAGTCGATCATGGTTCCTGGCGGATTTCGGGGTTCTCCTCCGGGAGATCTCAGGGTTCTCGCCAGCGGCGGTGCAGGCCGGCCTCGACCCGCACCGCCGCGCAGAACGAGTTCGTCAGGCCGTCGGCACCTTGAGGATCAGGGCGTCGCCCTGACCGCCGCCGCCGCACAGCGCGGCCGCGCCAGTGCCACCACCGCGGCGCTTGAGCTCCAGCGCCAGGTGCAGCGCCAGTCGCGCGCCGGACATGCCGATCGGGTGGCCGAGGGCGATCGCCCCGCCGTTGACGTTGACCTTCTCCTCGTCGAGGCCCAGCGCGCGGGCGGACACGATGCCCACCGCGGCGAACGCCTCGTTGATCTCCACCAGGTCCAGCTCCGCGGCGTCGATGCCGGCCTTGGCGCAGGCGGCCTTGATCGCGTTGGAGGGCTGCTCGTGCAGGCTGGCGTCCGGGCCGGCGACGACGCCGTGCGCGCCGATCTCGGCGATCCAGCTCAGGCCCAGCTCTTCGGCCTTGGCCTTGCTCATCACCACGACCGCCGCCGCGCCGTCGGAGATCTGCGACGCCGAACCGGCCGTGATGGTGCCGTCGGGGGCGAACGCCGGGCGCAGCTTGGCCAGGGACTCGGCGGTGGTGTCGGGGCGGACGCCCTCGTCGGTGTCGACGACCACCGGGTCGCCCTTGCGGCGCGGCACCTCCACCGGGACGATCTCCTCGGCGAAGATCCCCTTCTCGGCCGCGGCGGCCGCGCGCTGGTGCGAGCGGGCCGAGAACGCGTCCTGCTCCTCGCGGGTCACCGCGTGGCGGGCGTTGTGCTTCTCGGTGGACACACCCATCGCCACCTGGTCGAACGCGCAGAACAGGCCGTCGTAGGCCATGTGGTCGAGCATCTGCACGTCGCCGTACTTGAAGCCCTCGCGAGACCCGGTCAGCAGGTGCGGGGCCTGGGTCATCGACTCCTGCCCGCCCGCCACCACGACGTCGAACTCACCGGCGCGGATCAGCTGGTCGGCCAGCGCGACCGCGTCCAGGCCGGACAGGCACACCTTGTTGATGGTCAGCGCGGGCACGTCCATCGGGATCCCGGCGGCGACCGCGGCCTGCCGCGCGGGGATCTGCCCGGCGCCCGCGGTCAGCACCTGCCCCATGATCGTGTACTGGACCTGGTCGGGGCGGACGCCGGCGCGCTCCAGCGCGGCCTTGATCGCGAAGCCGCCGAGCTGGGCGCCGGAGAAGTCCTTGAGCGACCCCAGCAGTCGCCCCATCGGGGTCCGCGCACCAGCGACGATCACCGAACTGCTCACGACTACCTCCCGGTCTCCGCCACGCCTCGTCGCGCCGCACCACCATCATGACCCGGCGCACACCACCGGGACCATACCCGCGATGGCACCCCGTGCCGCCTGTGACGACTGCCATACGGGTGGCGTGACAGGAAGGTTCCCATGCTCGCACCACCCGCAGCCTGGAGTGCCAGAACGCAGGACGCGCTCGCCCGGCGAGCAGTCCCGCCGGGCGAGCGCGATGGTCCGCGGAACTCATCTGAGGTTCCGCTACCGGCACCGCCACGCAAAACGAGCAAGGAATCAACCACCTCAGCAGTTGCCGGAACCGGTCGTCGTGTCGCAGAGCCCGGATTCGGCTTCCCAGTAGAGCTTCGTGCGCGCGTTGACGCCGAGTTCGCGGGAGGCCGACACGTCGGTGGACGCGCCGGAGTCGCTCTTGAGCCAGTAGCGGACTTCGTAGTCCGTGCCGGACTTGGTGTAGGTGAAGACGTAGAACGGGTCCGGGACCGGCGCGGGGCCGTAGTCCGGCACGGTCCAGGCGTCCTCGCCCTGCGCGGCGGCCGGGTCGACGTACAGGCAGTCGTACTCGGCGCCCTCGTAGGTGCAGCTGCGCATCTCGGCTCCGCCGTAGCGGTCGACGGTGGCGTCCTTGACCACGCCGTCGGTCTTCAGCCGCTGGTAGATCGATTCGCAGGCGCCCTGGTCGCAGGCGTGCCAGTCCTTCCACGCGGTCGCCCGGGCCTGCGCCGCGGTGGCGCCGCCGTCGACCGCCTTGCAGTACTTGCCGACCATGTACGGGGCCATCTTCCCGGCCGCACCGACCGAGTCGATGGCCGTCGCCGCGGTCTCGTCCGCGCCGAGGCCTGCCGAGTCGAGCTGCCAGATCCCGACGCCGGGGTTGAAGAACAGTCCCTTGGCCCGCTGCTCGGGGTCGGCCAGGGAGGTCTGGTCGTCGTAGCGGGACAGCGTCATCGGGGATGGCGAGTCGCCGGAGCCGGAGACCTCCGGCCAGGTCGGGGAGAGCACCAGGTTGGTGGCGTCGGCCGCGCTGATCTCGCAGGACGCCTTCCCCGCCGCCTCGGCGGCGGCCGCGCTCACCGCTTCGTAGGGTTCCGCGCCGAACTTCAGGTCGCCGAGGCGGACCCAGGCCCGTTCGCGGCGCAGGTCGTCGGCCGTCGGGTTGTCGCCTCCCCCGCCGCTGGGCACGCCGTCGCCGCCGACGGCCAGGGCCGGTGCGCCGAGTCCCAGCACCAGTCCGACGGAGGCCAGCAGCACTGCGGATCTGCGGGCCGGTCCACGTTGCCTTCTTTCCATGCGCGCCCCTCTCATGTGAATCAGCCACATGTTCGTGCGAAGCAAGGTCACCCGACTCCGCCCATCGGGGCAATTCGATCTTCCGTTTTCCACGCTTTTCCCAGGCCCTCGCGCGCGGCTAGGGTGCGGGCATGCGAGCAGAACTCAACGGCCTGGTCACCGCGGTGGACCACGTGGGCATCGCGGTCCCGGACCTGGAGGCGGCGATCGCCTTCCACCGGGAGACCTTCGGCCTGGAAGTCACCCACTCCGAGGTCAACGAGGAGCAGGGCGTGCACGAGGCGATGCTGCGGGCTCCGGGTGACGCGACGGGCGCGACGCAGCTGCAACTGCTCGCGCCGCTGCGGCCGGACTCGGCGATCGCGAAGTTCCTGGACCGCAGCGGCCCCGGCCTGCAGCAGCTCGCGTTCCGGGTGACCGACGTCGAGGCCGCCATGTCCGCGCTGCGCGCCAAGGGCCTCCGGCTGCTCTACGACGAGCCGCGTCGCGGCACCGCGAACAGCAGGATCAACTTCGTGCACCCCAAGGACGCCGGCGGTGTGCTGGTCGAACTCGTGGAGCCCGCCGAAGTCCACTGAGGACACTGATCGCCTTCGGGTGACAGCCGCTTTGAGAGCGCACGCAGGGTGACCGCTGGTGGGTTTCCCGGCGCGGACGGGTATCAGGCATGCACCAGGAGGGGCATCCGCACTCGGGTTCCGCCGAGCGACCACCCACGCGAAGCGCGCTGCGGGCTCACTCCAGGAACGAGAGGTCCAGCCGGCTCAGCCGTTCGGGGTCGGCGAGGATGTCCAGCGCGACGACCTTGCCGCCCGCGACGGTGAACGCCGCCACCGACACCACCTGACCGCCGACGATCGCGACCGCTCCGGCAGCACCGTTGACCAGCACCGGCCGCAGCTCTTCGGCGAACGTGGCGAAGAGCGTCGCGCCCCGGGCCACCTCGGCCAGGCCGCGCCGCAGGGTTCCCGGGCGCTGGCCGCCGGGATCGGAGCGCACCACCACGTCCGGGTCCAGCACCGCGACCAGCCCGGCCAGATCACCACCGCGCGCCGCGTCGATGAAGGCATCGACGACCTCCCGCTGCCGCGCCAGGTCCGGGTCGGGCGCCGGAACGCCCCGGACCCGGCGACGGGCGCGGCTGGCGAGCTGACGCGTTGCGGCCGGAGTGCGGCCGACGATGGGCGCGATCTCGTCGAAGGGCATCGCGAACAGGTCGTGCAGCACGAACGCGAGCCGTTCCGGCGGGGCCAGCGTTTCGAGCACCACCAGCAGCGCCAGCCCCACCGAATCCGCGAGCAGCACCTCCTGCTCGGGATCGACGGTGTCGACGCCGGTCACCAGCGGGTCCGGCACGCGGGTCTCCAGAGGTTCCTCGCGGCGCCCAGCGCGGGAGCGGAGCATGTTCAGGCACACCCGGCCGACGACGGTGGTCAGCCAGCCACCGAGGTTGCCGATCTCATCGCCGTCGGACCTGCTCAGCCGCAGCCACGCCTCCTGCACCGCGTCGTCGGCCTCGCTCAGCGAGCCCAGCATCCGGTAGGCCACCGCCCGCAGCCGCGTGCGGTGGGTTTCGAACTGCTCGGCCAGGAATTTCTCGTCCATCGGTCACATTCCTCCGTCGCGCGGGGTCACAGCTATGACCGGCGGAACCGGGCCGGTGTGACACAACCCTGGAGGCGACGTGCAACCCCGGATGAAGAACCCCGCGATGATCATGCCCGAGGCGATGACCGGCATCCAGCGCCTGCTGAAGGCGACGAAGTCCGGTGGCGTGCCGCAGCCGACGCTGGAGCTGATCGGACTGCGGGTCAGCCAGCTCAACGGCTGCGCCCCCTGCCTGGTCGGCCACCAGCGCGAAGCCCGCAAGGCCGGGGAGACCGACGAGCGGCTGGCCACCGTGGCCGCGTGGCGGGAAGCCCCGTTCTTCACCGACGCCGAACGCGCAGCGCTGCAGCTGGCCGAGGCCATCACCCGGCTCTCCGACCGCTCCGAGGAGGCGGTCCCGGACGAGCTGTGGGAGGCGGTGGTCGAGCACTACGACGAGCAGCAGCTCTCCGCGATCCTGCTGATGATCGGCACGATCAACCTGTTCAACCGGATCAACGTCCCGATCCGGGAGCGCGCCGACCGGCCCAGCTGGGAATGACCCGAGTGAGCGGCGATGGTCGCGAACCATCGCCGCTCACAACCGCCACAGATTTCGTGGTTGCGTTGCTTGGCTGGTCGCCTAGCGGAACCTGAGTGCTTCCCTGGACTGCGGGTGCTCCTCCTGATGTATGACCACAGTGCTCTCAGGCGGGCAGCAGCAGCATGCGGCGCTCGGCGATGCGCTCCACCGCTTGCCTGCTGTAGGCCAGCGGGAAGTACTTCCCGGTCCGCCACCGCTCGGCCAGGTCCCGGTAGTGCGGGCTGTTCGGGTCGCCGGACTGGCCGGGCGTGTTCACCGCGACCGACGAGTCCCAGTCGCCCACGTCCAGCACCATCCGGAACGACGGGCCGTTGAGCTGCCGGAAGTCGCTGGTCCGGTAGGAGGACTGGTTGACGGTGTCGGCGGAGCCGCCGCGCGGCAGCGGGCCGACGTCGAAGCGGGCCCGCTCGGCTTCGCCGAACGCCGCCGAGGCCGGGTGCGGGAAGAAGCTGTGCTGCAGCTTCCCCCACTGCCAGGAGCCCTCACCGCGCCCCAGCCGTTCCCGCACCTCCGCGTAGGCCGTGCGCAGCGTGTCCAGCAGCAGGCGGTCGCGGGCCGCCAAGTCCGGCAGCCACCTGCCCGGGTTCTCCAGCTCGCCGAGCATCACCAGGGTGTCGGCGTCGGCGATGATCCCGGCGGCTTCCGGCACCGCGGCCCGCACGAACCCCGGCCCGAGGTGCTTGGACAACCACACCTCGAACAGCGCCGCCGGGCCGGAACCCGGTGATTCCACCGCGTCCCAGCCGCGCAGCAGCCGCAGCGCGCGGCGCAGGTCGGACTCGCCGCTGTCCACTTCGGACAGCAGGGCGATCAGCCTGCGGGCCGGGATGGACAGCTGGTCGTTCTGCAGCGCCTGCGAGTCGGCGATGGTGTGCCGGTGCTGCCGGGACAGCACTTCGACGATCCGCTGGTGCCGGAACGGGTTCGTCCACTCGTAGCCCAGCCCGAGGCCCTGGTGCTCCGGCGGCAGGTTGAACTGGTTGGCGGTGGCGATGAACCCGGCTTCCGGGTTCAGGCTGCGCGGCAGGTCGTCGCCGGAGTGGAAGCCGTTCCACTCGTAGCGGCCGTCACCGGGCACCGGCAGCAGCCCGTCGTAGCCGACCCGCTTGGGCGCCAGGCCGCCCGGCACCCACCCGATGTTGCCCTCGACGTCGGCGTACACCTGGTTCTCCGTCGGCGCGCCCCAGTTGCGCATCGCGCGGGTGAACTCGGCGAAGTTGCGCGCCCGCATGTAGGCGACGCTGCCGAAGTACGGCGACATGCCCGGTTCCAGCCACCCGGTGCGCACCGCGTAGCCGAGGTTGCGCTGCTCGTCGACGTGGATCACCGGGCCGTGCCGGGTGAAGGCCAGCTCGACGGTGCGCGCGGCCTCCCCGCGCACCTCGACCTCCTCGCGCAGCACCGACATCGACTCCCATCCGCCCTGGTAGCGGTAGCGGCGGCGATCGGCCGGATCCAGCTCGTAGACGTAGAGGTCCTCCTGGTCCATCGGGAAGATGGTCAGCCCGAAGGCGACGGTTCCGTTGTGCCCGATGGAGATTCCCGGCAGCGCCGGCTCCCCCGCGCCGATCACGTCGAGGCCCGGCGCGGACAGGTGCGCCAGGTAGCGCAGCGAGGGCGCCGAGTAGGCGCGGTGCGGGTCGTTGGCCAGGATCGGCCGCCCGGTGGCGGTGCGCGCGCCGCTGATCACCCAGTTGTTGCTGCCCTCGGTCGCCGGATCGCGGACCACCGCCTTGCGGACCCGGCCCTCGGCGAACTCCACCTGCTGGGTGGCCAGGTCGAAGACCTCCAGGACGTCCTCGGGCAGCGCGCACGGGTCGAAGCCCTCGGGCACCACCGCCCGGTGCTCCGGCTGCAGGCCCTGCCGGATCTGGTCGGCGTCCACCCCGGCTGCGCAGGCGACCTGGGCGCGCTTGACCTCGCTGGTCAGGTTGCGGGTCAGCCCGTGGCTGCGGATGCGCACCACGTCCTCCGGCTCCCACCGGGCCGGCCGGTAGCCGAGGATGCCGAACTCCTCGGGCAGCTGATCGGGGTGCTCGTCCAGCCAGTCGAGGTAGGCGTTGATGCCCGCGGTGAACCGGGTCGCGATGCGCTGCGCGTCCTCGGAGTAGCGCGCCCACTCCACGTCCATGTCGCCCCGGTACAGGAACAACCGGGTGGCGCGGTCCTGCGGCACGTGGTCGGGGCCCAGCACTTCGGCGAGCTTCCCGAGGCCGCGGCGCCGCCACAGGTCGATCTGGAACAACCGCTCGCGGGCGGCGTTGAAGCCCTGCGCGAGGAAGACGTCGTCCTCGTTGCGGGCGTAGATGTGCGGGACCCCGTAGCGGTCCTCGATCAGCTCGACCGGTTCCCGCAGGCCCCGCACCGGGTACTTCACCGGATCGGGCGCCGCGTCGGCACCGGAGCCGGCGGTCAGCACACCCGCTCCCGCGATCCCGGCCGCGGTGGCCACCAGTCCTTGCCGTCGGGAGAACCGCACCTGACCAACGCCCACCGCAACCTCCCGCATCGACCGACTGCAGGAGTTTTTAGCGCGCGCAACGACCCTTTCACAAGACTGAAGAGGCTTCAGATATGTGGTGCTCAGGCGGGTTTGATCTTCCGGGGCTTGCCGATCCCCGATTCCAGCGCGCGGGCGATGAACCCGATCTCGCGATCCAGCTCGTCGTCGTGCGCGCCGTGCCTGACGAGCGAATGCCGGTGGTTGACCACTCGCGCCAGCAGCAGCGCGGCGGTGTCGACATCACCGCTGATCCGCCCCGGCGGCAGCGCCAGCTCGATCACCCCGCGGATCTGCTCGACCACGTGCCGGAACCGCTGCTGCAGCGCCTCCCGCACCGCGATGTGCGTGTCCGCCTCCCGCCACAGCAAATGACTGAGCAGCGGCGATGCCTCCAACCGGGCGTCCAGCTCGCGCACCAGCCTGCGCAGGCTACCCGCGACGTCGCCGCGCACCACCACCCGCTCGGAGAGCACGGGGTCCTCGGGCAGCCGGTCGACCAGCGCGGTCAGCAGGTCCTGCTTGCGGCGGAAGTAGTAGTGGATGAGCCCCTTGGGCACCTCGGCCCGCTCCGCGATCCGCGACGTCGGAGTGGCCTCGAAACCGTGCTCGGCGAACAGCTCGCCAGCCGCCGCCAGGATCCGCTCCCGCGCGGACGCACCCGGCCGCCCGGAGTCCGAAGTGGACCCCCGCGAACCGGTCCCGCGAGCCTGCGCCATCAACCCGTCCTCCCGCCGCCTTCGCACCCGCCGGAGCGCGCGGCCCGGACGTTACCCCCGGGCCGCGCGCACTCGGCACCTGTGCGCGCCGCCGTCAGTGCTGGCCGGCGATGCCGCGGTGTGCGGCATTGGCCTCCGGCAGCGCGGCCGCACCGGCGAGCACCGCCAGCACGCCGACGATCCACGAGGTCCACGAGGCACCCATGAGCGAGGTGTATCCGAGGACCCACGGCGAGATGAACAGCAGCGCACCGAGCAGCATGTGGCAGTACTCGCTGGTCATCGACCCGGGCATGGCCAGCGACCACACGCTGGCCAGCACCAGCAGCGCGCCCAGCACGATCATCGCGGACATCGCCGACCCGTTCGTCGGCGTCCACAGGGTTCCGATGATCAAGTAGGCGCCCAGCACCACGGCAGCCCAGTCCTGCCAGCGAACCCACGGCTTCGCAGTAGAACCGCTAGACCTGTCGGCCACGTCGATCACCTCCACTGAGCACGACCAACAACTCCATTGCACGCTTGGTTGGCCAGCCGGTCAAGTCGTGCACGGCGGTTCCGGCCGGCCGGTTCGCCCGGCGGTGTGAGCAGCGGAACTCCGGCGGCCGCCCGCGCGGCGGCTCCGGCCGGGCGACCAGGAGAGTTCGGCGGACGCGATCGGCCCGGCGCCCTCGGTTTGTCTGGTTCGTCACGGTGCCGGTCGCGTTCGGCCAGGTGGCGGAGCTTTCGGTGGGCGGGGTTGGGAGTTGGGCGCCGGGGTCGTCCGGGCGGTGCGGAAAATCCGGCTGATACGTGCCACACCTCCCACAACAACGTCGTCTTCCAGGTAGCTTGGTGGTCATGGGCCTTGCCGACGACCGCGACTTGCTACCTCTTGGATCGGGCTTCGACCTCGTTCGCAAGAACGGTTACGACCGCGCCCAGGTCGATGAGCACCTGGAGCGGCTCGACGCCGACATCCGCATCCTGAGCGCGGATCGCGATGCCGCCGTCTCCCAGGCCAACGACCTGTCCAAGCAGCTGGAGTCGGCCCGCTCCGAGATCGAGAACCTGCGCGGCCAGGTCGACCGGCTGGCCAAGCCGCCGACAACGCTGGAAGGCCTCAGCGAGCGCCTGCAGCGGATGCTGCGGCTGGCCCAGGACGAGGCCAACGAGATCCGCGGCCGCGCCGAGAACGACGCGGCCCAGATCCGCGCGCGCTCCGAGGCCGAGGCCACCAACCTGCGCACCCGCTACGAGCGGCTGCTCGCCGAGGTGAACAGCCGGCGCTCCGAGATGGAGACCGAGCACCGCGCGCTGATGGACAAGGCCAAGTCCGAAGCCGAGCGGATCACCCGCGAGGCCGAGGAGAACCGCAAGCGCGCCGACAAGGAGTCCGAGGCCCGCCGCGCGCAGGTCGAAGAGGACTTCGAGATCGCGATGGCCGCGCGCCGCAGCGAATCCATGCGCACGCTGGCCGAGCAGGAGGCCACCAGCAAGTCCGAAGCCGAGCGCCGCGTCCGCGAGGCCACCGACGAGGCCAACCGCCGCCTGCGCGAAGGCACCAACGAGGCCCACCGCCGGGTCCGCGAAGCCACCGACCAGTCCAACCAGATGGTCAGCGAGGCCACCGCGAAGGCGGAGAAGCTCACCCGCGAATCCACCGAGGCGGCCAACAAGCGCGAACGCGAGAGCAAGGAAGCCGCCGCCAAGCTGGAGCGTGAGAGCACCGAAGCCGCCGCCAAGCGCGAGCGCGAAAGCATCGAGGCCGCGGAGAAGCGCGAGCGCGAGAGCAAGGAAGCCGCAGCGAAGCTGGAGCGCGAGAGCACCGAGGCCGCGGAGAAGCGGATCCGGGAATCCAAGCAGGAAGCGGAGCGGCTCGTCCGCGAAGCGACCGAGAAGTCCGAGCGCATGGTCCGCGAGTGCACCGACGAGGCCACCCGCCTCATCGACGACGCCACCCGCGAGAGCAAGCGCCTGGTCACCGCGGCCCGCGAAGACGCCCGCATCCGCCTCGGCTCGACCACCGAAGAGGTCCAGCGCCGCCTCGCCAACGCCGACGAGCACGTCCACTCGCTGACCCAGCTCCGCGACGCGGTGGCCAAGAAGCTCCGCGACGCGGCCGAGATGCTCGGCCAGACCACGCCCCTCCTCGAACGCCTCGACCAGGAGGACGCCGAAGAGGAGAAGCTCCGCGAAGCGGCGGCCGAAGCCCGCGAACAAGCCCGCAAGGACGCCGAAGAAGCGCTGGCCCAGGACAGCCGCGAGGTCAACGCGAAGCCCGAAGCGGCAGCGAAGGGCGAAGCGGCGAAGCCCGCGACGGGCGAGAGCCCGAAGCCGGGGGCGAAGGCCGAGGCGACGAAGTCGCCGCAGGCCGCGGGCGAGCCTGCGAAGCAGGCGAACCCCGCGAAGCCGGAGGCGAAGCCTGCGCAGCAGCAGGCGAAGCCGGCGGGGCAGGCGAAGCCGGAAAAGCCTGCGCAGCAGGCGAAGCCGAAGGCGCAGAGCGGTAAGCCGGGGGGCGGCGAAGCCGCGGACGACGGGCCGACGGAGCAGATCCACCGCGACCTGGTCCGGGGCGCGAAGCCGCAGCCCGGCTCGCAGGGTGGTTCGTCCAGCGCCCAGGGTTCGTCCAGCGCCCAGAGCTCGTCCGGCTCCCACGACGAGCCGACCCGGCGGATCCAGCTGCCGGTCCCGGAGAAGAACGCCAAGAACGGCCAGCGCTCCCAGCCGACCGGCGGCCAGCAGCGCCGCTGATCAGCGACGTTTCCGGATTCGGAGCTCCCGGGCGGAGCTCCGAATCCATTCCGGCGCTGCTCCACCGACCGGCGCCAACCGCCGTTCCGGCGCGACGGCGGCCCTGATCGCAACCGCCGATGCCACCAGCAGCGCCCATCCGCTGAAGGCCAGCACTCCGAGCACCGCTGCGCACGCCACCGCCGCGGCCGCGCGAACCGGTCCACTCAGGACTCGCACGCTCGCCGCGGTGCAGCAGAGGTACACCACCAGGAACAGCGTCGTCGGGATCGACACCAGCTGCGCCGTGCTCACCAAGTCCGCCGCTGCCGCGCCGAGCAGCACCAGGCCCGCTGCGAGCACGGCGAGCTGGAGCCCGCGGCTCGAGCTCGCCGGACCGCGCAGTTGGGCGGTCAGCACCGCCGCGCTGGTCAGGTAGGCGTTGGTCGCCGCGAGGGTGAGCGTGACCGCCGCGGTCGTTCCGATCACAGGCCCGGCCGCGCCGACCGCGACTTCCAGCAGGTCGGCGAGCGGCGCCTCGCCTGGCGCGCGGGTTCCCAGAACCGAGATCGTGGCCGCCGCCAGCGCAAGGTAGATGACCGTGGTGATCGCGAACGCCGTCCCGATTACCCGCGGCAGCTGGGTTCGCGGGTCGCGCAGCCGGCCGGTGAGCGGGGCGATGGCCTCCCAGCCCACGAACGACAGCATCAGCACCGATCCCGCCGCGCCGATCGAGCTCCAGCCGTGCGGCGCGAACGGCAGCCAGTTCTCCGCTCGCCCGGCTGGCGCCGAGCCGATCACCGCCACCGCGACCAGCAGCACGAGCACCGCGACGAGCACGAGCTGCACGGCGGTCGAGCTTCGTGCCCCGCGCAGCGTCAGCGCGACCACGGTGAGGAGCAGGGCCGCAGCGGCGACCAGCTTCGCGGGCTTCCCGCCGCCAACCAGGTCCGCGATGTAGCCGCCGCCGATCAGGCACACCACCGGAGCGCCCGCCACCACCCCGGAGAGGAAGCACCAGCCGACGACACGCCCGACGCGCGCACCGAGGCCCGCCGCCGCGTACTCCGCCACCCCGCCCCGGATGCGGGTGCCGAGGCTGGTGAACACCCAGGCCAGCAGGCCGGAGAGGATCAGCAGGCCGCTCCAGGCCACGATCGACGCGGGCCCGGCGAGCGCGGCGGCGAGTCCGGGCAGCAACAGCAGGCTGGGGCCCAGCAGGGCCCCGATGTAGAGCGCAGCGCCGCGCGCGCTCGACATGTTCTGCGCTGAGGGATTCGGCATGCCGCCAGAATGTGCGAAACGGCGCGGCACGCGATGGCAAACTCCACCGCGCCAGAACCACTCCGCGCAATCTTGTGCGCGAACGACCTCGAATCGAGGTGGATCATGCCGGAGCACAGCTGGGACGGGACGGATCGCGCCATCCTGCGCGAGCTGCAGGACAACGGCCGGATGGCCAACGTCGAGCTGGCCGATGCGGTGTCGCTGTCGCCGTCGTCCTGCTTGCGGCGCACCAAGGCCCTGGAGGCCGAGGGCATCATCGCCGGCTACCGGGCCGAGCTGGACCGGGACCGGCTCGGCCTGGGCCTGACCGCCTTCATCTCGCTCAAGGTCGACCAGCACTCCCGGGAGACCTCCCGGCAGATCGAAGCGGCGCTGACCGCGATCCCCGCGGTGGTCGCCTGCTACGTCGTCTCCGGCGAGGCGGACTTCCTCGTCGAGGCCGTGGTGCCCAGCCTCGCCTCCTACGAGCAGGTGCTGCTGGACCAGATCCTGGCCATCGGGCCGGTCACCGACGCGCGCAGCACGTTCGCGATCCGCACGGTGCTCAGCCGCGGTCCGATGCCGCTGGAGCACTGGGCGAGCAATCGCTGATTCCCCTTGCACCTGACACGGTGGCAGGTCCTAAACCGGAGGTGTCATGTTCAGCATTGGAGATTTCGCCAGGCACGGGCGGGTGTCGGTCCGGATGTTGCGGCACTACGACGCCATCGGGCTGCTGCCACCCGCGCGCGTCGACCGGTCGACCGGGCACCGGGCCTACCACGCTGCCCAGCTCGCCCGGCTCAACCGGATCGTCGCGCTGAAGGAACTCGGGTTCACCCTGCAGCAGGTGCGGCAGATCCTCGGCGAGGGATTCGGCGCCGAGCAGCTGCGCGGCATGCTCGCGCTGCGGCAGGCCGAACTGCAGAACCGGATCGAGGCGGACACGGCCCGGCTGGCCGACGTGCGGGCGCGTCTCCAGATGATCGAAGCAGAGGGAACCATGCCGACCGAAGAAGTGACGATGAAATCCCTGCCCGCGGTGCGCCTCGCCGAGGTGTCGGGCACGGCGCGGACGATGGATCCGCAGTCGATCGGCCCGGTGATCCAGGGCCTCTACGCCGAGCTGTGCGCGGCGCTGGAGCGTGCCGGGGTGGTTCCGGTCGGCCCGGCGACCGCCTACTACGTGGACAGCGCCGACGGCGAGAGCACCACGGTGCACGCGGGGCTGCCGGTCAACGCCGAGCCGGACCCGGCGCTGGAGTTCGACGTGGTGGACCTGCCCGCGGTCCCGCAGGCGGCGACGATCGTGCACCGCGGCCCGATGGACGACTGCCTGCCGACGTACCAGGCGCTGCTGCAGTGGATGGAGGCCACCGGCCGCCAACCGGCGGACACCGGCCGCGAGGTCACCCTGGCCTGCCCGGAGGACCCGGCCGGGATGGTGACCGAGATCCAGCTGCCGGTCCGCCCCGCTTAGGCGTTTCCGCTGCTCAGCCAGGGCGAGCGTCATCGATCCAGTAGTCCGCCCTCTCTACTGCCGGAGGGTGGTGCAGGCAGTGCGCCCACGGAAAGGACCACGTCGATGGCGGACCAGGAGTCCCGAACCGGTGACGACGGCAGCGCCCGGGCCAGGCGGAAGTCGGGTGAGTACTTCGTGCTGCCCAGCGAGATGGCGGACGAGATGCGGCGGAGCGAGGCGAAACCGAACGAGCGGGACTCGCGCCGTCCCGCCAAGGACGACTAGCCCAGCTCGGCCAACCACGGTCGGACGACACCGGCGAACGCGTCCGGCGTCTCGAGCGGCGGCAGGTGCCCAGCGCCCGGCAACGTCACGAGCTCACCCCCTGGGAGCACGTCCGCGAGTGCGCGGGCGTGCTCCGGAGGCGTGAGCGAGTCCTCCGCGCCCACGACCACCAGCGCAGGCCCGGTGAACGCCCGCAGCGCATCAGTGCTGTCCGGACGGTTCGCCATAGCGCGCTGCGCCCAAGCAACGCCCTCTGGCGGCTGCGCGTCGATCAACTCCCGAACGTGCTTGAGAACCTCTGGACGATGCGCGCGCGTAGTGCGTCCGAGAACGTTCGGCAGCGTGCCTTCCGCTAGCCATCCGCTCGTGCCTTCGCGCTCTGCACGGTCTGCCGCGTTGAGACGGTTGGCGCGCTGCTCGTCGTTGTCCGCGACGGATTTCGTGTCCACCAGCAGCAGCCCCGCAACACGCTTAGGCGCAGCGCGCAGCACACCCATCGCGACGTAGCCGCCCATCGAGCAGCCGCCTAGTACGACCTCAGGCAGCTCAAGCCGGTCGAGCAGTGCGAGGACGTCGGCGGCCGCCGTGTCGATGCTCGGGTGCTCGGGCACCCGAGCGCTCTCGCGCGACGCGGAGCTCCGCGCCCACGAACCGTTCAGCGGGCTCTCGCCCAGGCCTCGCTGATCTGGGGCGATCACCCGTGCCTGGTCGTCCAGTCCTGCGCGGGCCGGGTCCCACATCCGCGCATCTGCGGGGAACGCATGCAGTAGCACCAGCGGCGTTCCGCCACCCGATTCGATGTAGTGCACCGCTCCATCGTGCCGCACCCGACGCTGCCACGCGGGTTGGCCGCGCGGCAGCGTTTTGCGAGCATGGGAACCTTCCTGTCAGCCCACCCCGGCAGGCAGGCCCCATGACCTGCTGAGATGCCAGGCGGCGCAGACGTCGACGTCGAGCAGGTACGAGCCGGCCTGCCCGCACTGTCCGTCAGCACTGCCGGGATCGATCGGCTGACCGTGCCCCATCCCGGTGATCGAGATGGTTTCCACGAGGGTGCGCCCGGAGCTGTCGGCGTAGCTCTCGTGCGGGTAGCCCGCGATGGTGTCGGTGGACGTCGGAGTGGCCGGGATGCCGTGCACGTTCGTCCACTGCTCGACCAGTTCGCGTTGGTTCGCCGGTGCCACGGTGTAGTCCGCGGTGCCGTGCCAGATGCTCAGCGTCGGCCACGGCCCCTGGTGCGAGCCCGCGCCGCGCACCGCATCGCCCCACTGCTCGGGCGTCTTGTCCTTGCCGGGGTTCATGCAGGTGAAGGCGTCGATCATGCTCGACGCGCAGCCGTGGGGCACACCGGCGACGACACCGCCGCCGGCGAACACGTCCGGGTAGGCGGCGAGCAGCGCAGCGGTCATCGCCCCGCCCGCGGACAACCCGGTGACGTAGACCCGCGCCGGGTCCGCGCCGGTGTCGGCGATGGCGCGGCGCACCATCTGCGCGATCGACTCGGCCTCGCCGCTGCCCCGCGCGGTGTCACCGGCCTGGAACCAGTTGAAGCAGCGGTTGGCGTTGTTGGCCTGCTCCTGCTGCGGCAGGACGAGGGTGAACCGCGCGCTGTCGGCCAGCTCCACCCAGCCCGCGCCGGTGCCGTAGCCCGCGGCGTCCTGGGTGCAGCCGTGCATGGCGACGACCACCGGACGCCCTTCCGGCAGCCCGTCGGGGACGTACTCGAACATGCGCAGCGCGCCGGGATTGCCGCCGAATCCGGTCACTTCCCGGAGTTCGGCAGCCGAAGCCGCCGGTGCTGCGACGACCGTCGCCAGCAGCACCGCCAGGACCAGGGAGAACACGCGCATCCGAACCACCTCCTCGTGGTTCGGACCACGGTAGGCCCGCGATCGACGCCCTCTCCACAGTGGACTTCCCTACTCCCGGCGGCGGATTTGTGTGCCACGTCCACATGTCCGGATCGCTCGCCGCGCCCCTACCGTGACCGGGCGAACAACAGGAGGTGCGCCGTGCGCAGGGGAATCACGTTGCTGTCCGCCGGTCTGCTCGCCAGCGCGTTGCTCGTCCCGACCGCTTCCGCCGCGCCCTGGTGCGGCCCCGACGTGCGGGTTCCCGGTGCCGTGCACCAGGAATCGGCGTGCCTGGCGGATCTGACGACGACCGGCACGCTCGCCTCGGGGCACACGGTGCAGGCCGACTGGGCGGGCTTGACCGCCTCGGACCTGCCCGCTCCGGCGGCGGTGCCGGGCATGCAGATCGACGGCTACTTCCCGGACACCTCGACGACCAACACCAACCACGGCTGGAACCACGACGCCCAGTTCGTGCTGCGCCTGCCCGCGCGGTGGAACGGCGGCCTGGTCGTCTCCGGATCACCGGGCAACCGCAAGCAGTACGCCAACGACCGGGCGATCGCCGACCACGTGCTGGCCGCGGGCTACGCCTTCGCCGCCACCGACAAGGGCAACACCGGCGCGGAGTTCTTCACCGACGGCGACCGGCCGGGCGACGCCGTGGCCGAGTGGAACCACCGGGTCACCGAACTGACCACCGCCGCCAAGCTCACGACCTGGCGCCACTACGGCCGTCCGGTGTCGCGCACCATCGCCGCCGGGATGTCCAACGGCGGCTACCTGGTGCGCTGGCAGCTGGAGAACCGGCCGTGGCTCTACGACGGCGGAGTCGACTGGGAAGGCACGCTGTGGACGCAACGCGACAACCTGCTCACCTTCCTGCCCGCCGCGCTGCGCGCTCACCCGGCCGGTGACGAGCACGCCGTCCTGGCCGCGGGTTTCGCGCCGGGATCGCAGTTCCTGTGGGACTACCACCACCGCGTCTACTGGGACCTGACGCAGCGGATCTACCGCGAGGAGTTCGATCCCGGGTTCGACGGCGACCGGCAGGCCGGAATCCCGTTCTGCCGCAGCGGCACGCCGGAATGCGATGCCGACTACGACTACGCCGCGCGGCCCGCCGAGGTGCACCGCGCTGTCGAGCGGATCGCGCTGACCGGGCGCATCGGCAAACCGCTGATCACCCTGCACGGAACGCTGGACGCGCTGCTGCCGATCAGCCGCAGCTCGGACGTCTACGCCGGGATGGTGGCCGCCGCCGGACGCGGTGACCTTCACCGCTACCACCGGATCGAGGCGGGCAACCACACCGACGGCCTCGTCGACGAGTTCCCCGGACTGCGCCCGCTGGCGCCGCACTTCCGCGACGCGTTCGACGAGATGCACGCCTGGCTGCGCGGTCGGAGGACCGGTCCGGCTCCTGCGAGCATGGGAACCTTCCTGTCACCCACCCCCGTGACCAGCGGGAATGCCGCGGCTGATTGACTTGTGCCATGCACTTGCTCTTCTCCTACGGCACGCTCCGCCAGCCCGAGGTCCAGCGATCGGTGTTCGGGGGCGAGTGCCCGGCGAGTCCGACGCCGTGACCGGACACCGCCTGGGAGAGGTGCGGATCGAGGACCCGCGGGTGGTCGAGCTCAGCGGCTCGGCGGTTCACCCGGCTCTCATCCCCGACCGCAGCTCCGGTGCCGAGGTGCCCGGAACGGTCTTCACGCTGACCGATGAGCAGCTGGCCGCGGCCGACGACTACGAGGTCGACGCCTACCGCCGGGTCGAGGTGCCGCTGCGCTCCGGGCGGACCGCCTGGGTCTACGCGCTCAGCTGACGGCCGGCGATGGAATGGTTCTACGACAACGCTGACGCGAATCCGGTCGTGGAGCGGGTCTACTGCCTGGCCTGGGCGGAGTTCACCGACGAGGACTGGGCTGCCCTGGGCCGGATCTACCGGGACCTGCCCGGCTGGCAACCCGGATCGCCCGATATCGCGCGGTGGTTCGCGCCGGATGACGACGCCGAGCAGCACTTGTGGGCCTCGGTCGAGCCATCGGGGCTCCAGGTCGGCGGCCTGCTGAGCGCTGACGCATGGCAGGCCTGGGACGGGCAGTTCCGCCGGGCGGTCGTCGACGCCGGGCTCCCCCGGTTCGATCACTAGCCCTGCAAGACGTGCAGGCGCAGCGCGAGGTGGATCTCCAGCGCTCGGTCCGGTGTCTGCCAGTCCGCGCCGAGCAGCGAGCCGATGCGGTCCAGCCGCTGCACGACGGTGTTGACGTGCACGTGCAGCACGTCCTTGGCGCGGGTGAGGTTCCCACCGGCGGCGAAGTACGCCTGCAGCGTCGCGAGCAGCTCGGTGCCCCGGCGGGCGTCGTAGTCGAGCACCGGCCCGATCGTCCGCCGCACGAACCCGGGCAGGTCGGTCTGCTCGCCAAGCAGCACACCGAGGAATCCCAGACCGTCCATCGACGCGCCCTCGCCGATCCGCCCGAGCGCGAGCAGCGCCCGCAGGCAGCGGGCGGCTTCGGCGTGCGCCGCCGCGATCTCCTGCGGGCCGTGCGCCGGGCCGGAAGCGCCCACCGTGACCAGACCGTCCACTGCGGACCGCAGGGTCTCGGCGGTGCGGGCGGCCAGCGGGCCCGGGTCGGTGGCCGGGACCAGCAGCACGACCTCCTCGGCGTGGATCCCGGCGAGCGCCGCGCAGCGGCCGGCGGCCACCGCCAGGCGGGTGCGCGGCACCCGCTCGGCGTGGGCGATGAGCACCGCGTGCGGTTGGGCCAGGTCCAGGCCGAGCCGCTCGGCCCGCGCCAGCAGCGCCCCGGGATTGCGCTCGGGCGCGGTGAGCAGGTCCGTCAGCAGCTCACCGCGCACTTCGTCCTCGGCCTTGGCCACCGACCGGCGCAGCATCAGCAGCAGCGCCGTGACGACCGCGGCGCGCTCGAAGAGCCTGCGGTCGGCGTCCACCAGATCGCCGCGACCGGAAAGCACCATGCTGCCGAGCAGTTCCGGCCCGGCCTGCACCGCGCACACCCATCCGTCCGCTGTGGACATGGCACGTCCGCTGGCGCGCGAGGCCGCCACCGCCGACGCCGACGGCACCGGTGGCACCGGGTCGGCGTTGGTCAACTCCACGCCGTCGGCGTCGAACAGGCCGATCTCGCCGTGCAGGACGTCGGCCACCGCGGCCGCCACTTCGGGCACCGCAGCGCCCCGCAGCACCAGATCCATGAGCCGGTCGTGGGCTTCCTCCGCGCGGTGCAGGGCGGCGCTCTGCTCGCTGATCTCCTCCAGCAACGCGGCGTTGTCCAGCGCGATCGCGGCGTGGTCGGCCAGCGACGACAGCAGCGCGATCTCCTCCGGGGTGAACTCGCGGCGGGTGCGGTCCGAGGCGTAGAGGACGCCGATGACCTGGTCGCCGAGGGCCAGCGGCACACCCAGGATCGCGGTCAGCCCTTCGTCGCGGACCGCCGAATCGATCGGCAGCGTGTGCCGGAACCGCTCGTCGCCGAAGTAGTCGCGGGTCGCGTACGGCTGGGCGGTCTGCGCCACCAGCCCGCCCAAGCCCTCCCCCATGCCCAGCGTGACCTTCTGGAACAGCGCCGACACCGAACCGTCGGTGACCCGCATGTAGGTGCGCCCCGCCGCCTCGTCGTTGAGGCTCAGGTACGAGACGTCCACGCCGAGCAGGGTGCGGCCCCGGCGAACGATCGAGCGCAGCACCGCATCGGTGTCGCGCAGCCGGGCCAGGTCGCTGGCGGTGTCGAACAGCGCGCTGAGCTCGGTCTCCCGGCGGCGGTGCGCGGAGAGCGTGCTGTGGATCCGCAACGCCAGCGCGCTCGCCCGGGCCAGCCGCGGGTTCTCGACGGCGACGTGCGCCAGCCGCTCGCTGCTCGCGCCACCGGCGAGCAGTTCGAGCAGCTGGACCACGTCGTCGTTCACCCGCTCATCTTGGCACCGCGGCCTGCTCCTCGGTGGCGTCATCGTGCAGCGAACTCCCGGCGGTTTCCCGCGCCACCAGCACCGCCGCCACCGTCAGCGCGCACATCGCCAGCACGTAGACCGAAACCGCCACGGTGCTGCCGAAGCTCTGCAGCAGCGCCACCGCGATGATCGGCGCCAGCGCACCCGCCGCGATCGACGACAGCTGCCCGCCGACGGACAACCCGGTGTAGCGGACCCGGGTGGCGAACTGCTCGGCGAAGAAAGCCGCCTGCGGCCCGTACATCGCGCCGTGCAGCAGCAGGCCGACGCTGGTGGCCAGCACGATCACCCACGGCGAACGGGTGTCCAGCAGCGCGAAGAACGCGAATCCCCACACCGCCATCGCCACCGCGCCGAACAGGTACACCGGTTTGCGGCCCACCCGGTCCGACAGCGCGCCCCACAGCGGGATGGTCACGAAGTGCAGCGCGGAGCCGATCAGCACCGCGTTGAGCCCCACCGACTTCGGCAGCTCCAGCGGGCCGGTCACGTAAACCAGGATGAACGCGGTCAGCACGTAGTAGGAGACGTTCTCGGCCATCCGCGAGCCGATGGTGATCAGCACCTGCCGCCAGTGGTCCCGGAACACCGCCACCACCGGCACGTGCTCGCTGCGCCGCTCGGCCTTGCGCTGGGCGTCGAGGAACACCGGCGATTCGCTGACCGCGATCCGGATCCACAGCCCGATCACCACCAGCACCCCGGACAGCAGGAACGGAACCCGCCATCCCCAGGCCAGGAACTCCTCGTCGGACTGGGTCGCGGCCAGCACCGCGAGCACCGCGGTGGCCAGCAGGTTCCCGCCCGGCGCGCCGCACTGCGGCCACGACGCCCACAGCCCGCGGCGGCGGTCGTCACCGTGCTCGGAGACGATCAGCACCGCACCGCCCCACTCGCCGCCGAGCGCGAAGCCCTGCACCAGGCGCAGCAGCGTGAGCAGGATCGGCGCGAGCGCGCCCACCGCGGCGTAGGTCGGCAGCAGCCCCATCGCGCAGGTGGCGCCGCCCATCATCAGCAGGCTCACCACCAGCAGCTTCTTGCGGCCCACCCGGTCGCCGAAGTGGCCGAACACCAACCCGCCCAGCGGCCGGGCCAGGAACCCGATCGCATACGTGGTGAAGGCCAGCAGCGTGCCGGTGAGCGGATCGGCCTCCGGGAAGAACAGCTGGTTGAACACCAGCGCGGCGGCCGAGCCGTAGAGGAAGAAGTCGTACCACTCCACGGTGGTGCCGATCAGGCTGGCACCGACGACCCGCGCGATCGAGCCGCCCCGCGCGTTGCCGGGTCTGTTGCTGGCCAAGGCGAACACTCCTTCGTGTCAGTGCCGGTTATGGTCTTGGTCTTCGTCTTTGAAGCGCCGGAGCCGTTCGGCCCGCCCTCGGCAGACGTCGGCTCGACTGCCGTGCATCGGGGCCATGCAGTTCAGGCGGCGTCTGAGGTGCCGCTGCCCGCGCCGCCACGCAAATCTCAGGCGGCGGTCCAGCCGCCGTCCATCGGAAGCGAAGCCCCGGTGATGTGCGCCGCGTGATCGCCGCACAACCAGCGCACGAGCTCGGCGACCTCCTCGGGATCGATGAGCTCCTTGAGCGCGGCCCGCCGCAGCAGCACGTCTTCGACCACTTCGGACTCGTCGATCCCGTGCGCGGCCGCCTGATCGGCGATCTGCGCGCGCACCAGCGGTGTGTCGACGTACCCGGGATTGACGCAGTTGCTCGTCACCCCGTGCGCGGCGCCCTCCAGCGCGACCACTTTGGACAGACCTTCGAGGGCGTGCTTGGCGGTCACGTAGCCGGCCTTGTACGGGCTGGCGCGCAACCCGTGCACGCTGGAGACGTGCACGATGCGCCCCCAGCCCCGGGCGTACATGTGCGGCAGCGCGTTGCGCACGAGCTGGAACGGGGCGGTCACCATCACCTGCTGCATGCGGGTGAAGGTGTCCAGCGGGAACTCCGGGAGCGCGGCGACGTGCTGGAAACCGGCGTTGTTGACCAGGACGTCGACCGCCGCGGGCAGCGCGTCGACCGCGCCGGGATCGGCGAGATCTGCCACGTGCGCCCGGCCGCCGACCTCGGCGGCAACCTGCTCGGCGGCCGCCCGGTCGAGATCGACGACGTGCACCTCCGCCCCGGCGGCGGCGAGCGCCCGAGCGCACGCCCGCCCGATCCCGCTGCCCGCGCCGGTCACCATGGCCACCCGCCCGGCGTGCCCGTTGTCACTCATGCCGTAGGACGTTAAGGCGCAGCGCACCGACCGCCTATGTGTTCATCCACCACAAGTCGACGTGATCCAGTAGCGCCACTCCCCACTCGGAGGCCGTGCGAGCATGGGAACTTTCCTGTCACGCACCCCGAAAACCTGCTGCTCAGCGGCTGGGTGGCGGACTACTGTTCGCCCTGTGGTCGAGCCTGATGAAATCCGCACCGAACGGCTCGTGCTGAGCCGTCCCCAGCCCACCGACGCCGACGCGTTCATCGCCCTGCACAACACTCCCGAGGCCTACCCCCACGACGGCTGGCTCCGGCGCACCCCGGAGCAGGCCCTCGAACAGCTCGACCGGTTCCGCGAGAAGTGGGCCGCCGACGGCATCGGCTACTGGACGATCCGGCTCGCCGGGACCGCCGAGGTGATCGGCTTCGGCGGCGTGCAGCACCACGACGAGGACGACGGCCCGGAGCTCAACGTCTACTACCGGTTCTTCCCGACCGCCTGGGGCCGGGGCTACGCGACGGAGATGGTCGAAGCCGCGCTGGGCTGGGCGCGCCGCCACCGCCCCGACCGCACCGTGCGGATCGTCACCGACCCGGCCAACACGGCTTCAGTGCGCCTCGCCGAGAAGCTCGGCTTCACCCGGTACCTGGAGCGCCAGCGCGACGGCCACCCCGAAGTGGTGTTCCGGCTGGCGGCGCGCTGATGCGAGCATGGGAACCTTCCTGTCACCCGCCCCGAAAACCTGCTGCTCGGTGACGGGGCGGCGGACTACCGTTCGCGGCGTGGTCGAACCAGATGAGATCCGCACCGAACGGCTGGTGCTGAGCCGCCTCGAGCCCACCGACGCCGACGTGTTCATCGCGGTGCACTCCGCTCCGGAGGCCTACCCGCACGACGGCTGGTCGCGGCGGACCGCGGACCAGGCGCGCGAGCTGTTCGTCAACTTCCGGCAGAACTGGGCCGTCGACGGCATCGGCTACTGGACGATCCGGCTCGCCGAGACCGCCGAGGTGATCGGCTTCGGCGGCGTGCGGCACTCGTTGGAAGAGGGCGAACCGGTGCTGAACCTCGCCTACCGCCTCTGGCCGAGCGCGTGGGGCCGCGGCTACGCGCCCGAGATGGCCCGGGCCGCGGTGAGCTGGGCGCAGCGCCACCGGCCCGACCGACCGGTGGTGATCGTGACCGACGTCGGCAACACCCCGTCGATCCGGGTCGCCGAGAAGCTCGGGTTCGCGCGGGTCCTGGAGCGCCGCCGCGACGACCGGCCCGAAGTGCTGTTCCGGCTACCCGCGCGCTGATGCGAGCATGGGAACCTTCCTGTCACCCACCGCCCTGACCAGCGCGTTCAGGAGCTGACGATGGTGACCTGCCGGGTCTCCGACGGCCCGTCCCAGGTGCGCGGCAGCGGGGTCGGCACGTCCGGTGCGACGGTCCGCACGATCGCGTCGAGCGCGTCCTCGGCCTTGCCGACCCACAGGTGCTTGGTGTCCGGGAAGCCGGTCACCTCCGCCTGCGGGATCGCGGCGAAGCGCTCCCGCGCCTCGTCGGGGCGCAGGTAGTCGTCGAACTCCGGGATCAGCGCGTGCACCGGTTTGCCCGAGTCGGCCCAGGCGCGCAGGTGCTCCTCGGTGCTCCAGCGCAGCGGCGGGGAGATCAGCACCGCGCCCTCCACCAGCGGGTCCAGGCCGTGCACCAGGGTCAGGTCGGTGCCGAACGACCAGCCCACCAGCCACACGTTCGGCAGGTCGTGGAACTCGGCGTACTCCAGCGCCGCCGCCACGTCGAACCGCTCGGCGTTGCCGCTGTCGAAGCTGCCTTCGCTGCGGCCCGCCTCGCTGGCCGTGCCGCGCGTGTTGAACCGCAGCACCGCGAGGTCGGCCAGTGCTGGCAGCCGGAACGCCGCCTTGCGGTAGATGTGCGAGTCCATCATGCCGCCGTGGGTGGGCAGCGGGTGCAGGCAGACCAGCGTGGCGCGCGGCGGCCGGGATTCCGGCAGCGCGAGCTCGCCGATCAGCTGCAGGCCGTCGGCGGTGTGCAGGGTGATCTGCTCGCGGCGGGCAGGCAGCACGGTGTTGGCGCGGATCTCGGTGCTCATCGCCCCCGATCCTGCCACGGACGGGTGGTCGGCATGGTGTGACGTGCTACGACCAGCGCCGCGTCGGCCCGCGGCGGCTTCGCGCGTTCCAGCAGCCGTTGTGCCAGTGGCGCCGGTCCTCGACGCCGCCGTGCGCCGCGCTCGGCCACGCCACCACGTGCGCGATGCCCGGCCGGATCTCGTGGTCGCAGCCGGGACACCGGTAGACCTTGGTGGCCTGCGCGGCGGGCACGGTGCGCACCATCCACTCGCCATCCGGACCGTGCTCGACCCGGGACGCGCCGAACGCAGTGCCCATCGCGCGGTGGCTGCTGTCAGCCGCCGGGCGGCGCTGCTGGCGATTGCGTCTGGGCACGCGACAACCGTAACGGTCCGGCTACGGGGCGAGCGCCGGGAGGTGCGGCCATGCCTGCCCGGCGAGACCGCGGGCGAACTCGCAGGCGTCGATCCCGGTCATCCCCGGCACGGCCACCACCAGCTGCGCGACCTCGACCTGCCCGGTGGCGCCGAACGGCAGGTGCGCGGTCTCGGCCGAGCACAGCGGGAGCTGCGGATCACCGCCGACCACGCTGATCACGGTGCGCCGACCGGCGATCTCCTCCTCGACCGCCGCCCCGTGCAGCACCTGCGGCGGATCACCTGCCGTGTGGGTGAGCTGCACGCGCGGCGAGTCCGCGACCTGCTCTCCCCAAGCGCACTGGTGCGCGGCGGGACTCGGCTGCCCCTGCGCCTCTTCCAGACCTGGAACCTGCTGCACCACGGCGGAATCCAGCACCTCGCACGGATCGACCAGGGCCAGCGAGTTCACCGGGAACTCCCGGTGTCCGACGCGGCGCTGCTCCAGCGCCGCGGTGGCCGCCTCCGCACCGGCTTCGGCGATGCCGCACAGGCCGGAAGCCGGATCGCCCGCCAGCAGATCGGCGCTGACCCGCAGCGCGAGTCCATCGGTGAACAGGATCTCGCGGGTGCAGTGCCCGGGAAGCGGCGCGTTCTGCACGATCCGCAGCGAACCACGCGGCACGACCGGGCTCGCCTGCGGATCCGGTGCCGGGCCCAGCTCGCCGACTGCGAGCTGCACCAGCGAACCGTTCGCGAGCTTGACGTGCAGCAGGCAGTAGTCCAGCGAAACGGTTCCGGCGTTCTCCGCCGTGCCGAAATCCCGCAACGCGGCAGGATCGGTCAGCGTGCAGGGGTCCACTGTGCGCAGATCACCGAGCGAGGCCCGAGCCGTGCCCGACTCGTCCCGCTGCGGCGCGGCGGGCGCCTGCGGCGAGCCGCCCGGAGTGCATCCCGCCACCAGCAGAACCAACAACAACAGCAGCGGCAGGCCTCGGTGGCGGAGACGCGACGACATCGATCCACCCTAACCCGGCGCCGCGGAATCCAGCCGCGAGCAAGGGAACCTTCCTGTCACGGATGACAGGAAGGTTCCCATGCTCGCAGCTTCCCGAGGCGGGCTATTCGTCGAAGTTGCGCTTGGCCAGGTCGAGGATGCGCTCCACCGCCTGAGCCGCGTCGGTACCGCTGGCGTGCAGGACGATCCGGTCGCCCTTGCGGGCGCCCAGCCCCATCACCCCGAGGACGCTGGCCGCGTCGGCCTCGTTGTCGCCGAGCGTGAGCTTGACGGTGGCCTGCAGTCCGGTGAGGCTGCGCGCCAGCAGCGCCGCCGGCCGCGCGTGCAGCCCGACCTCGTTGGTCAGCTCCAGCTCTTCGCGGATCTCACCGGTCTCCGGCGCACCGGGCTCGGCCAGTTCACCGCCCTCCGCCGCGGATTCCGCGGCCCGGCCGACCGCCGCCAGCGCCGCACCGCCCTGCGCGGCGACGGCTGCGGCGACCGCTCCTTCGACCAGCGGCGCTTCCACGACTAGCGCGGTGCTCGGGTCGCCGAGCGACTCCACCGCGAGCTCCGCGATCATCTGCGCGCTGCCCAGGTCGTAGAGCACCACCGCGCCCTGTCCGGTGTTGGCGTCCGACAGCGCGGCCGAGACCTTCTCGAAGTCCGTGCCGATGTTGCCGTCCGGCAGCCCGCCCGCGGGGATCACCCGCACCTCGGGCGCCATCTGCTGGGCGAGTTCCACCACGCCTTCGGCCAGCCTGGTGCTGTGCGAGACGATGACGAGTCCGACGTTCATCAGCGACCTCCCGCGGCCTCGGCGAATGCGGACAGCAGCAGCGCGGTCGAGCGGGCGCCCGGGTCGATGTGCCCGGCGCTGCGCTCCCCGAGGTAGGACGCGCGGCCCTTGCGGGCCACCAGCGGTTCGGTGGCCTGCGCGCCCTGGTGGGCGGCTTCGGCCGCCGCGGCCAGCACCTTCGCCGGGCCCTCACCGGATTCCGCGGCGTTCTTCGCCGCTTCCACCGCCGGTGTCAGCGCGTCGACCATGGTCTTGTCCCCGACCTCCGCGCGGCCGCGGGCGACCACGCCTTCCAGCCCGGCCTGCACGGCCTTGGCGACCGCCGTGCCGTCCAGCTCCGGCGCATCGCTGACGGCTGCCGCCGCGCGCAGGAACGCCGTGCCGTACAGCGGGCCGGAGGCGCCGCCGACGGTGGAGATCAGCACGGTGGCGCACAACTTCAGCACCGCGCCGGGCGTTTCCGGCGCGGAGGTGTCCATCTTCGCCGCCACCGCGCGGAAACCGCGGGCCATGTTCTCCCCGTGGTCGGCGTCGCCGATCACGCGGTCCAGCTCGATCAGTTCGTCGCGGTGCTCGGTGACGGTGGCCGCCCCCGCGCGCAGCGCCGCGATCACGTCTTGTGCAGTGCAACCCATCCGGCGTTCTCCCTCACCAGTGCAGCGCGGCGGTGTGCACCGGCGCGTCCCAGAGCTCGGTGAGCTCATCGTCCAGCTTCAGCAGGGTCAGGCTCATGCCCTGCATCTCCAGGCTCGTGATGTACGGGCCGACCAGCCTCCTGCGCACGCGGATGCCGCGCTCGGCCAGCAACTGCTCGGCGATGCCGTGCGCCAGGTAGAGCTCCAGCAGCGGAGTGCCGCCCATCGAGTTGGTGAACAGCAGCACCTCGTCGCCGGATTCGAAGGGCAGGTCCTCCAGGATCGGTTCGAGCAGCCGGCGCACGATGTCGTCGGCCGAGGTCAGCGGCACCCGGGCCCGGCCGGGCTCGCCGTGGATGCCGATGCCGATCTCCATCTCGTCGGCGGCGAGCTCGAAGCTGGGCTGCCCGGCGTGCGGCACCGTCGGCGCGGTCAGCGCCATGCCCATCGACCGCACCCGCGCCACGACCCGCCTGGCCAGCTCCTCGCAGCGGTCCAGGTCGGCGCCCTGCTCGGCAGCCGCGCCGACGATCTTCTCCAGCAGCACGGTGCCGCCGACGCCGCGGCGGCCCGCGGTGTGGGTGGAGTCCTTCACCGCCACGTCGTCGTCCACGATCACGCTGCGCACGTCGACGCCGTCCAGCCCGGCGAGCTCCGCGGCGGTCTCGAAGTTGAGCACGTCGCCGGTGTAGTTCTTGACCACCAGCAGCACACCCGCACCGCCGTTGGTCTCCTCGATCGCGGCCTGCACCGCGTCGGGGGTCGGCGAGGTGAACACCGCGCCCGGCACCGCCGCGGCCAGCATCCCGGCACCGACGAACCCGCCGTGCAGCGGTTCGTGCCCGGAACCGCCACCGGACACCACCGCGACCTTGCCCGCCACCGGCGCGTCCGCGCGCACGACAACGGCGGGATCGGTGCGCACCCGCAGCAGGTCGGGATGCGCCACGGCCATGCCCTGCAACGACTGGGCGACCACCGCCGCCGGATCGTTGATGATCTTCTTCACCCGCTGGCCTCCTTGCCTGCGCCGCTCACCGCCGCGCCGTGTGTCTCCACCGCCCCCAGCGCCGGGCCGGGGGTGCGAGAGCAAGGGAACCTTCCTGTCATCCCCGGCGCAAGCCCAGCGCAAACGGCGCGTCGATCAGCGCCCGCGCACCAACTTGACCAACCGCACCATGCGCCGGATGGTGCCCTTCGACCGGCCGAAGCTCATCGGGTTCAGCGGGATCCGGTACCGGAGGCGGGTGACCGACTGCGGGCGGGTGAACTCGCGCAGCCCGTCGGCGCCGTGGATCCGGCCGAACCCGGAATCGCCGACGCCGCCGAACGGCAGCGAGGGCACCCCGGCGAAGGCGACGACCGAGTTCACCGCGACCATGCCGGAGCGCAGCCGCCGCGCCAGCTCCGCGCCCCTGGCCCGGGAGAACACCGTCGCGCCCAGCCCGTAGCGGGTGCTGTTGGTGCGGGCCACGGCCTCGTCGACGTCGCGGACCCGCCGCACCACGATGGTCGGCCCGAAGGTCTCCTCGGTGACCGCGAGGGAGTCCTCCGGCACGTCGGTGAGGACCACCGGCTCCACGAACGGCGGGCGCACCGAGTGCTCGCCGCCGACCAGCGCGCGGCCACCGCGCTCCAGCGCGTCGTCGATGTGCCTGCGGATCACGTCCACCTGCGAGGGCATCGTGATGGGCCCGAAGTTGGCGCCCGGCTCACCGCCCGGCCGCAGCTTCCCGGCGCGCTCGGTGATCATCTCCACGAAGCGGTCGGCGACCGCGTCGACCACGTAGACCCGCTCCACGCCGATGCAGGTCTGCCCGGCGTTGGACATCGCGCCCCACACCGCGGCGTCGGCCGCCGCGGCCAGGTCGGCGTCGGCATCGACGATCAGGGCGTCCTTGCCGCCGCACTCGACCAGCACCGGCACCAGGTTCTCGGCGCAGGAGGCCATCACCCGCTTGCCGGTGGCGGTGGAACCGGTGAAGGCCACCTTGTTCACCCCGGACCGGCACAGCGCCGCCCCGGTCTCGCCGAAGCCCGTCACCAGCCGGAAGACCGGGTGCTCCGGCACCGCCTCGGCGAAGCTGTCGGCCAGCCACTGCCCGACGCCGGGGGTGAGCTCGCTGGGCTTGAACACCACCGCGTTGCCCGCGGCCAGCGCGTAGGCGATGGAGCCCATCGGCGTGAACGCCGGGTAGTTCCACGGGCCGATCACGCCGATCACGCCGAACGGCAGGTACTCGACGGTGGCCGCGTGGTTGGACATCAGGAAGCCCGACGAGACCTTGCGGCGCTTCAGCACCTTCTCGGCGTTGGTCGCCGCCCAGTGCAGGTGATCGATCACCAGGACCAGTTCGAGCTTGGCGTCGTCGAGCGGCTTGCCGGTTTCCGCGCAGATGAGCCCGGCCAGCTCGTCCACCCGCTTGGCCAGCAGCTTGCGCCACTGGTCGAGCCGCTGCTTGCGCCCGGAGAACCCGAGTTCGGCCCACGCCTCCTGGGCGGCGCGGGCTGCCGCCACCGCATCGTCGACCTCCGCCGCGGTGTGGATCGGGTGATGCCCCACGACCTCGCCGGTGCGAGGGTCGATCGATTCGAACATCGAGGACTCCGCGCTGGTCGCGGACTGGATCTCGACGTCGCCTCGGGCGGTCTGGGTCATGGCCGGCCTCCCACCTTTACGTCGGTCGTTGTCATCGGGCAGCCTACGGAATCAGGGGGCCGACCGGGACCGTCACACCGCGGGCAGCTTCGCCCGCACCTGCCGGGCCAGGTTCCCGGCGCTGACGCACGGATCCATCGGGATGCGCTTCATGTTCGAGATCGCGACGTGCACGAACTCGCTGCCGCCGTCGCCCTTGCGGTGCTCCCACTCGATCGCGCAGCCCGGCGGATCGGCGGTGACCACCACGCTGGTCGGCGCGCCGCCCAGGTCGATCGGCGGAGGCGGCGGCACGTTCGGCGGGACCTCGGTGTCCTCCATGGCACCGAACTTCAGGCTGACCTTCGCCACGACGCTGTTCTCCGCGGACCACACGCACTCGTAGAGCCCGCGGCCGCCGCTGGCATCGGGGGTGCCGCCCGCCATCGCGTCGCGCAGCACTGCCGGGTCGGCGAGCTGGCAGGGGTCGAAACCGGCCAGCCCGCCCGACGTCCGCGCGTTCACCGGCGGCTTGGTGCGCAGCACATCAACGGCGTCGGTCAGCATCTGCACCGCGGGCGAGCAGACGTCGCTCTGCTCGGTGGCGAGCTGGATGGTCAGGCCCCGGGGCTCTTCGAACAGGCGCGTGTCGGCACCGGCGTAGGCCGCGCTCGCGAAGCAGGACCCGGAGCCGTTGTCGCGGACCGTGGCGGGCAGCCCGCCGATCCGGTGGCGGCTGGGATCGGACAGGCCGTCGTCGAAGTAGAGGGTGACGGTGAATTCCTTGCCCTCGTGGTTCTTCATGTAGTTCGCGCAGGTTCCGAAGCCCTCCTGCCGGAACGCGGCGGGCGTGCCGTACTGCTCGAGCCCGGCGGCGCGCAGCGTCTCGCACACGTCCACCCCGCGCAGCCGCTCGGGCGCGAAGGCCGGGTCGAGCAGGCCCGGCTTGTCCACGTTCATGTCGGGCAGATCGACGGTCCGCCGCTCGGAAACGGTCGGCTCGACCCCGGGCGAAGCGCAACCGGCCACGGCGAACGCGCTGAGCAGCGCGGCGATCAGGGGAACGCGTCGGAACACGCCGATCACACTAGCGATCGGTCCGCGTCCCCGGGACGGGAACCGGCCGTTCCAGCGCGGCGGTGCCGGCGTCCGCTGCACAGCGTGCGGACGCCGTCACCGGCCGTGCGATCAGTGCTCGCCGGTTTCGGCGGGTTCGTCGGGAACCCTGATGGGGCGCAGCCGGGCCCAGAGGACGAACGCCGCGGCGAAGACGAGCATCCCGACGCCCGCCCAGAGGTTGATGTTCACGCCCGCCGACTTCTCGATCTCGGCGTGCGGCTGCACCACGCCGACGACGACGAGCACCGCGCCGTAGATGGCGAACAGCAGCGCGATGACGGAGCGGATGTCGAAGGCACCCGCGGTGTGGCCGGAATCGCGACCTGGCATGGGAAGACCTCCTCGGTCAGGCGAAGACGATGTTGAGAGCGATGACCAGGATCAGGGCGATACCCGCCAGCAGACCGGGCCGCCGGTACCAGCCGGCGTCCTCACCGCTGGTAGCCGCCTGCCGCGCCGACCGCGGCGTCAGCGAATACACCAGCCCCGCCAGCTCGGCCTCCGGCTTGGGCCGCGTCACCAGACTGACCACCACGCTGACCACGATGTCGACCACGAACGCCACCCCGGCGCCCACGAAACTCGCGCCCTGCCCCGGCAGATCCAGCACCCCGGTCTCGGCCAGCGCGAAGACCACCACCGCCGAGACCGTGCCCACCACCAGACCCGCCCACCCCGCGTGCGGGGTCATCCGCTTCCAGAACATCCCCAGGATGAACGTCGCGAACAACGGCGCGTTGAAGAACGAGAACAACTGCTGCAGATAATCCATCAGGTTCGCATAACCCGAAGCGATGAACGCCGTGCCGACCGCCGCCACCGTCGCCCCGACGGTCACCCACCGGCCCATGTTCAGGTAATACCGGTCATCCCGGTCCCGCACCACATACGACTGCCAGATGTCGTAGGTGAACACCGTGTTGAACGACGACAGGTTCGCCGCCATCCCCGCCATGAACGACGCCAGCAACCCCGCCAGCGCGATCCCCAGAATCCCGTTCGGCAGCAGATCCCGCATCAGCAGCAAGATCGCATCGTTGTAGCTGACCCCCGCACCCTCCGGCGCCCCCGCCTGCTTGTAGGCACCCAGCTCCGGGATCACCACCGCCGCGATCATCCCCGGAATGATCACGATGAACGGGATGAACATCTTCGGGAACGCCCCGATGATCGGCGTCCGCTGCGCCGCCGACATGCTCTTGGACGCCATCGCCCGCTGCACCTCGACGAAATTCGTCGTCCAGTACCCGAACGACAGCACGAACCCCAACCCGAACACCAACCCCACCACGCTCCACACCGGATTGGCGAACCCGGTCAGCTCCGTACCCGGCCACGCCGAAAGCTGCTCCGCGCCACCCGGACCCGCCGAGATCTTCTCCACCAGACCCCGCACCCCACCGACCTTCACCAACCCCACGATCGTCAACGGCAACAACGCCGCCACGATCACGAAGAACTGCAACACCTCGTTGTAGATCGCCGCCGACAACCCGCCCAGCGCCGTGTAGGACAACACGATCGCCGCCGCGCACAACACCGACACCCACAACGGCCACCCCAGCAACGCATTCACGATGCTGGCCAGCAAATACAGATTCACCCCGGCGATCAGCACCTGCGCCACCGCGAACGACACACCGTTCACCAAATGCGCCGCACGACCAAAACGCCGCAACATGAACTCCGGGACACTACGGACCTTCGAGCCGTAGTAGAACGGCATCATCACCACGCCCAGAAACAGCATGGCAGGCACCGCACCGACCCAGAAATAATGCATCGTCGGCATCCCGTACTGCGCACCATTGGCCGACATGCCAATGATCTCGATCGCACCCAGATTGGCCGAGATGAACGCCAACCCCGTCACCCACGCGGGCAACGCGCGACCCGACAAGAAAAAGTCCAGACTCGTCGACACCGCACGCCGCGCCACATAACCAATACCCAGCACGAAAACGAAGTACAACGCCAACAACACATAATCGACGGCATTCGCGTCCAACAGCCGTCCCTGGGCTAGCAGCACCGCCACCCCACCTCCAGACCCAACAAAGTCCAACGACAACCACCACTGGGCAACCGAAGCCGGACAGTACCGCACAGTGCCGCAGCTCACATCGGACCGATATCAATTCGTTGGATCCCGCAACTGAATCGATCTCCCGCGTCTCCGGGCACGGCCATGCGAGTGATATTGCGGAGCGCAACACCCGGACAACGGATTGTGACCGGTACGGTCGCGAATGGCACACGCGCAGCGGCCGAGGGGGAGGAGCTGTGAACGCCCGAATCGACCTGGCGATCGCCGCCAGTCTCGCCGAGGACCCGATCGATCCCACCGCGGAGACCGGCTCCGCACCCGAGCGGTCGGCCGGATTCCTGCGGCATCTGACCGACCTGATCGTCCCGAGGTCGGCGTTCCACCTGGACGCCTGCCGGGCCCACAACGGGCCCGACCGCACCTGACCGCTAGGCGCCGACGCCCGTCAGCAGGGTGTCGACCACGCGCGCCGCCAGCTCGTCGACGTCGTCACCGCCCTGCCCGATCTCGACCGCCTCGTGGATCAGCGCGTAGTAGACCCGCCGCGCCCACTCCCCGTCGACGTCGGAGCGCAGCGCGCCGGAGTCCTTGGCGCGCTGGAAGAGCCGCACGCACGCCTGCCGCACCTCTTCGTGGATGCACTCGCCCTCGCCGACGGCGGTCCGGCTCATCGCGAACCCCCAGTCGGCCTTCACCCGCAGCACGTTGACCGTGACCTGGTGCAGCGCGACCAGCGGTGGAGCGCTGTCGGGACGCGCCGCCGCGACCGCATCGCGGAACTGCTCGGCGGCCCAGACGGCCATCGCCTCGACCAGTGCCTCCCGGCTGGCGAACCGGCGGTGCACCGTGGTGCGCGCAACCCCCGCGGCCTCGGCGATCTGCGCCATGGACGCGGCCGGATCCGCGCGCAGCACGCGTTCGGCGGCCTCCAGGATCACCTGGACCGTCCGCTCCGAATCCGCCCGCATCGCTCGAGTCATCGGACGAACACTACAACAGCGTCCCAGCTCGCCCCTTATTTGCAACATGGATGTTGCATCTATATCGTCTGGTGCGTCACTCCAGACGCAACAGAGGAGGCAGGCGTGGACCTGCGACTTTCCGGCAAGACCGCCCTCGTGACCGGCGCCAGCCGCGGAATCGGCCTGGCCATCACATCCGCGCTCACCGCCGAAGGCATGCGCGTGATCGCGACGGCGCGCACCATCTCGCCGGAACTGGCGGCGACGGGCGCCATCGGGATCCCCGCCGACCTGTCCGGCCCCGACGCCCCGCGGCACCTGGTCGACCGGGCGATCGCCGAAGCGGGGCCGCTCGACCTGCTCGTCAACAACGTCGGCGGCGGCGACGGCGATCTGCTCGCCGGATTCACCGACCTCACCGACGAGCAGTGGCAGCAGACCTTCGAGCTGAACTTTTTCAGCGCCGTCCGCACCACCCGCGCGGCGCTGCCGAGCCTGCTGAGCCGCGAAGGCACCGTCATCAACATCTCGTCGAACGGCGCCCGGCAACCGCACGCCGGACCGATGCCCTACACCACGGCGAAAGCCGCGCTGACCGCCTTCGGCAAAGCGCTGGCCACCGAAGTAGGACCGCGCGGCGTCCGGGTCAACACCATCTCCCCCGGCCCGACCCGCACCGCGCTCTGGGAGAGCCCCGACGGGCACGGCGCCAAGCTGGCGCAGTCCTTCGGCATCCCGCTGGAGGAACTGCTCGCCCGGCTGCCGGCGGAAGCGGGCATGACCACCGGGCGACTGGTCGACCCGGCCGAAGTCGCCGCGCTGGTGGCCTTCCTCGCCTCACCGCACGCGGCGAGCACCGCGGGCGCCGACCACCTCGTCGACGGCAACGCCATCAAGACGGCCTGATGCGAGCATGGGAACCTTCCTGTCACCCACGGCCGGGAGGTTCCCCGCCGCTCCAGGCGAATTGGCTGATCAGGCGGCTGACGGCCGGTCAGGCCTCCGCGTGGGCGTGACCGGCCAGGTGCGCTTCGAGGAAGCGACCAGCACAGAGCGGACTGCGGCCACGCCATCCTCGGCCCAGCTGTCCATGACCAGCCGCGCCACCGGCACCGGCAGGTAGCGGGCGCGGTCACCCGCGGACCCGGCCGGGTACCACAGCTGCACCATCAACTCCCGGCAGCGACCGGTGTCCCAGGGATCCGGGCGATCCGCGTCGACGAGGTGCCAGGACCGCGTCCCCACCGGATGGGGACCGCCGGGCGGCGGCAGCTGCAGCGGGTTCGCAGAGGAGTGGGGCATGGCCGTCCGATCCGATCGAATCGATGATCTTGATCGAACAGCGCGGGCACGGCGGGGTGCAATCGAATATTCCCGGCCGCGCGCGGCGGATCAGAACAGCCGGTACTCGTCCGGCTCGATGCCGCGCAGCTTGTCGTAGTCCAGGACGACGCAGCGGATACCGCGGTCCTCGGCCAGCGTGCGCGCCTGCGGCTTGATCTGCTGCGCCGCGAACACGCCGGTGACCGGGGCCAGCAGCGGGTCGCGGTTGAGCAGCTCCAGGTAGCGGGTCAGCTGCTCGACGCCGTCGATCTCGCCGCGCCGCTTGATCTCCACCGCCACGCTCGCGCCGTCGGAGTTCCGGCACATCAGGTCCACCGGGCCGATCGCGGTCGGGAACTCGCGGCGGACCAGCGACCATCCCTCGCCCAGCGTCGTCACGTGCTCGGCCAGCAGCTCCTGCAGGTGCGCTTCGACGCCGTCCTTGACCAGCCCCGGCTCGACGCCCAGCTCGTGCTTGGAGTCGTGCATGATCTCGTCGAGGGTGATCACCAGCTTCTCGCCGGCCTTGTTCTGCACCGTCCACACGCCGGGATCCTCGATCAGCCAGCACGGCGGGCTCATCCAGTTCAACGGCTTGTAGGCCCGGTCATCGGAGTGCACCGACACCGAACCATCGGCCTTCACCAGCAGCAGGCGCTGCGCCATGGGCAGATGCGCGGTGAGTCGGCCGACGTAGTCCACCTGGCAGCGGGCAATGACGAGTCGCACCCGGCACAGGGTACGGGCGTCGATCCAGAAGTCGAGCACCCCCGGGGCAACCCACCGGTAGAGCGAGGTCGGACCTCGATGTTCCCGCTGGGCGAGATACCGTTACGCCTCGTGTCATTCGCCCGAACCCTGCTGCGCGTCAAACCCGCTGAGCAACTCGCCGACGACGGCTCGCACACCCAGCTGCGCCGCACCCTCGGTCTGGTCCCACTGGTGGCGCTCTCGGTCGGCGCGACGCTCGGAACCGGGATCTTCGTGGTGCTGGCCGAAGCCGCTCCGGCCGCCGGACCCGCCGTGGTCGTGTCATTCGTGCTGGCCGGGCTGGCAGCGCTGTGCTCCGCCCTGTCCTACGCCGAACTCGCGGGCAGCGTCCCGGTGTCCGGCTCGGCCTACTCCTACACCTACGCCACGCTCGGCGAGCTGGTCGCCTGGATCTGCGGCTGGTGCCTGCTGCTGGAGTACGGCGTGTCGGTCGCGGCGGTCGCGGTCGGCTGGGGCGGCTACCTGAACGAGTTCCTGCAGGGCACCATCGGGGTCACCATCCCGGAGATCCTCGCCGCACCGCCCGGCGAAGGCGGCGTGGTCAACATCCCGGCCGCGCTGATCGTGCTGCTGGCCATGTTCGTGCTGCTGCGAGGTGTGCGGGAGAGCGCGCGGGTCACCACCATCACCACGCTGCTCAAGATCGCGGTGCTGGTGTTCTTCGTCGCCGTGGCGATCACCGCGTTCAACTCGGACAACATGACGCCCTTCGCCCCGTACGGGTTCGCTGGGATCTCGGTGGGCGCGTCGGCCGTCTTCTTCTCCTTCATCGGCTTCGACGCGGCCTCCACCGCGGGCGAGGAGGCCCGCAACCCGAAGCGGGACCTGCCCCGCGCGATCATCCTGTCGCTGGCCATCGTCACCGCGATCTACGTGCTGGTCGCCTTCGCCGCGGTGGGTGCGGTCGGCGTCGACGTGCTCTCCGGCTCCAACGCCTCGCTGGCCACCGCGCTGCGCATCGTGACCGGCCAGGGCTGGGCCTCGGTGGTGCTCGCCTTCGGCGCGGTGATCGCGATCGCCTCGGTGGTGCTGACCGTCCTGTACGGCCAGACCCGAATCCTGGTCTCGATGTCCCGCGACGGCCTGATGCCGAGCATGCTGTCGAAGGTCAACCAGCGCGCGGTGCCCGCGCGCAACACCGTCGTCGTCGGTGTCGTGGTGGCGCTGCTGGCCGCGGTCGTGCCGCTCAACCAGCTCGCCGAGGCGACCAGCATCGGCACGCTGGTCGCGTTCAGCCTGGTCAACATCGGCGTCCTGGTCCTGCGCCGGACCCGCCCGGAGCTCCCGCGCAGCTTCCGGACGCCGCTGATGCCGTGGATCCCGCTGCTGGGCCTGGCGCTGTGCGTGTACCTGATCTTCGGGCTGGACGTCGTCACCTGGGTGACCTTCGCGATCTGGACCGCGATCGGGCTGGCGGTGTACTTCGGCTACGGCCGCCGCAAGTCCAAGCTGAACGGCAGCGGGCCCGCAGCTGGCTGAGAGCATGGGAACCTTCCTGTCACGCCCGTGCGCCGGAGGTGACAGGAAGGTTCCCATCCTCGCGCGGCCACCCACGCCGACGCCTCAGCTTCCGCTCACGAGCTCAGCCTTATCGCGCAACGGTTTTCACGTTCCATCGCCGGTTTTCATCTGATCAGGCGACCACAGAGAACGTGCGAACGAGTGTTCGATTCGAGATCATGGGTGCATGACACCACCGATCCATGCGATGCAGCCGACGGCACACCCCGCGGGACGGGCCGCCCGCCTTCATCCCCACCATCCACAGTGGATCGCGAGCTGCGCGGGCGCGTCGGTCTCGCACGCCCGCTGTCCGGCACCATGGCCGCATGGAGCAGACGAGCAGCCGCGAGGTGTACGCGAATCCGTGGATGTCGGTGCGCGAGGACGGGGTGCGCCGGGCCGACGGTTCCGAGGGGATCTACGGGGTGGTCGACAAGCCCGGCTACGCGCTGGTGATCCCGCTCGACGGGGACCGGCTCCACCTGGTCGAGCAGTACCGCTACCCGCTGGGCCTGCGCCGCTGGGAGTTCCCGCAGGGCACCGCACCGGACCGGCTCGACGTCCCGCCCGCCGAGCTCGCCGCCCGCGAGCTGCGGGAGGAGACGGGCCTGCGGGCGGCGAACCTGGTCGACCTGGGCACCCTGGACGTCGCACCGGGCATGTCCAGCCAGCGCGGGCGCGTGTTCCTGGCGACCGGGCTGTCCTCCGGTGCGCACGAACGCGAGCACGAGGAGCAAGACATGCGCGCCGCGTGGTTCTCGCGCGAGGAGTTCGAGAAGATGGTCGCCGCCGACGAGATCACCGACGCCCAGTCGATCGCCGCCTACGCGCTCCTGCTCCTGCACGAACGCCGGAACCCGGCCTGAGCGGTCACGGTCAGGCCTCCTCCAGCACCGACCGCAGGAACCGGCGGGTCCGCTCGTGCTCCGGGCGCTCGAACAGCTCCTGCGGTGGTTTGTCCTCCAGGATCCGCCCCTGGTCGAACATCAGCACCCGGTGCGAGACGTCGCGGGCGAACTTCATCGCGTGCGTCACGCACAGCATCGTGATGTCGCTGGTGCGCGCCAGATCGCGCAGCACGTCGAGGACCTCGGCGGCCAACTCCGGGTCCAGCGCGGAGGTGATCTCGTCCAGCAGCAGCACGTCCGGGTGCATCGCCAACGCGCGGGCGATCGCCACCCGCTGCTGCTGGCCGCCGGACAGCTGCGTCGGGTAGGCGTCCAGCTTGTCCGCCAGGCCCACCACCTCCAGCAGTTCTCGCGCCCGCTGCTGCGCTTCCGCCACCGGCAGGCCCAGCACGCGCACCGGCGCTTCGGTGACGTTGCGCAGCACCCGCATGTTGGGGAAGAGGTTGAACTGCTGGAACACCATGCCGATGCGCTTGCGCACCTTGCGCAGGTGCTTCTCGTCAGCAGGCACCAGGCGTTCGCCCCGGCGCACGTGCGTCAGGCATTCGTCACCGACGTGGATGGTGCCGCCGTCGACCCGCTCCAGGGTCATCAGCAGCCGCAGGATCGTCGTCTTGCCCGATCCGCTCGGCCCGATCAAGGTCACGCGCTCCCCTGGCCGAACGGCGAAGTCGAGCTCGTCGAGCACCACGTTGTCACCGAACCGCTTCACGACCCGGTCGAAGCGAATCATCTCCTCAGCTCCCGACACGGTGTTCCAACCTCCGCACCAGCAGCGACGCCGGGTAGCTCAACAGCAGGAAGCAGATGCCGGCCAGGGTCAGCGGTTCGACGTAGCGGTAGGCGTCGGATCCCGCTTCCTGCGCCGCACCCACCAGATCGAGCACGCCGATCGCCAGCAGCAGCGGCGTTTCCTTGAACATCGAGATGGTGTAGTTGCCCAGCGCGGGGAGCACGCGCGGAATCGCCTGCGGGAGCACCACGCTCGTCCACACCCGGTAGGTCGGCAGGCTCAACGCCGTCGCCGCCTCCCACTGCCCGCGCGGCACCCCGTCGATCCCCGCGCGGTAGACCTCGGCCGTGTAGCAGGCGTAGTGCACGCCGAGACCGATCACACCGGTGGTCAGCGACGAGAACCGCAAGCCGATGCCCGGCAGCACGTTGAACAGGAAGTACAGCTGCACCAGCAGCGGGGTGCTGCGCACGAACTCGATGAACAGCCAGGTCGCGCGACTGACCGCCCGGATCCGCGACCGCCGCAGCAGGGCGAGCAGCAGACCCAGCGCGAACGCCACGACCGAACCGAGCACGGTGGCCTCGAAGGTCACCAGCAGACCGCGCAGGACGTCCGGGATCACCCGGCCGGTGAACTCCCAGTCCCAGATCACCTAGATCGCCCCCGCGCCCCGGCCGAGCGCTTTCCCCGGCCCGACGGGTTGGCGCCCAACTCCTGCCGCTGCCCGCCGCTCCAGCGCGCGCATCACCGCCGTGATCAGCACCGCCAGCACGAGGTACAGCGCCAGCATCAGCGAGTAGATCAGCGCGGTCTGGCCGGTGAAGTTGGGTTCGAGGACATCGCGGCCCTGGTAGGTGATGTCGTGCACGAAGATCAGCGACAGCAGAGCGCTGCTCTTCAGCAGCTGGATGAACAGGTTGTTGAACGGCGGGATCATCTCCACCACCGCTTGCGGCAGGATCACCCGCCACATCCGCTGCGACCGGGTGAAGCTCAACGCGACCGCGCATTCGTGCTGCTCCCGCGGCACCGCCTGCACCGCACCCCGCACGATCTCGCCGCCGTACGCGCCGTGGTTGAGGCCGAGCACCAACACCCCCGCCCACATCGGCAGCAGCTCGAAGCCGACCAGCAGCGGCAGCGCGAAGAAGATCCAGAACAGCTGCACCACTTCCGAGGTGCCGCGCCAGACCTCGACGTAGCTGCGCGCGATGATCCGAACCCACCGCCGCCGCGAGAGCATCCCGAGCCCGGCGATCAACGACAGCACGATGCACAGGGCTATGCCGCCCAGCGTCGCGATCAACGTCGCCGGGACGCCCTGCACCAGCACCTGGAGGAAGTGCGAGAAGTTCTCGAACATGCCGACTCCCGGTCAGCTACCGGCGCACAACGCCTCCGTGGTGACTCCGGGCGGCGGCAGGTTCTCCCGGGTGAACCCGAACGGACTCGCGATGCGCACCCACTCGCCGCTGTCCTGGAGCTTCTTCAGCTCGGCGTTGAACGCGTCGCGCAGCCCGGTGTCGGCCGAGCGGAACACGAACGCGCCTGCCTGCACCTCCGGCTTCCCGGCGATCACCGGGGTGAAGCCCCTGGTGACCTCGACCTGCGCACCGGGATTCTTCTGCACCAGGTCGTTGAGCGAGATGTTGGTCAGCGCAGCGCAGTGGACGCGCCGGTTGACCACGGCCTGCAGCAGCGAGTTCTGGGAGTCGAAGGGCTGCACCTGCGAGTCCGGCACGCCCAGCCGCTGGGCGTAGTCCTTCTCAACGGCGCCGCTGAGGACAGCGACGTTGAGCTTCTTGCGCACGACGTCCTCGAAAGTGGCGATGCCGTCCGGGTTTCCGCGCGGCACCAGGAACGCCGTTGGCGCGATGTAGTCGGGGATCGAGAACGCCGCGTTCTTGCAGCGCTCGGGAGTGATGAACATGCCAGCGGCGACCACGCTGAACTTGTTCGCGTTCAGCGCCGGGATCAGCTGGTTGAAGTCGACCTGCGAAGCGTTGACGGTGCCGACGCCCAGGTTGCCGAACACGGCGCGGGCGACCTCCGGAGCCTCACCGGTGACCCGGCCGGTCTGGTCGGTGAAGCCGTAAGGCGCTTCCCCGGCGATGCCGACCTGAACCGTGCCCGACCGACGGGCCTCTTCGAGCGGATCACCTCCCGCGCCACCGCCGGTCGGTGCGCACCCGCCCAGCACCAGTGCACCCACGGCGACACCGGAGCCCTTCAGGAACTCGCGACGCGTCCACCCATTGCCCGCCATGACCATCGCCCCTTCGATCCGGGAGCAGGGCCACCGCCAATGGTCAGGCCATCCGCTGTGGTTTGCATCACATGGCGGGCTGGTGGTGCTGCGGTCAGTCGGTCACGCGCTCGATGTCCGCGCCCAGGCCGCGCAGGTTCTCCACGAAGTTCGGGTAGCCGCGGTCGATGTGGAAGACGTCCCACACCTCGGTGACCCCGTCGGCGCACAGGCCGGCGAGCACCAGGCCGACGCCCGCGCGGATGTCGGTCGCCCACACCGGGGCGCTCGACAGCCGGTCCAGACCGCGCACGACCGCGTGGTGGCCGTCGGTGCGCCCGTCGGCCCCCATCCGCACCAGTTCCTCGATGAACCGGAACCGGGACTCGAACAGGTTCTCGGTGATCATCGAGGTGCCGTCGGCGACCGCGGACAGCGCCAGCGCCATCGGCTGCAGGTCCGTCGGGAAACCCGGGTAGGGCAGCGTGACGAAGTCGACCGCGTTCGGACGTCCCCGCATCACCACCCGGAAGCTCTCCTCAGCGGTGATCACCTCGGCCCCGGCGCTGCGCAGCTTCTCCAGCACCAGGTTGACGTGCCGCGGATCGACACCGCGCACCGTGATGTCACCACGAGTGGCCGCAGCGGCGAAAGCCCAGGTCGCGCCCACGATCCGGTCGCCGATCACGCGGTGCTCGACCGCCTTGAGCGAGGACACCCCGTGCACCGTCAGCGTGGAGGTGCCCGCGCCCTCGATCTTGGCGCCCATCTGCTGCAGCATCACGCACAGGTCGACGATCTCCGGCTCGCGCGCCGCGTTGTCGATCACCGTGGTGCCCTCGGCCAGCACAGCGGCCATCAGGATGTTCTCCGTCGCGCCCACGCTCGGGAAGTCGAGCCAGATCTGGGCGCCGCGCAGGTTCTCCGCCTCGGCCACCACCGCGCCGTGCTCGATGTGGCTGGTGGCGCCGAGCTGCCGCAAACCGTTCTGGTGCATGTCCAGCGGCCGGGAACCGATCGCGTCACCACCGGGCAGCGTCACGACCGCGCGACGGCAGCGGGCCACCAGCGGCCCCAGCACGCACACCGAGGCGCGCAGCTTGCCCATCGACGGAGACACCGCCTCGTGGCTGATCTCCGCCGGAGTCGTGATGCGCACCGTGCCGCCGTCGATCGTCACCTCGCAACCGAGGCTGCGCAGCACGTCGGCCATCAGCGGAACGTCGAGGATCTCCGGGCAGTTGACGATCGTCGTCGTGCCCTCCGCCAGCAGCGCGGCAGCCATCAGCTTCAACACGCTGTTCTTAGCCCCGACCACGTCGACCTCGCCGACGAGACGCGCTCCGCCGTGTACCCGGAAGTGCTCACTCACGAGCATCGAGGTTACGGCCCGCCCACCACCGCCATCGGGGCGGGTGCGGGACGCGAGCATGGGAACCTTCCTGTCACCGCGGTGCGAGCATGGGAACCTTCCTGTCACATCCGCATAGGCTGTCCGCATGGCCGTCCACCTGACGAAGATCTACACGCGGGCCGGGGATTCGGGCACGACCCGGCTGTCGGACAACTCCGTGGTGCACAAGACCGATCCGCGGCTGGTCGCCTACGCCGACGTCGACGAGACGAACTCGGTGCTCGGTGTGGCGCTGGCCACCGCCGAGCTCGGCGAGGACGTCGTCGCGGTGCTGCGAGCGGTGCAGAACGACCTGTTCGACGTGGGCGCGGACCTGTCCACCCCGATCGCGGAGGACCCGAAGTACCCGCCGCTGCGGATCACGCAGGGCTACGTCGACCGGCTCGAGGGCTGGTGCGACGAGTTCAACTCCCGGCTGGGCAAGCTGGATTCGTTCATCCTGCCCGGCGGCACGCCAGGCGGTGCGCTGCTGCACCAAGCGCGGTGCGTGGCCCGCCGGGCCGAGCGCTCGGCGTGGGCGCTGCAGGAAGCCGACGGGGAGCGCACGTCACCGCTGCCCGCGAAGTACCTGAACCGGCTGTCGGACCTGCTGTTCATCCTGGCGCGGGTCGCCAACCCGGACGGCGACGTGCTCTGGAAGCCCGGTGGGAACGCCTGAGGCCAAAGCGACCACCCACGCAGAACAACCACCGGCAGGGACTCAGAGCTCCTTGGCGAAGCAGCGGATCAACGGGTCGTCCCGGTGCAGGCCGAAGGTGTCGATCTCGGTGTATCCGGCGGAGGTGTAGAGACCGATCGCCTCGGGTTGCTGCGTACCGGTCTCCAGCACCATGCGCTTGCGCCCGGCCGTCGCGGCGGTGTGCTCCAGCTCGGCGAGCAGCCGCCGCGACAGCCCGCGGCCGCGCGCATCGGGCACGACGAACAGCCGCTTCATCTCGGCATCGCCGTCCTGCAACCCCGGCTCGTCGGCCTCGCGGGCGCGCCAGCCGCCCGAGCCGACCGGACGATCGTCCAGGTAGCCGAGCAGGAACAGCCCCTGCGGCGGCCGGAACTCGGCCGGTTCGACCGGCGTGTCGTCCTCGTCGCCGTAGCGCTCGACGTACTCCCGCTGGAGGACGTCGATCAGCCGCGAGGAATCCGGGTGGTCGTAGCCGACGATCTCGATGCGCACCACGGCAGAGTATTTCGGCCGCGAGCCGATCACATCAGAATTTTCTCGTACCAGTGCCGCGCGTACTCGTTGTCGTTGTAGGCCGGGATCTCCTGGTAGCCCGCCGAGTCGTAGAGGGCGCGCGCCTCACGGAGCTCGGCCGCGGTGTCCAGCCGGATCCGGTCGCACCCCAGCCGCCGGGCCTGCTGCTCCAGCTCGGCGAGCAGCGCCCGCCCGGCACCTCGCCCGCGCAGCTCCGGGGCGATCCACATGCGCCTGATCTCCCCGATCCCGCCCGACGCGGTGCGCAGCGCCCCGCAGCCGAGCACCTGCTCCCCGACCCGCACCACGAGGAACACCCCGGCGGGCGGGACGAAGTCGGTCTTGGCCGGCGGGGCGGCGCGGGAGGTGTCGAACCCGCTCGGGAAGCGGCGGTCCAGCTCGGCGACGTACTCGCGGAGCGCCTGCTGCGCGTCCGGGCTGTCGATGGGTTCGGGTTCGATGGTGTAACTGGCCTGCTCGATCACGCCTCCAGTCTTTCCCCGACAGCCCGTTCACATCCAGTTACGGATTCTTGGGACGCGTAAAGTGAACCTTCATGCTCGACCCGTCCCGGCTGCTGATCCTGCTGGCACTGCGCGAACAGGGCAGCGTGACCCGCGCCGCCGAACAGCTCGGCCGGACCCCGCCAGCGGTGTCGCAGCAGTTGATCCGCCTGGAGGACGAAGTCGGCGCACAGCTGGCCGAACGGCTCCCCCACGGCGTCCGCCTGACCCCGCTGGGCGCCCGCATGGCCGAAAGCGCGGAACGGATCGCCGCCGCGCTGCACGACGCCACGAGCGACGCCCAGCGCTTCCGCGACGAGCACCGCAACCGCCTCCGCCTCGGGGCCTTCCCCACCGCCGGCCTCGCCCTGCTGCCAGAAGCACTGGCCGCGATGCGCCACCGCCGCCCCGGTGCCGAGCTGTCCGTCGTCGACCTGGGCCCGGACGAAGGCATCGAGCGGGTCGCCGCGCACCGCCTGGATCTCGCGCTCGTCGGCGAGTACCGCGAGCCGCTCGAAGCACTGCCCGGCGTCCGCCTCGTGCACCTGCTGGACGACCCGGTCCACGCCGTGCTGCCCACCGGGCACCCGCGCGCCGGGAACACCGCACCGCGGCTCGCCGACTTCCGCGACGACACCTGGGCCTGCGCCCCGCCCGACCTCCCGAACCGCCGGCAGCTGGAAGCCGCCGCACGCGCCGAGGACTTCGCGCCGCGAGTGGCCTTCGAATTCGAGTCCTACGCCGTCGCCGAAGCCGTGGTCTCCGCCGGAGTGGCCGTCTCCTTCATCCCGCGCCTGGCCATCACCGGCGCCCCCGGCACCACCCACCACCCGCTCGCGTCAGGACTGCACCGGCGCATCCACGCCGCCGTGCCGACCAGCACCAGGCACGCACCGCTGATCGAGGTGTTCCTCCAGCTGCTCCACGACATCAGCAGGGACCTGCGCCGCTGATGCGAGGATGGGAACCTTCCTGTCACCCCGCGCACGAAAAAGCGGGGCCCGGACACCGGACCCCGCTGCAACGCTCTTCGATTCGACCTCAGGACGCCCACGGCACCGAACGGCCTGGCGGCGCCGACTCCAGCCAGGACAGGAACCCGGTCAGCGCGTCGCGGCCCATCGCCAGCTCCAGGTCCGGACCGGTCAGGTCCAGCACCGTCGAACCGGCGGGCATCGCGTACGCCTCGGACACCGTCGGCTCGCGGCGGCGGGCGATCTCCACGTCCCGGCGGTTGATCACCCAGTTCGGCCCCGACCGCAGGCTCAGCACGCGGTACCAGGTGAACTCCTCACCCCGGTAGTGCGCCACCCCCAGGTGCCAACCCCGGCCACCGTCCTTGCTGGCGCGCAACGCCACGTCGATGCCCCCGACGCGCAGTTCCCGCAGCCGCCGCCAGGCCAGTCCCGCAACGATCAGGGCTGCCAACAGCAGCAGCCCCACCGCCACCACGAACCACACGACCGGGGAACTCATGCGAGGCCCGGATCAGGCCGAGTGGCCAGCGGCTCGCAATCGGCTCAACGCCCGTGCTCGGGCCTGTTCATCCGCGCTCTTGACGTCCTCGCGGGCCTGCGCCACGTCGATCTCGTCGGCCAGCTCCGCGGACTCCGCCAGCACGCTCACCCCACCCGAGGTGACCGACAGGAACCCGCCGTGGACCGCGGCGGTCACGGTCTCCTTCGCGGCGGTGGTGATGCGCACCACACCGCCCTCGATCAGCTCACCGAGCAGCGGCTCGTGCCCCGGGAGAACGCCGATCTCTCCCTCGGTGGTCTGCGCGACCACGGCGGTCGCTTCCCCGGACCACAGGCGGCGCTCGACGGCGACCAGTTGGACGGACATGTTGGCCACGCGCGTCTCCTTTGTCGGGTGTGTGCCCGCAGTCTATCCGGTGCCACCAGGGCGATCGTGACTGGCCGGGCAGGGAATTCCTTGCTGGCAAACGGGGCCGAGGTCTTCTCGGACCTCGACCCCGTCGCCGGTTCGTGCCGACCCCCAGCGGGGGCCGTCGCTCACTTCTCGGTGAGCTTCTTGTAAGCCGCTTCCAGGTCGTCCAGACCACCGATGGACAGGAAGGCCTGCTCCGGGTAGTGGTCGAAGTCGCCCTTGCACAGCTTGTCGAACGCCTCGATGGTCTCCTTCAGCGGCACGAAGGAGCCCTCCTGGCCGGTGAACTGCTTGGCCACGAAGAAGTTCTGCGACAGGTAGCGCTCGATGCGACGCGCCCGCTGCACCGTCACCTTGTCCTCTTCGGACAGCTCGTCCATACCGAGGATGGCGATGATGTCCTGCAGCTCCTTGTACTTCTGCAGGATCCGCTTGACCTCCTGCGCCACCCGGTAGTGCTCGTCGCCGACGATCGCCGGGTCGAGGATGGTGGAGGTGGAGGACAGCGGGTCCACCGCCGGGTAGATGCCCTTCTGCGAGATCGCACGGGAGAGCTCCGTGGTCGCGTCCAGGTGGGCGAACGTGGTCGCCGGCGCCGGGTCGGTGTAGTCGTCCGCCGGCACGTAGATCGCCTGCATCGAGGTGATCGAGCGACCGCGCGTCGAGGTGATGCGCTCCTGCAGTTCACCCATCTCGTCGGCCAGCGTCGGCTGGTAACCCACTGCGGACGGCATGCGGCCCAGCAGGGTCGACACCTCCTGGCCCGCCTGGGTGAACCGGAAGATGTTGTCGATGAACAGCAGCACGTCCTGGTTCTGCACGTCGCGGAAGTACTCCGCCATCGTCAGCGCGGACAGCGCCACCCGCATACGGGTGCCCGGCGGCTCGTCCATCTGACCGAACACCAGCGCGGTGTCGGCCAGCACGCCGGACTCGTCCATCTCCACCCAGAGGTCGTTGCCCTCACGGGTCCGCTCGCCGACACCGGCGAACACCGAGGTGCCACCGAAGTTCTTGGCGACTCGGCGGATCATCTCCTGGATGAGCACCGTCTTGCCCACACCGGCGCCACCGAACAGGCCGATCTTGCCGCCCTGCACGTACGGGGTGAGCAGGTCGATGACCTTGATGCCGGTCTCCAGCATCTCGGTCTTGCCCTCGAGCTGGTCGAAGCTCGGTGCCTTGCGGTGGATCGACCACCGCTCGGCGTCGGCGGCGTAGCCCGGCTCGTCCAGGCAGTGGCCCAGCGCGTTGAACACGTGACCCTTGACCACGTCACCGACCGGCACCGAGATGCCCGCGCCGGAGTCGGTCACGGTCACGCCGCGCACCAGGCCCTGGGTCGGCTGCATCGAGATCGTCCGCACGACGCTGTCGCCCAGGTGCTGGGCGACCTCGAGCGTCAGGGTCTTGGCCATGCCCTCGGCGGTGATCTCCACCGTGAGGGCGTTGAGCAGGTCCGGCACCTGGTCGCGCGGGAACTCGACGTCCACGACCGGGCCGAGCACCCGGACGACGCGGCCGGTGCCAGTGCTGGTGGCAGTAGCAGCAGTCATGTCACTCACTTCCTGCGGACGAGAGCGCCTCGACACCGCCGACGATCTCGCTGATTTCCTGGGTGATCTGGGCCTGGCGGGCCGCGTTGGCCTCGCGGCTGAGGTTGCGGATCAACTCGTCCGCGTTGTCGGTCGCCGACTTCATCGCCGTGCGCCGCGCCGCGTGCTCCGCCGCTGCCGAGTCCAGCAGACCCGAGTAGAGCCGGGTCTTGATGTACTTCGGCAGGAGCGCCGCGAACAGCGTCTCGGCGTCCGGCTCGAACTCGTAAGCCGACTTGAGCGTCTTCTTCGCCGGCTCGTCGGAGTACTCGACCTCGAGCGGAGCGATCCGCCGGACCGTCGGACGCTGGGTGAGCATCGAGACGAACTCGGTGTGCACCAGGTGCAGCTCATCCACACCCAGCTTACCGTCCGCACCACCGTCGTCGAGGTAGTCGTCAGCACCCGCCAGGAAGGCCTTGACCAGCGTTTCGCCGATCTCGGCCGCGTCGGAGTAGTCGGGGCGGTCGCTGAACCCGGTCCAGCTCGCCTCGACCTCGCGCTGCCGGAACCGGTAGTACGCCTCGCCCTTGCGGCCGACGACGTAGAGCACCGGTTCCTTGCCCTGCTCGCGCAGCAGCGACTGCAACTCCTCGGCCGCCTTGATCACGTTGGCGTTGTAGCCACCGCAGAAACCCCGGTCGCTGGTCACGACCAGCACGCCGGCGCGCTTCGGGTTCGAGCGCTCGGTCAGCAGCGGGTGGTCCAACGTGCTCACGTCGGCCAGCGCGGTCAGGACGTTGGTGATCTCCGTGGCGTAGGGCCGCGAAGCCTCCACCCTGGCCTGCGCCTTCATGATGCGCGAGGTAGCGATCAGCTCCTGCGCCTTGGTGATCTTCCGGGTCGATTTGACCGACCGGATCCGGTTCCGGAGTTCCCGAAGTTGAGCCATAACGTCACTTCTTCGGCGCGGGGCGGTTGACCTTCACGGTCTCCTGCCCCACCTCGTCGGCGGCCAGCGCCTCGGCGTCGGGCTCGCTCGGCACGACCGAGCCGCCGCCCGAGGCGGTGAACTGCTTCTTGAAGTCCTCGACCGCGTCCACGATGACCTTCTCGCCGTCGTCGGACAGCTTGCCGGTCTCGACGATGTCCTTGAGCGTGGTCGCGTGGCTGCGCCGCATGTGCGCCAGGAACTCCGACTCGAAGCGGCGCACGTCGCCGACCGGGACCGAGTCCAGGTGGCCCTTGGTGCCGATGAAGAGGGACACGACCTCTTCCTCGACCGGCAGCGGCTCGCCCTGGCCCTGCTTGAGGACCTCCATCAGCCGGGCACCGCGGTCCAGCTGGGCCTTCGACGCGGCGTCCAGGTCGGAGGCGAAGGCCGAGAAGGCCTCCAGCTCGCGGTACTGGGCCAGGTCCAGACGCAGCGAACCGGTGATGTTCTTCATCGCCTTGATCTGCGCGGAACCACCGACGCGCGACACCGAGATACCGACGTCGATGGCCGGGCGCTGACCCGAGTTGAACAGGTCGGACTGCAGGAAGCACTGGCCGTCGGTGATCGAGATGACGTTGGTCGGGATGTAGGCCGACACGTCGTTGGCCTTGGTCTCGATGATCGGCAGACCCGTCATCGAACCCTTGCCCATCTCGTCGGAGAGCTTCGCGCAGCGCTCCAGCAGGCGCGAGTGCAGGTAGAACACGTCACCGGGGTACGCCTCGCGGCCCGGCGGACGACGCAGCAGCAGCGAGATCGCGCGGTACGCCTCGGCCTGCTTGGTCAGGTCGTCGAAGATGATCAGGACGTGCTTGCCCTGGTACATCCAGTGCTGGCCGATGGCCGAGCCCGCGTAGGGCGCCAGCCACTTCAGACCCGGCGAGTCGGAGGCCGGCGCGGCGACGATGGTGGTGTACTCCATCGCCCCGGCGTCCTCCAGGGACCGCTTCACGCCGGCGATCGTGGAGCCCTTCTGGCCGATCGCGACGTAGATGCAGCGGACCTGCTTGTCCGGGTCACCGCTGGCCCAGGCCTGCTTCTGGTTGATGATCGTGTCGACCGCGACCGTGGTCTTGCCGGTCTTGCGGTCACCGATGATCAGCTGCCGCTGGCCGCGACCGATCGGGGTCATCGAGTCGATGGCCTTGATGCCGGTCTGCATGGGCTCGTGCACGCCCTTGCGCTCCACGACCGTGGCCGCCTGCAGCTCCAGCGGGCGCTGCCCCTCGGCAGCGATCTCGCCGAGCCCGTCGATCGGGTCGCCGAGCGGGTTGACGACGCGGCCCAGGAAGCCGTCGCCGACCGGGATCGAGAGGACCTTGCCGGTCCGCTTGACCTCCTGGCCCTCCTCGATCTTCTCGGACTCACCCAGGATGACCGCACCGATCTCCTGAGCTTCCAGGTTCATCGCGACACCGTAGATGCCGCCGGGGAACTCCAGCAGTTCCTCGGTCATCGCCGAAGGCAGACCCTCGACATGGGCGATGCCGTCACCGGTATCGGTGACGACCCCGACCTCCTCGCGGCTGACCTCCGGGGAGTAGCTGGAGACGTACTTCTCGATCGCACTGCGGATCTCGTCCGACGAGATCGTCAGCTCCGCCATGTCTCGTTCCTGCCCTCGGTTCGTTCTTGGAAGGGTGTGGGTGTTCGACGCCTGGTCGACACGCGCACTCGGCTAGTTGGCCAGGTCGCGCCGCAGGGACTGCAGGCGTCCCGTGATGCTGCCGTCGATGACCTCATCACCGATCTGGATCAGCAGCCCGCCCTCGACCCCGGGGTCAACCTCGATGTGCAGGGCGATGGGCCGCGCGTAGATCCGCTGCAGGGCGCGCGACAACCGCTGCTGCTGCTCGTCGCTCAGCGGGATCGCGGAGCGGACGTGCGCCACCGAGCGCTCGCGGCGCTTCGCCGACAGCTCGGCCAGCTCTTCCAGCCCCTCGCTGACCCGCCGGCCGCGGGGCCGGGCCACCAGCTGGCGGACGAGGGTCAGGGTGACCGGCTCGACCTTGCCCGCGACGAGCTGGTCGAGGACCGCGTGCTTGCCCGCCTCGTCCCCGGTGGGGTCCGACAGCAGCCGTTCCAGGTCCACCTGGGAGCCGATGATCCGGCCGAGGCGGAACAGCTCGTCCTCGACGGCGTCGAGGCGGCCGGCCCGCTCGGCCTGCACCAGCAGCGCGGTGCGGGCCAACCGCTCCAGCCCGTCGACCAGGTCCTTCGGCCCCGACCAGCGGGACCGGGCGGCCTCGACGACCACGGGCAGCGACCGCGCACCGAGCTTGTCCGCCAGCAGCCCGCGGACCAGGTCTTCCCTGGACCGCGGGTCGACGGAGGCGTCGGCGAGCGCCCGCCGCAGCGTGGACTCCCGGCCCAGCAGAGCGGCCACGCCGAACAGCTCGTCGGCGAGCCCGGTGATCTCCGCGGCCGAGGCCCCGTCCGTGGCCTGCAGCAACTGCAGCTCAGCGGCTGCCAGCGCTTCTCGGCTCGCGGCGTTCACGAGGGTGCTCAACTCTCAGCGCCTTTCACTCGGTTAGGCCTTGGAAGATTCAGCCGGAGCCGAAGCGGCCTCCAGCTCGTCCAGGAACCGGTCGACGGTGCCCCGCCGACGGGCCTCGTCCTCCAGGGACTCGCCGACCACCCGACCGGCCAGCTCGACCGCGTGGCGGCCGAGGTCCGACCGCAGCTCCGCGACGATCTGCGCCTTCTGGTGCGTCAGCTGGGCCTGGCCCTGGCTGACGATCCGCTCGGACTCGGCCTGTGCCTGGGCACGCATCTCTTCCAGGATCTGCTGGCCTTCAGCGCGGGCGTCGTCGCGGATCCGAGCCGCCTCCGCACGAGCCTCGGCCAGCTGTGCCTTGTACTGCTCCAGAGTCCGCTGGGCCTCGGCCTGCGCGGCCTCCGCCCGGGCGATCCCGCCTTCGATCCGCTCGCTGCGCTCGGCGTAGGTCTTCTCGAACTGCGGAACCGCGAACTTCCAGAGCACGAACAGCAGCAGCAGGAACGCGATGCCACCGACGATCACCTCGGAGATCTCCGGGATGATCGGGTTGTGCTCACCGGCTGCTGCCAGAATCTGCGTCTTCACCACAACGTCTCCCAACGCGTCAGAGTCAATATCAACCCATGGCGATGAAGAAGACGACCAGACCGATCAGCGCCAGCACCTCGACCAGAACGAAGGAGACGTAGGCGATGCCACGGAGCTGGCCCTCGGCCTCCGGCTGGCGGGCGGTGCCGCTGATGACCGCGGCCCAGATCATGCCCACACCGATGGCAGCACCGATGGCACCCAGGCCGTAGCCGATAGCGGCCAGACCAGCGTTGATGTTGGCGGCTTCGGCGGCCTGCGCAAGAACGATGTTGCTCACTTTGATTACCTTTCAACTCGGTCCGCAGGGGAATTGCGGATCGGAGGTCGTGGTCTTTCTCAGTGCCCTTCCGACAACGCCGCGCCGATGAAGTTGGCGGCCAACAGCGCGAAGATGTACGCCTGGAGCACCTGGATCAGGGCTTCGATGAACGTGATGGCGATGGCGAAGAGGAAACCGACCACCGAGACCGGCTTCATCAGCGCGCTGGCCTCCAGCAGGAGGAACTCGCCACCGAGGATGAACACCAGCAGCATCAGGTGTCCGGCGAACATGGCCGCGAACACCCGGACCGCCAGCGCAGCGGGTTGGAAGAGGAACTTCTGCAGGAACTCGATCGGCGCCAGCAGCACGTAGATCGGCTTCGGCACGCCGGGGGGGAACATGATGTGCTTGAAGTAGCCGAAGAAACCGTGCCGGGCGAAGCCCGCCCCGTGGAAGACCAGGTACACCACGGCCGCCAGCGCCAGCGGGAATCCGATGCGCGACATCGTGGGGAACTGAACGACCGGGATGAGCCCGAAGAGGTTGTTCACGAGCACGAACGTGAACAACGTGAAGATCAGCGGCACGAACGGCTTGAAGTCCTTCGCACCGATCTGCTCGCGGGCGATCCTGTTGCGGCTGAACTCGTAGAAGAATTCCGCCACGAACTGACCCTTGCTCGGAACCAGCTTCAGGTTCCGAGTGGCGATCACGAAGTAGGCGCCCACGATGATCGCCGAGAGCACGACGAGGACCATCGGCTTGGTGACTCCGCCGAAGATCGGCGGAAGGACAAAGCTATCGGCACCCGGCGGTTGGAACGTTCCGCCCTCAGCCAGCATCAGCGCGCCCAACTGGGCTCCTTCCGGTTCTCCCGGCGGCGCTTCACTCCACCGGGGGAATCGTCACGTTTTGCACTTAACGTACCCGATACGCGATCTGGCACGCGGAGGGGCCCTCCCCACCAAGTGTGATCACGGGAACTCCTGCGGAACTCCGGACCAGCGCCGTGCGGGGAAGGCTTCTGGACCGGGACGATACCAGCGGGTAAGTAGCCACCCGACATGCCGGTCGCCACACCCGTCCGGCCCAACGCCGGACCCGCTCTCGTCACGCCTGGCGACGGCGGTCGAAACGATACAGCTCAGCGCGGCGCGTCAGCTGCCCGACACGATGATCGTCGGGATCTTCGCCCGCTTGAAAGCGAACGCCTCGGCGCTCGCCCACACCACGAACGAAGCGAGCATGGTCAGCGCCAGCGACATCCGGTGGATGCCCTCGACCCCGCCGAGCGTCATCATCACGGCCAGCAGCAAGAACACCTTGACGTTGTAGCTGCCGAGCACCAGCGCCATCTCCATCCGCACCGGCAACCGGCTGGCGGCGTGCATCATCCAGATCGTCAGCAGCGAGGACCCGAACGCCACCGCGCCACCGATGAGCGCGCTGACCAGGCCGCTCGTCCCGGCGAGCAGAGCCGCCACGAGCATCCCCAGCACCACCGTCACCGCCCCGGGCACCACCGCGGTGCGCAGCATCGCGTTCGCGAGCTTGCGCACGGACGCGCCGTGCGGATCGGTGGCAGTGCTCATCAGGACTCTCGTTCGGCTCGGGCTCTCAGACGCGGAATCACCGAAATGATAGCCGCCAGAAGCACCCCGAGGCCTACGACCCACGCCACAACCACGACGTTGAACAGCGTCAACGACACCGCGCCGAAGGCGATGACCGCCGCCCACAAGTAGATGAGCAGCACCGCCCGGCGCTGCGAGTGCCCGATCTCCAGCAGCCGGTGGTGCAGGTGCATCTTGTCGGCGTGGAACGGGCTCTTGCCCGCCTTGGTGCGCCGCACCACCGCCATGATCAGGTCCAGCAGCGGCACGAACAGCACCGCGGCGACCACCAGCAGCGGCGACAGCAGACCGATGGTGTCGGTCGGGTCGACGTCCGGGTAGTTGAGCACCCGGCCGGACGCCGAGGTGCTGGCGGTGGCCAGCATCAGGCCGATCAGCATGGACCCGGAGTCACCCATGAACAGCCGGGCGGGCTGGAAGTTGTAGGGCAGGAAGCCCAGGCAGGCGCCCGCGATGGCCGCCGCGATCAGCGCCGGCGGGTAGGCGTTGACGTCGCCGTTCTGCCGGTCCAGCAGGCTCAGGCAGAACACGAACGTCGCGGTCGCCGAGATCAGCCCGATCCCGGAGGCCAGCCCGTCGAGCCCGTCGACGAAGTTCATCGCGTTGATCATCGCCACGGTGAGCAGCACGGTCAGCAGCTGGCCCTGGTTGCTGCTGAAGATCAGCACCTGGCCCACCGAGTCCTCGGTGCCGCCCCACGGCACCCACAGCACGAACCACTGCACCCCGGCGATCACCAGGATCCCGGCGGCGGTGACCTGCCCGGCCAGCTTCGTCAGCGAATCCAGCTCGAAGCGGTCGTCCAGCGCCCCCACCAGCACGATCAGCCCGCCGGCCGCGAGCGCGGCCCAGGCGTCGTTGGAGTAGGTGAAGCCGCGGGAGAGCACGGGCAGGTTCGAGGCGAGGAAGATCGCCGCGACCACGCCGCCGTACATCGCCACGCCGCCCATCCGCGGCATCGGCTGGACGTGCACGTCGCGCTGCCGCGGGTAGGCCACCGCGCCGACGCGGATGGCCAGCAGCCGCACCAACCCGGTCAGCAGGAACGTGGTGGCCGCCGCGGTGAGCAGCACCAGCAGGTATTCACGGGCGGGAAGCCCGTTCGGAGCCCAAGCTTCGCTGTCCATACCGGTGGCTCACGCACCCTGTCGCGGGTCGCCGACGTCCAGCCCCCAGAACGGAGTTTTCAAGCCCAGCGCTCCTCATCGCTTCCACATGGCGGATCCGGGTTCTTACGCTATCGGCCACCGCCGCGCGGCCGACCACCGGTCCTCGTCGAACGTCAGCGCTCCGCTTCCAGATCCACCCCGAGCACCTCGGACAGCTGCGCCAGGCTCACCGCGCCCTCGCGCAGAACCCGCGGCGCGCCCTGCGTCAGATCGACGATCGTGGAGGCCACCGGATCGCCGGACGGCCCGCCGTCGAGGTAGACCTGCACGGAATCGCCGAGCTGCTCGCGCGCCTCGGCGGCGCTGGAGGCCGGCGGCTGGCCGGTGCGGTTCGCGCTGGACACCGCCATCGGGCCGACCTCGCGCAGCAGGTCCAGGGCGACCGGGTGCAGCGGCATCCGCAGGTTCACCGTGCCGCGCGTCTCCCCCAGGTCCCAGTTCAGCGACGGGGCCTGCGGCAGCACCAGCGACAGGCCGCCCGGCCAGAACGCCTCGATCAGCGCCCGCGCCTGCTGCGGCACCGACATCACCAGCCCATCCACAGTGGACCAGGAGCCGACCAGCACCGGGACCGGCATGTCCGGTCCGCGGCCCTTCGCGGCCAGCAGCGCGCGGACCGCGTTGGCGTCGAACGCGTCCGCGCCGATGCCGTACACGGTGTCGGTGGGCAGCACGGCGAGCCCACCGGCACGAACGATGTTCGCCGCGGCGGCCAGGCCCTGCTCGCGGCTGTCCGGGACAGTGCAGTCGTAGACGGTGCTCACGCCCCTGATCCTGGCACGCCCGCTCGCGGCCCGTTCGAGTGGTGCAGCAGATCACCGTCCGGGACGATGCGCAGCGAGTAACGCCGCGGCTCCGGACCGAGATCCGTCCAGTGTGCTCGCGAACACGGCAACGCGGGCGGAACCCGCACGTCTGCCGGAGCGGGCAGCATTCAGATCGAGCGCGAGGAGAGCAGAAGATGACCGCCCCACCCCAGGGTGTCGAGGTCGACCACATCGAGTTCCCGGCGGGCCGGATCCGGTTCTTCCGGGCGGGCACCAGCGGCCCGGCGATCGTCCTGCTGCACGGTGGTGGCCCGGACAACGCGCTGATCAGCTGGCGCCACGCCATCGGAGTGCTGGCCGAGGACCACCGGGTCTTCGTGCCCGACCTGCCTGGTCAGGGCGGCAGCATGCCGTGGCGCGGACGCGCCAACCAGCGCACCTTCGAAGAGGTGCTGCGCTGGCTGCTGGACGCCTGGCAGGTGCCGCAGGCGGTGCTGGTCGGCCTGTCGATGGGCGGCAGCATCGCGATCGGCTTCGCGCTGCGCAACCCGCAGCGGGTGCGCGGACTGGTGCTTGTGGACAGCACCGGGCTGCAGCACCGGCTGCGCCTGCACCCGCTCGCCCACCTGGCGCTGCGCTCCCGCTTCGCCGGGCCGCTGGCGGCGAAGCTGTTGCGGCTCAACCGCTCCCTGGTGCGCCGCGCGCTGACCAAGCTGTTCTTCACCGGCGGGCAACCCGTGCCCGACCTGGAGTCCATCGTGGACGAGGTGCGCGCCGAAGCCGGGGCCCGCGGATCGGTGTTCGCCGACTGGCACGCCGACGCGGTCGGCCGCAGGTCGATGCGCATCAACCACCTGCCCGACCTCGCGCAGCTGCAGTGCCCGGTGATGGTGATCCACGGCGAGCGCGACGCCATCGTGCCGGTCCAGGCGGCCCGCGACGCGGCGGGCGCGATCCCCGGCTCGATGCTGCGGGTGCTCCCCGACGCCGGCCACTGGCCGAACCGGGAGCGCCCGACGGAGTTCAACGCCCTGCTCCGGGAGTTCGTCAACACCCACCGCTGATGCGAGGATGGGAACTTTCCTGTCACCCGCGGCCGCGTTGGCGCGAGGATGGGAACCTTCCTGTCACTCCGGGAGGGTGCGGCGGGCGGTGGCGAAGCGCGGACGACCTGCCAGGTCGGTGTGGTCCTGGACGTCGGTGAGGACGCGGCGTGCCCGCAGCAGCGCGGGCACGGACCCGCCGTGGGTGTCGTCGTGCTCGATCGCCACCCCGCCGCCGGGGCGCAGCAGGCGGGCCGCGCAGCTGACCACGTGGCGCACCACGTCCAGCCCGTCGCGGCCGCCGAAGACCGCGTCGTGCGGGTCGTGGTCGCGCACCTCCGGCGGCACCGGCGTGCCCTCCGGGACGTACGGCGGGTTGCACAGGACCAGGTCGACCAGGCCTTCCAGCTCCATGAACAGCATCGGGTCGGTGACGTCGCCGGAGTACAGCCGGATCGGGGTGGCACCGTCCTGCGCCTGCTGGTCCGCGTTGCGGCGGGCCCAGGACAGCGCGGCGGGATCCTTCTCGACGGCGTGCACGGCGGCGTCCGGGCGCGCGCTGGCCATCGCCAGCGCCAGCGCACCGGAGCCGGTGCACAGGTCGACCACGACCGGCTCCTCCACGCCGTCGAGAACGCTCTCGCCCCAGGCCAGCAGCAGTTCGGTCTCCGGGCGGGGCACGAACACGCCCGGCCCGACCGACAGCGTCACGGCGCCGAGCGAGGCGCTGCCGGTCAGGTGCTGCAGCGGAACGCGTGCCGCTCGACGGCGCACGAGGTCGTGCAACGCCTGGACCACCGGTGGATCCACCAGAGGCACCATCATCAGCTTGGTCCGCTCCACCCCGAGCAGGTGCGCGGCCAGCAGCTCGGCATCGGTGCGCGGGCTCGCCACGCCCGCCGCGGCGAGCATGCGCTCCGCTTCGAGGATGGCCAGGCGCAGGGGCTGTCGGGTCACGTCGGCAAGCTTAGATGCTGCATTTAGTCCTGGTTTTCGGTCTTTGCCTTGAAGCGGCGAAGCCGCTGAGCGTTCAGAGCGCGAGGCGTTCTTGCCGGTCGGCGGCGAGCAGGGCGGCGATCACCGCGTCCAGGTCGCCGTCGAGGACGTGGTCCAGGTTGTAGGCCTTGTAGTTGACCCGGTGGTCGGAGATGCGGTTCTCCGGGAAGTTGTAGGTGCGGATCCGCTCCGAGCGGTCCACCGTGCGCACCTGGCTGCGGCGCGTCTCGGAGGCCTCCCGCTCGGCCTCCTCCTCCGCGAGCGCCTGCAGGCGGGCCTTGAGCACCAGGATGGCGCGCTGCTTGTTCTGCAGCTGCGACTTCTCGTTCTGGCAGGACACCACGATGCCGGTCGGCAGGTGGGTGACGCGCACCGCCGAGTCGGTGGTGTTCACGCTCTGCCCGCCGGGCCCGGAGGAGCGGTAGACGTCGATGCGCAGGTCCTTCTCGTCGAGTTCCACCTCGACCTCCTCCGGCTCCGGGTACACCAGCACCCCGGCCGCCGAGGTGTGCACCCGGCCCTGGGACTCGGTCACCGGCACCCGCTGCACGCGGTGCACGCCGCCCTCGAACTTCAGCTGCGACCACACCCCGTCCGGGCTGGTGTCCCCCGACTTGGCCTTGATGGCGACCGTGGCGTCCTTGTAGCCGCCGAGGTCGGATTCGGTGGCGTCCAGCACCTCGGCCCGCCAGCCCTGGCGCTCGGCGAACCGCAGGTACATGCGCAGCAGGTCACCGGCGAACAGCGCGGACTCCTCGCCGCCCTCCCCGGACTTGACCTCCAGCAGCACATCGGAGCCGTCGTGCGGGTCGCGCGGCAGCAGCAGCTCGGTGAGCTTGGCCTCCAGCGCCGGGACCTGCTCGGTCAGCCGCTCGGCCTCCTCGGCGAACGCGGCGTCCTCCGCGGCGAACTCACGGGCGGCCTCCAGATCGGAGCGCACCTGGTCGAGTTCCCGCGCGGTGCGCACGATCGGGGTCAGCTCGGCGTAGCGGCGGCCGAGCTTGCGGGCCTTCGCCTGGTCCGCGTGCACGCCGGGATCGGCCAGCCGCTGCTCCAGCTCCCGGTACTCGGCGAGCAGCGATTCGAGCTTCGACGTCTCCACTGGACCCTCTTCACTGGCTGTGCGGACAAAGGACGCGGCCGGAAAACAAGCGACGGCGCCCGCCCCGCGTGGTCCGCGGGGCGGGCGCCGTCGTCGCAGCTACTTCTTGCGCTTGCCGTAGCGGGCCTCGAAACGGGCCACGCGACCGCCGGTGTCCAGGATCTTCTGCTTGCCCGTGTAGAACGGGTGGCAGTTGGAGCAGACCTCAACGGTGATCTGGCCGCTGCGGCGCGTGCTGTGGGTGGTGAAGCTGTTGCCGCAACCGCAGTTGACCTGCGTCACCACGTACTCGGGGTGAATGCCACTCTTCAACGGCTCGTCCTCTCTACTTGGCCGCCGGGTCCACACGGCCGCTGCCGCGCGGTGAACCGGAGCCGGAATCAGCCTTGCATTCTGCCAGACCGCAGCTCGTGACCTGCACCGCAGGGCGGTCCGGCCCGTTCAACACGACCGGTCGCCGAGGTATTCCGAGCACCGGACGCCCGCGTCCGCAACCGCCCAACGCACGAAACGCACCGCCCGGCGCGCCGACCAGCCGCCGGGGTGCCCGCGGCGGCGACGGGCGTTCATCCTCTACGCGTGCTGCTGTGTTCGGTGTTGGGGAAGCTCGCGTTCCGCTCGTGGATGCTGCTCCCGCTGCTCTTCCTCGGCAGCGCCGGCCTGGTGGCGGCGCTGCTGAGCCTGCTGCTGCAGCCGCACCCGACGCTGGACCAGAACGTGGGCCTGTCCGCGCCGCTGCTGTTCGGCTTCGCCGCCGCGCTGGCCGCGGGCACCGCCGGCCACGTCCGCTGGCGGTCCCGCCAGCAGCGGCGCGTCCTGCGGTTCGCGTACCCGCTGCTGCTGGTGGCCTGCGCGCTGGCCATCGACGAGGTGCTGCTGCCGGTCGTGGCCGCGCTCGTGGTGGGCCCGATCTCCGTCGCGCTGCTCGTCGCCGTGCTGCTACGCGCCCACCGCGACCACGCGGAGTGCTCGCACGCCTGAGCCCGGCTGCGAGCATGGGAACCTTCCTGTCACACCCGGGGCACCCCGGAAACGCGGCAGGGCCCGCACCGGGTGGGTGCGGGCCCTGCTGTCGAGCGGGATGGCGACTGCGGTCAGTCGTCGTCCTTGCCCGGCGTGGTCTTGGCGACCTGCATCAGGAACTCGATGTTGGTGCGCGACTTGCGCAGCCGGTCCTGCAGGAGTTCCAGCGCCTGCTGCGAGTCGAGCGCGGCGAGCACTCGGCGCAGCTTGTGGGTGACCGCCAGCTCGTCGGGCGAGAGCAGGATCTCGTCCTTCCGGGTGCTGGAGGAGTCCACGTCGACCGCCGGGAACAGGCGCTTGTCGGCCAGCTTGCGGTCCAGCTTGAGCTCGGCGTTGCCGGTGCCCTTGAACTCCTCGAAGATCACGGTGTCCATCGTGGAACCGGTCTCCACCAGAGCGGTGGCGAAGATGGTCAGCGAGCCGCCGTTCTCGATGTTGCGGGCCGCGCCGAGGAACCGCTTCGGCGGGTACAGCGCGGTCGAGTCGACACCACCGGACAGGATTCGCCCGGACGCCGGGGCCGCCAGGTTGTAGGCGCGGCCCAGCCGGGTGATCGAGTCCAGCAGGACGACCACGTCGTGGCCCATCTCGACGAGCCGCTTGGCCCGCTCGATGGACAGCTCCGCGACCGTGGTGTGGTCCGACGGCGGCCGGTCGAAGGTCGAGGCGATGACCTCGCCCTTCACCGAGCGCTGCATGTCGGTGACCTCTTCCGGACGCTCGTCGGCGAGGACGACCATCAGGTGGCACTCGGGGTTGTTGGTGGTGATCGCGTTGGCGATCGCCTGCAGCACCATCGTCTTACCGGCCTTCGGCGGCGAGACGATCAGCGCGCGCTGCCCCTTGCCGACCGGCATCACCAGGTCGATGATCCGCCCGGTGAGGTTCTGCGGCTCGGTCTCGAGGCGCAGTCGCTCGTTCGGGTACAGCGGGGTCAGCTTGTGGAACTCGGGGCGGTTCTTGGCCGCGTCCGGCTCCAGGCCGTTGATCGAGTCCACCCGCACCAGCGGGTTGAACTTCTGCCGCTGCTGCTCGCCCTCCCGCGGCTGCCGGATGACGCCCTTGATCGCGTCACCGCGCCGCAGGTTGTACTTGCGGACCAGCGACAGCGACACGTAGACGTCGTTCGGGCCCGCCAGGTAGCCGGAGGTGCGCACGAACGCGTAGTTCTCCAGCACGTCCAGGATGCCCGCGACGGGCAGCAGCACGTCGTCCTCGCGGACCTCGGGCTCGCCGCCCTCGCCGCGGCCGCGGTTGCGGCGGCGGTCCCGGAAGCGGCGGCCACGACCCCGACGACCACCCTCGTCGTCCTCGTCGTCCTGCGGCCGGTTGTCCCGGTCCCGGTCCTGCTGCCGGTTGCCGCCGCGCTCCTGCCGGTTGCCGTCCCGCTCCTGGCGGCTCTCGCGCTCCGGCCGGTTGTCCTGCTTGCGCTCGCCGCGCTGCTCCTCGGCACCACCCGACTCGGCGCCGGAACGGCTGGACGAGCGGCGCCTGCGGTTGCCGCCGCGCCGGTTGTCCTCGCCCTCACCGCTGGTCTCGGCGGCCTGCTGGCGCCGGGAGCGGGTGCGGGCCGGAGCGGCACCGTTGGTGCTCTGCTCGGTGCTGGCCTCGCGCGCCGCCGGCGCGGATTCGGCCTCGTCGAGGGCAGGCTGGTGCGCCTTGGCGGCGGGGGCCTCCTCGGCGCGGGCCGGCGCCTTCTTGGCGGAGCGGGTGCGGGGCGCGGTCGTGCCGCCCTGCTTCTCCTTGATGGCGGCGATCAGGTCGCCCTTGCGCAGACCGCCGGTCTCGATCCCCAGTTCCCCCGCGAGTTGGCGCAGTTCGGCGAGAACCATGCCGGAAAGCCCACCCCGTCGACGCGGGGTGCCGTTGGCCTCGGAATCCTGCTGGCCAGCGGGAGAGGCGCCGTTGGCCGCCTCGCTGCTCAACAGTTCGGTGTTGCTCACGAATGTCCTTCCTGACCGGACCGCGCCTCCTACGCGACCCAGCGGATTGCCCGCCCGCTCTGGAGTGCGGGCGGCCGGTGTGTGCTACCAGCTCTCTCGCCGATCGGCTTCCCTCCGCGCGTGGCGCGACCGAATTCGGCGTTGGCTCGGGAACCAGCAGCACCGGGCAGTGGGAGGCACCCGGCTCGCGTGGTCCATGTGCGACGCATCCACTCCGATCCACACGTGCCGATGCACGCCCTGCCGCCTAATCCCAGGAATCCCCGACTCATGTTGGCGCCCCGGATGCTTGCTCGGGGACCACATCCTGGAACTTAAGGCCCCCACCCCGACAACGGCAACGACGCGCACCGTCGATCGCCCCGAAGCGAACTCAATTGAGTTGACAACTCCTGCCTCGGTCACCGCGATCGCCGAACCCGCCTAAGTTGATCTTCACCCGTGACGGGTGGAGTTCAATTCACGGCGGGAGATGCGCTCCGGAAAACGATGTTCCGGATACGGCACCGGCACCCTGGGCGCGGTGACTGATTGACCTTGAGGGTAGACGCCCAGTAGTTCAGGTGCAACAACCCCCCGGGCGTGTGGCACACCCGTTCAGATCGTGTCGTCGACGACCAGCCGGCGAATCCGCTGCTCGCCACCGGCGACACGTCCTTTGTACCACTTCCGCGCCGAGCCGCTGCTGCGGGGCGGTGAACTGGGCTTTCCCGCCCCGTTCACCACCCCGGGTCAGGCCTGCTCGACGATCCGCACGCCGCCGTCGTCGACCGGAAGGCGCAACACCTGGAAGCCGTTCGGCGCAATCTCCGCGGGCAGCTGCCCACCGGTCGGCAGCGCGAGCACGGTCGGTCCCGCGCCGGAGACCGCCGCCGCCACGCCCGCCTCGCGCAACCGGCGGACCAGCGCGATGGTGTCCGGCCACGCCGACTCGCGGTAGTCCTGGTGCAACCGGTCCGCGGTCGCCGCCAGCAGCAGCTCCGGCGCCCGGGTCATCGCGTGCACGGCGAGCGCCGCACGGCCCGCCGCGAACGCGGCGTCGGCGTGCGGAACCCGTTCCGGCAGCAGACCGCGGGTGGCGTCGGTGGCCGACTGCACCTGCGGCACGAACGCGATCGGTGACACGTCCGGGTGCGGCTGCATCCGGACCGCGCGGAACCGCCCGGATTCCTGCCACGCCACCACGAAACCGCCGAGCAGGCTGGCCGCCGCGTTGTCCGCGTGCCCCTCCCGGGCCGCGGCCAGGTGCAGCGCCAGCTCGGTGTTGTCGTTGTCCCGCAAGTCGATTCCGGCGAGCGCGAAGCCCGTGGCCACCCCGGCGACGATGGCCGCCGCCGAGGAGCCCAGGCCGCGCGCGTGCGGAATGCTGTTCTCGCAGTGCAACCGCAGCGCCGGAGCGGGGAAACCGAGTTCCGCCAACGTCTTGTGGACGACTCGCACCACCAAGTGACGCTCGTCGGTGGGAACCGAGCCGGCGCCCTCGCCCTCGACCTGTACGCTCGCCGATCCCGGCGGCCCGTCCACCACCTGAGCGAAAACGTTGTCGTACAAGGACAACGCCATGCCCAGCGCGTCGAAGCCGGATCCGAGGTTCGCCGTCGAGCCCGGAACTTTCACCCGGACGGCCGAAACCGGCAGGCCGGTCATGCCAGTTCCAGCGCGGTGGCGACCGCCCCCGGGTCGACCGGCAGCGGCTCGACCTCGACCATGCCGGACAGCGCGGTGTCCGGATCCTTGAGACCGTGTCCGGTGACCGTGCAGACCACGACCGAACCGGCGGGCAGCCGGCTGTCGGCGGCGGTGGCCAGCAGACCGGCGACGCTGGAGGCCGAAGCGGGCTCGACGAAGACGCCCTCGCGGGAGGCCAGCAGCCGGTAGGCGGCCAGGATCTCCTCGTCGGTCACCGCGGCGAACAGCCCGTCGGAGGCGTCCTTGGCGTCGGTGGCACCGCGCCAGGAGGCGGGGCTGCCGACGCGGATCGCGGTGGCGATGGTCTCCGGGTTGGCCACCGGCTGGCCGTGCACCAGCGGTGCCGCCCCGGCCGCCTGGAAGCCGAACATGCGCGGGGTGCGCTCGATGATGCCGTCGCCTGCGTACTCGGTGTAGCCCTTCCAGTAGGCGGTGATGTTGCCTGCGTTGCCGACCGGCAGGCAGTGCACGTCGGGCGCGCGGCCGAGCACGTCGCAGATCTCGAACGCCGCGGTCTTCTGCCCCTCCAGGCGCACCGGGTTGACCGAGTTGACCAGGGTCACCGGGTGCTCGGCCGAGGTCTTGCGGGCCAGCTCCAGGCAGTCGTCGAAGTTGCCCTGGACCTGCAGGATCTTCGCGCCGTGCACCACGGCCTGGGCGAGCTTGCCCAGCGCGATCTTGCCCTGCGGCACCAGCACCGCCGAGGTCAGCCCGGCGCGCGCCGCGTAGGCGGCGGCCGATGCCGACGTGTTGCCGGTGGAGGCGCAGATGACGGCCTTGCTGCCCGCGGCGAGCGCGTGCGTGATGGCCACGGTCATGCCGCGGTCCTTGAACGAGCCGGTCGGGTTGGCGCCCTCCACCTTCAGGTAGACGGTGCTGCCGGTCAGCTCGGACAGGTGGTGCGCGGGCACCAGCGGGGTGTTGCCCTCCTGCAGGGTCACGACGCGCGCCCCCTCCGGCACCGGCACCCGGTCCCGGTAGGCCTCGATCAGACCGGGCCAGCCGGCCCGCACCGCAGCACCCTGGATGTTCGTCAAGACGGTTCACCTTCCACACGCATCACGCTGACCACCTCGCGCACCACCGGCAGTTGCGCGATCTTGTCCACAGTGGACTTCAATGCCGCATCGGCGGCGGTGTGGGTGACCACCACGAGGCTGGCTTCGGCACCCCGGCCCTGCTGTCGCACGACCGAGATGCTGACGTCGTTGTCGTTGAACATGGCCGCGACCTGCGAGAGCACGCCCGGCTTGTCGGCCACGTCGAGGCTGATGTGGTAGCGGGTCGGGGTCTTGCCCATCGGGCGCATCGGCAGCTGCGCGTGCGCCGACTCCCGGGGCCCCTTGCCCGCCACCACCAGGTTGCGCGCCACCGCGACGAGGTCGCCCAGCACCGCGCTGGCGGTGGGCGCTCCCCCGGCGCCCTGGCCGTAGAACATCAGCTGCCCGGCGGCCTCGGCCTCCACGAACACCGCGTTGAAGGCGTCGCCGACACCGGCCAGCGGGTGGCTGCGCGGGATCATCGCCGGGTGCACGCGGGCCGACACCGACTCGGTGCCGTCCTCGTCGACCACCCGCTCGCAGATCGCCAGCAGCTTCACCGCGCGGTCCAGGGTGCGCGCCGCGGCGATGTCGCCGGGCGTGACCGCCGAGATGCCCTCGCGGTGCACGTCGCTGGCGGTGACCCGGGTGTGGAACGCCAGCGAGGCGAGGATGGCGGCCTTCGCGGCGGCGTCGAAGCCGTCCACGTCGGCGGTCGGGTCCGCCTCGGCGTAACCCAGACGGCCGGCCTCGTCCAGCGTCTCGGCGTAACCCGCGCCGGTGGAGTCCATCGCCGACAGGATGAAGTTGGTGGTGCCGTTGACGATGCCCATGACCCGGTTGATCCGGTCCCCGGCCAGCGACTCGCGCAGCGGCCGCAGCAGCGGGATGGCCCCGGCGACCGCCGCCTCGAAGTAGATGTCGGCGCCGGAGGCGTCCGCGGCGGCGTAGAGCTCGGAGCCGTGCTCGGCCAGCAGCGCCTTGTTCGCGGTCACCACCGACTTGCCGGACCGCAGCGCGGTCAGCAGCAGCGACCGGGCAGGCTCGATGCCGCCGATCAGCTCCACCACGACGTCGACGTCGCCCTCCACCAGCGCGTGCGCGTCGGTGGTGAGCAGGTGCTGCGGCACCTCGGGGTGCTTGTGCGGCCGGCGCACCGCGACGCCGGTGACCAGCATCGGGGCGCCGGTCCGGGCAGCGAACTCGTCGGGTTGGTCGTGCAGCAGGCGCAGCACCTCGGTACCGACCGTGCCGCACCCCAACAGCGCGACCCGGATCGGTTCACGGTCCTGGTTCACTCACACCTCCAGCCGGAGCAGGTCGTCCTCGGTCTCCCTGCGCAGCAGCAACCGCGCCTGACCATCGCGCACCGCCACCACGGGCGGCTTGGGCAGGCGGTTGTAGTTGCTCGCCATCACGTAGCAGTAGGCGCCGGTGGCGGCCACTGCGAGCAGGTCTCCCGGAGCAATGTCCTCTGGAAGCCAGCAGTCGCGCACCACTACGTCACCGGACTCACAGTGTTTGCCCACGATGCGGGACAGCGCGGCGGGTGCTTCGGCGCTGCGCGACACCAACCGGGAGTCGTAGACGGCGTCGTAGAGCGAGGTGCGGATGTTGTCGCTCATGCCGCCGTCGACGCTGACGTACTTGCGGTGCACCTCGGCGCCCAGCGCGACGTCCTTGATGGTGCCGACCTCGTAGACGGTGACCATGCCGGGACCGACGATGGCGCGACCGGGCTCCACCGCGATCTTGGGCACCGGGATGCCCGCGTTGTCGGCCTCCTTGCCGACGATCTCGCGCAGCCGGGTGGCCAGCTGGTCGGGCGGCAGCGGGTCGTCGTCACCGGTGTAGGCGATGCCCAGCCCGCCGCCGAGGTCCACGGTGGTGGCGCTGGCCAGCGCGTCGGCGCCGTGCTCGGCGCGCAGCTCGGCCAGCAGCCGCACCACCCGGTGCGCGGCCAGCTCAAAGCCGTCGACGTCGAAGATCTGCGAACCGATGTGGCTGTGCAGCCCGGCCAGCACCAGCGAACCGGCCTTCAGCACCCGGTGCACGGCCTCGGCGGCCTGCCCGCCTGCCAGCGAGAACCCGAACTTCTGGTCCTCGTGCGCGGTGGCGATGAACTCGTGGGTGTGCGCCTCCACGCCCACCGTGATGCGCACGAGCACGTGCTGCTGGACGCCGCGCTCGGCGGCGATGTGCTCCAGCCTGGCGATCTCGTGGAACGAGTCCAGCACCACCGAACCGACCCCGGCCTCCACGGCCGCGGTCAGCTCGGCGACGGACTTGTTGTTGCCGTGGAAGGTGATCCGCTCGGCGGGGAACCCGGCGCGCAGCGCCACGGCCAGCTCGCCGCCGCTGCACACGTCCAGGCTCAGGCCCTCCTCGGCCACCCAGCGAGCGACCTCGGTGCACAGGAACGCCTTCGAGGCGTAGTGCACCGACGCCGGGTCGCCGAACGCCTCGGCGTAGTCGCGGCAGCGGGACCGGAAGTCGTCCTCGTCCAGCACGAACAGCGGGGTGCCGAAGCGCTCCGCCAGGTCTCGGACGTCGATGCCTGCGAAGCGGACGACGCCGTCGGCGCCGCGCTCGGTGTTGCGCGGCCACACCTGCGGGTGCAGGTGGTCGACGTCTTCGGCGGTGGCCGGAACCGGTCCCGCGGTGTTGCCGGGCGGCACGACATCGGCGTGCCGGGGCCCGGCGGGATGGGCGCGCATCTAGAGCTCCTTCGCGCAGCCTGCCGCTGGACAGGCGATTCGTCACGGCACGTGCGGCCGCGTTCTCACATCTGCTCGGGTGCGCTGACGCCCAGCAGCCCCAAGCCGTTGGCGATGACCTGCCGCGTCGCCTCGCACAGCTGCAGCCGGGCGATGGTCAGCGGACTGGCCTGGTCGTCGCCGGGGTAGAGCACGCGGCACGCGTCGTAGAACTTGTGGTACGCGCTGGCCACGTCCTCCAGGTAGCGGGCCACCCGGTGCGGTTCGCGCAGCTGGGCGGCCGAGTTCACCACGCGCGGGAACTCGCCGAGGGTGCGGATCAGGTCGCCCTCGCGTTCGTGGGTGAGCAGCGACAGGTCGGCGTCGTCAACCGGGCCGCGCTCGATGCCCAGCGAGGCCGCGTTGCGCTGCAACGACGACAGCCGGGCGTGCGCGTACTGGACGTAGAACACCGGGTTCTCGTTGGTGCGCTTGGTGATCAGGTCCAGGTCGATGTCGAGCGCGGAGTCCGCGGAGGAGCGGATCAGCGAGTAGCGGGCGGCGTCCACGCCGACCGCCTCCACCAGGTCCTCGAGGGTGACCACGGTGCCCGCGCGCTTGCTCATCCGCACCGGTTTGCCCTCGCGCACCAGGTTCACCAGCTGCCCGATGAGCACCTCGACCACGGCCGGGTCGTCGCCCAGCGCCGCGGCGGCGGCCTTGAGGCGGGCGATGTAGCCGTGGTGGTCGGCGCCCAGCATGTAGATGCACAGCTCGAAGCCGCGGTTGCGCTTGTCCAGCAGGTAGGCGACGTCACCGGCGATGTAGGCGGGCGCGCCGTCGCTCTTGATGACCACCCGGTCCTTGTCGTCGCCGAACTCGGTGGAGCGCAGCCACCAGGCGCCGTCGGCGAAGTACACGTGACCGGACTTCTTCAGCGTCTCCAGGGCCTGCTCCACCGCACCGGAGGTGTGCAGCGAGTCCTCGTGGAAGAACACGTCGAAGTCGGTGCCGAACTCGTGCAGGCTCTGCTTGATCTCGTCGAACATCAAGCCGACGCCGATGCGGCGGAAGGTCTCGTGCTGCTCATCGGCGGGCTGCTCCAGCGCCGCCGGTTCGGCCTTGAGCACCTCGGCGGCGATGTCGGCGATGTAGGCGCCGCCGTAGCCGTCCTCCGGGGCGGGCTCGCCCTTGGCCGCGGCGATCAGCGACCGCACGAACCGGTCGATCTGCGCGCCGGCGTCGTTGAAGTAGTACTCGCGGGTCACCTCGGCGCCCTGCGCGGCCAGCACCCGGCCGAGCGCGTCGCCGACCGCCGCCCACCGGGTGCCGCCCAGGTGGATCGGGCCGGTCGGATTCGCCGAGACGAACTCCAGGTTGACCTTCAGCCCGGCGTAGCCGTCGCCGTCGCCGTAGTCGGCGGCGCGGGTGAGCACCTCGCGCACGATCTGGCCCTGCGCGTCGGCGGCCAGCCGCAGGTTCAGGAAGCCGGGACCGGCGACGTCGACCGAGTCGATGCCGTCCTTGCCGGTCAGCGCCTCGGCCAGCCAGGTCGCCAGGTCGCGCGGCTTGACACCGGCCCTCTTGGCCACCTGCATCGCGAGGTTGGTGGCGTAGTCGCCGTGCTCCGGGTTCCGGGGTCGCTCCACCGTCACCACCTCGGGAAGCACGGAGGTGTCCAGCTGCTTGCCGGAAAGCACCTCGACGGCGGTGTTGCGGACCAGTTCTGCGAGCGCGGCGGGAGTCACCTTATGCAGTCTAAGGAAGTGTCCGCGCTGCTCAGCCAACGGGTTGGCCACGTCCCAGCAGGCAAGACCACGCCGCGTGATCACCCGGTCACAGCGGTGTGAGAACGTGTGGTGGCGAGCATTGGCCGGAAGGCTTCTCGCGGCGTCGGCAATCTCTACACTGGCGGGCCGGATCCCCCGGTGGTTCTTGAGACGAGGTTTGCGAACAGCATGGCGAACAGGAAGAGCAAAACGGTGCGCGGCGCCGTGGTGCACCAGCGGCAAATCCCCTGGATGCTGATCTCGGGCGTCACCGTCGTAGCGGTGTTCGCTGCGGTGGTCTTCGGCTTCGCGTTCATGAGGTACTCGGAAACCGCCGACGTCCGCGCGGCGCAGGAGGCGGCGGAGAAGGCCGCCGAGCCGTTCAAGCCGTCCCCGGAGAACCCGGACCCGTCCAAGAAGATCCCCGGCGTCACGGTCGTGGACTACCCGGGCCAGATCCACGTCACCCCGGCGCAGCGGGTGGCCTACGACCACTCCCCGCCGTTCGGCGGCCCGCACGACGGCATCTGGGCGGACTGCATGGGCGTGGTGTACCCGGAGGCGGTGCGCACCGAGAACATGGTCCACTCGCTGGAGCACGGCGCGGTGTGGATCGCCTACAACCCGGAGAAGGTCGACGAGGCCGGCATCGAGCGGCTCAAGGTCCGCGCCGAGGGCAAGCAGTACACGATGATGTCGCCGTACCCGGGGCTGGACAGCCCGATCTCGCTGCAGTCGTGGGGCCACCAGCTCAAGGTGGACAGCGCCGACGACCCGCGCATCGACCAGTTCATCACCGCGCTGCGGCTGAACAACAACGGCGTCTACCCGGAGATCGGCGGCTCCTGCCAGGCCTACCCGGGCGCGTTCGACACGAACAACCCGCCGAAGTTCGACGGCACCCCGCCCGGCCCGGACGCGGTCCCGATGGACGGCCGCGGCGCGACCCAGGACGCCGGCGAGATGGGCCAGCCGTGACGGAACGCCCGCTGGCCACGCGCATCTTCGTGGCCGTCGCGGCGGCGCTGACACTGCTGCTGCTGGGGGCGGCGCTCGGACTGCTGATCCGGGTGCCGTCCTTCGACCGCGCCGAACCGGGGCCGACCCCGGTCGACATCGGCTTCGCGCAGGACATGTCCGTGCACCACCAGCAAGCGGTGACCATGGCCACGCTGGCCCGCGAGCGCGCCGCCGACGTCGCGGTGCGGCAGCTGGCCTTCGACATCGAGACCAACCAGCGCGACCAGATCGGCCGCATGCAGGGCTGGCTGGGCCTGTGGCACCAGCCGGCCCAGGCCGTCGGCCCGCTGATGGAGTGGATGTCGGCGGAGGGCCACGACCACGGCACCGCCTCGACCGGCCCGTCCTCCGGCGGCCTGATGCCCGGCATGGCCAGCAGCGCGGAGATGACCCACCTGCACGCCCTGCGCGGCCCGGAGTTCGACGTCTACTTCCTGCAGCTGATGCTGCGCCACCACGAGGGCGGCGCCCCGATGGCCGACTACGGCGCCCGCCACGCCACCATCCCGGCGGTGCGCGAGCTGGCGAAGAACATGCTGGGCTCGCAGAGCAACGAGAGCCAGCTCATGCGCTCCATGCTCGCCGAGCGCGGCGCTCGCCCGCTCTGACGTGAGGATGGGAACCTTCCTGTCACGCGGCGCCTGAGATCACCAGGTCAGCGCCTGGCAGCGCTTGGCGCACTCGGCGGGCTCGACCTGCAGCGTCGCGTGCTCGATCCGGTAGCGCTCGGCCAGCATCCGCTGCGCGGCGATCAGCACCCCGCCGTGGTCCGCGTCGGACCCGGTGGTCAGGTGCGCCGAGGCGACCTCCATACCGGAGGTGAGGGTCCACACGTGCACGTCGTGGACCTCGGTGACCGACGGCAGCGAGGTCAGGTCCGCGCGCAGCTCGCGCACGTCGATGCCTTCGGGGGCCTGCTGGACGAGGATCCGCAGCGCCTGGCGGGCCAGCTTCCAGGTGCGCGGCAGCACGAACAGGCCGACCGCGACGGCGACGATCGGGTCCGCCAGGTACCAGCCGAACAGCCAGGTGAGCAGACCGCCGATCAGCACACCGACCGAACCGATGGTGTCGGCGAGGACCTCCAGGTAGGCCCCGCGCACGTTGAGGCTCTCGCTGGCCCCCTGGCGCAGCAGCGCGAACACCACGAGGTTGGCGCCGAGCCCGGCGGCCGCGGTGAGCATCATCGGCACCCCGGCGACCTCCGGCGGATCCTGGAACCGGGATGCCGATTCGTAGAGGATGTAAGCGGCGACGCCGAACAGCAGCACGGCGTTGGCGAGCGCGGCCAGCACCTCCATGCGGTAAAGCCCGAAGGTCCGCTTGTCACCCACCGGCCGCCGCGCGGCGGTGATGGCGGCGAGCGCCATGCCCACGCCGAGCACGTCGGTGAGCATGTGCCCGGCATCGGACAGCAGCGCCAGCGAGGACGTCAGGAACCCGACGACCGCTTCCAGCACGAGGAACGCGAGCAGGATCGCTAACGAGATGGCCAACCGCCGCACGTAGCGCCCGGATGCGCTGACCGCGTCGGCTGCGGAACCGTGCCCGTGGCCCTGACCCATCGACCGTCCCTCCTACGCCAGCATGGCCTCACACATAGTGAAGTACGCATGATTTCACGTGTCAAGGTGACCAGCGCCGACGCCGGGGAGGATGACAGGAAGGTTCCCATGCTCGCATCCAGCCCTCCCGCCGCCGCGCGTTCGACACCCCCCGCAGAGGACTGCCCTGCGGGTGCGCTAAGCTAACGATCGTCCGCAGCGACAAGCCCTCGTAGCTCAGCGGATAGAGCACTGCCCTCCGGAGGCAGGTGTCGCAGGTTCGAGTCCTGCCGAGGGCGCCCGAGAAGATCCGCCCCTGGTTCGGCAATCGCCACCAGGGGCGGATCTTTTTGCGCACCAGCGTCATCGCGTGGTGTGCGCACCGCCGTTCACGTGGAGGGTCTGGCCGGTGAGGTGGCGAGCCCCCTCGGACGCCAGGAAGTGCGCGAGCTCGGCGATGTCGCCAGGACGCCCCGGACGGCCGTTGTGGGTCGCGTCGATCAGCGCGGTCCGGCGCTGATCGCTGAGCTTGCCGTGGAAGAACTCCGTCTCCTCGATGTAGCCGGGCGAGATCAGGTTCGCGGTCAGCCCCTTCGGACCGACCTCTGAGGACAGACCCGCACTCCAAGCAGCGAGAGCGGCTTTCGCCGCGCCGTAGGACGTCGAGGCGTATTCAGCACCGATGGAACCGACGTTCACGATGGTGCCGCCGGGACGCAGCTTGTCGAGCACGGCGGACGTCGTGAGCACCGCGCTGAGCAGGTTGGCATCCAGGTTCGCGCGCCACGCCTCCGCGAGCTGCTCCAGGTCCGCCGGCTCATCGCGCAGCAGATCGGTGTTGCCGCCCGCCATGTTGACGAGCACGTCGAGGTGGTCGCCGAGCTCCGCCGCCAGCGCCGCTACCTGCCGCGAGTCCGACGCGTCGCAGGGGATCGGCCGGGCGTCGATCTCGGCGGCCGCGGATGCCAGCCGCTCAGCACCGCGACCAGTGATGATCACGGTGTCACCGGAGGCGCGGAAGCGGCTCGCCACGGCCTTGCCGATGCCGCTGCTGCCGCCGGTCACAAGCACGATTCGGTTCACTCTGCACTCCCGAGATCTGATACGTTTAGCGCTAAACGTAGCGCTGGGAGGTGCGCGGTGTCCAACCCCGAGAGCTATCCGCTCAGTTCGACCTCGACCTGGCCCTCGGCCGACATAGCCGCGGCCTGGCGCCGCGAGCTGCCCGGTTCGCGCACCGAATCCATCGAGATCATCACGCCGATCTGGCGCATCGCGAAGCTCCTCGCCGACGAACGCCGACGCACCCTGGCCCGACTCGGCATCGACCCGTCGACGCTGGACCTGCTCAGCGTGATCCGCCGCGCCGGCCCGCCCTACGAGCTGACCACCCGCGAGATCACCCGCCGAACGCTGGTCACCGCCGGAGCCGTCTCCCAGCGCATCGCCCGAGCCGAACAAGCCGGACTGGTCGACCGGTCACCGTCGTCGGCGTCCCGCCGCGCGGTCGCCGTCCGGCTGACCGACGCCGGGCACGACCTGGTCGAGTCCACCGTGCGGCAGCTGCTCGACCACGAAGCCGAGCTGATCGAAACGCTCGCGGAGGAAGACCACGCGTACCTCTCCCGCGTCCTCACCAAGCTGGAAACCTCGCTCAGCGAGCGGAACCCGGAGTCCACTTAGGCCGTTGCGCGCCGGTACATCGGCGCCTCCGGAACCATGAAGCAGACGAGCAACTTCAGGAAGAACAGCACCGGGAACCAGGCGAGCGCGGCGGGCAGCGGCAACCAGGTCAGGTTCACCAGCACCGCAGCCAGGTACAGGCCCACCGCGGCGAGCCGCTTGACCTCCAGGGGCGCCACCTCGACGAGCACCGCGGCGGCGAGCAGCAGACCCGCGTTGATCAGCAACCACGGCCACCCACCCTCGTCGAGCACGAAGACCACCGCGACCAGGTAGAGCAGATGCGAGACGATGAAGAGGAGCCGCTTGCCCCGTATTCCCGGCGCCGGGCGGTGATACCAGCGCTTGGCAGCATTGGTCGCGTTGGTCAGCACTCCGCCGACCAGGTCGAACACCATCACCGCGAGGACCACGTCCTGCAGCACCGACCCGCCCCAGCCGCCGAACCACGCGATGCACAGCGCCAGCAGAGCCATGTTCAGCAGTTGGCCGACGGCCTCCACGACGTTCTCCAGCCGAGTCCGCCCCGGCCCGAGGAACCGCTTCAGCGCTCCCCCGACACCGCGAGGAGTCGACGGAATCCGCCACTCGATGACCGCGTCCCCCGGCATCTGCGGTCCAGCTGATATCGACGGCACAGCACGCCTCTTTTCGGGTAGCACGAATCGATCGAGCATCTCTCAAGCCCGATCAGTGCGATTTCAGTTTTTACGCGGACGTCTGCTGAACGGGCTCCAGGAGTCGTTTCATCGCCTCGAATTGGGCCTGCACGAGTCGTGGCAGTTCCCCCGGATCCAAATCCGACCGGTTCTGCAGGGTCCACTCGTCGAACGCGCGGAGGATCGCGATGGCGGTGTGCGCCTGGAGCCCGGGCGGGATGTCGCATCGCACCGCACCAGCGGACCGGCCGACCGCGAGGGTTCGCCGCAACCAGTCATCGATCGCCGCCGTTGCCCCGGAAACACCACCCTGACCAGATGGTACGTCCGGCAAGTAGCAAATCCGGCCGAAGTCCACGAACAGCCGATCACGCTCGGCGGCGATCACCAGGCGCCGCAGGAAGCGCTCGGCCAGCCCCCAGAAATGGGACCGGAAGTCCGTCGGCTCAGGCACCTCCAGATCAGCTGCCACCGTCGCCGCGACGTGCGCGACGACCGCCTCGAACAGCTGCTGCTTGGAATCGAAGTAGTGGTAGAAGGAACTCTTGCTCATACCGCAGGAACGGATCACCCGGTTCAGCGAGGCGCGCTCATAACCGGCATCGGCGAACTCCGAAGCCGCAGTCGCTGCCAGTTCGCGCCACCGCTCCGCAGGCATGCTCCGCTTTTCCACACCACACACTCTAGCCATCTGTGGACCACCCGGTCCACACATTTTTCGCGGGACAGCGAAAGGGCCCGGAAGCACGACGCCTCCGGGCCCTGCGCTCAGCCCTACCCGCACCGCCACAGCGCGGCGGGGGCGGTTGCGAGCATGGGAACTTTCCTGTCAACCACCCACGAAACCGCAGGTCAGGACGATCCGATGCCGGTGAGGGACCGGACCTCCATCTCCGCGGTGCGCCGCGGGTCGCTCTGCGGTCCGCCGAGCAGCGTGCCGATGACGCCGCACAGGAACGAGATCGGGATCGACACGATGCCCGGGTTGCTCAGCGGGAACCACGCGAAGTCCACATCCGGCAGGATCGAGTTGGGCGTGCCCGACAGCACCGGCGAGAAGACCACCAGCACCAGGCAGGAGCTCAGACCGCCGTAGATCCCCCACAGCGTGCCGCGGGTGTTGAACCGCTTCCAGAACAACGAGAACAGCAGCGTGGACAGGTTCGCCGAGGCCGCGAAGGCGAACGCCAGGCCCACCAGGAACGCGATGTTCTGGCCGTTGACCAGGATGCCGCCGAGGATCGACGCCGCACCGATCACCAGCGCGGTCCATCGCGCCACGCGCACCTCCGAATCCGGGTCAGCGGCACCGCGCTTCAGCACGTTGGCGTACACGTCGTGCGCGAACGAAGCGGACGCCGTCAGCGTCAGCCCCGCGACCACGGCGAGGATGGTGGCGAACGCGACCGCCGCGACGATCCCCAGCAACACCGTCCCGCCGACTCGGAAGGCCAGCAACGGCGCGGCGGAGTTCTCCCCGCCTGGCGCCGCGAGGATCGCCTCGGTGCCGTTGACCGCCCCCGCACCGAACCCGATCACCAGCGTGCACAGGTAGAAGCCGGCCATGGTCACGGTCGCCCACACCACCGAACGCCGCGCTTGCAGCGAGTTCGGCACCGTGTAGAAGCGCATCAGCACGTGCGGCAGTCCTGCGGTGCCCAGCACCAGGGCCAACGACAGCGAGACGAAGTCCAGTTTGGTCAGTTCGTTCTCGCCGTACTTCGCGCCCGGAGCGAAGATCCGGTCGCCCAGCGGGTTCCGCTCGGCGGCGTGCTGCATCAGCGAGGTCATGCTGAACCCGAACTTGCCCATCAGGAACAGGGTCAGCATCGCGGCGCAGAGGATCAGCATGCCTGCCTTGATGATCTGCACCCACGTGGTGCCCTTCATCCCCCCGACCAGCACGTACACCACCATGACCAGCCCGACGGAGGCGATCACCAGCGCCTGCCCGCCTGCGCTGTGCACGTCCAGCAGCAGCGCGACGAGGCTGCCCGCCCCGGCCATCTGCGCGATCATGTAGACGAACGAGATCATCAGCGTGGACACCGCGGCCGCGGCGCGCACCGGACGCTGCTTCATCCGGAAGCTGAGCACGTCTCCCATGGTGAACCGGCCGGTGTTGCGCAGGAGCTCGGCGACCAGCAGCAGGTTCACCAACCAGCCCACCAGAAAGCCGATGGAGTACAGGAATCCGTCGTAGCCGTAGATGGCGATGGCGCCGGCGATGCCCAGGAACGACGCTGCGGACAGGTAGTCGCCGGACAGCGCGATGCCGTTCTGCGCACCGGTGAACCGGCCACCGGCGGCGAAGTAGTCGGAGGCGGTGCCGCTGCTGCTCACGCGGTACACCACGTACAGCGTGATCAGCACGAACACGCCGAAGATGCTCATGTTGAGCACCGGGTTGGCGCCGATCATCGCGGGTCCTCCCCGGTCACGTCCAGGTACAGCGCGCGCACCCGCGGGTCGACGTGCCGCGCGGCGTAGCGCAGGTAGAGGACGATGATCAGGATCGTGGTGGCGAACTGGCCGACGCCCATCACCAGCCCGATGTTGATCTCGCCGATCAACCGGATGCTCATGAACTCCGGCAGGTAGGCCGCCAGCACGACGTAGCCGAGGTACCAGATCAGGAAGGCCGCGCTCATCGGGAAGACGAAGCGGCGCAGCCGGGATCGCAGCTCGTGGAACTCGGGGCGCTGCGCGATCTCGGCGTAGTCGGGGGGCGGGGGCCCGGCAGGCCGGGCGGCGGACTTGTCGATCTGACCGAAGGTCGCCGCCGGAGCGGCGGGGGGCACCTGCGGCAGGTGGGTTGCGTTGGGCATTCGTCCTTCCAAGCAGATCTTCGCGTAGGCACGGATTTCCACCGACTTGTCGAAGTCCCCCCACGTTCGCCGACCGGTTCCGCGAATTCGCGAAATCCGGACCGACGACCGCACTGCCCGCAATGCCAACCGGGCCGGAAGTCTAGCCAGCGAATCGACGACCACCGAGCCTCACAACGACACAGCACACACATTGATGAACTCTTCGATCACGGAATGTGGTCAAAATTTCGGATCTTCTGAAGATCCACAGCCTCTTCCTGAAGTAGCCCTCGCATGAAAAGCCGCTTGCCGTGCGGTATTTCAGCAGTACAGAGGCGGTTTCTCGAGCATAAAGCCAAAACCAGGCGGCTCCGAGCAGCGTCACGGGCCGCGCGACCTGCAACATCTCCCTATTGGGTGACTAAAGCACTTGAGCGCACCACAGAAGTGGACACGATCAGTGTTCACAAGCCGCGCCACGCCTGGAAAAACGATCTTGGTCCGGGCATATCCGCTGGTCAGGCCATCAAATTCGCGCAAAACGGAAGATCGTCCGAATGCGGTAGTGTTCTGCCACCGACGAACCGGCGCACAACAACACCCGAAACCAGCTGCGAACCCCGAAACCATCGCAGGCTGCCCGGCCGCCGACGTCGAAGACCGCACCCGGCCACCCGCGAAAACCCCGAACGCAGGCAGCGCCGCCAGCCATCGAGAAACCGCCGCACGCCCCAACCGAACGGCGCAGCCTGCCCACCACACGAACGCGCAGTCGGTTGACGAAGCATCCGGCAGGCGCGGGAAAGGACTGCGTCGTGAGCAGCGGACTCGAGGACACGCCCACGCACGTGTCACGGGCGTCCACGTGGCCGCGCGCCACCACGAAGGTCGCCGCACGGATCACCGGGTGGCGCGACTGGAAGCTCCCGGTCAAGATCGGGGCCGTCGTGCTCGTCCCGGTGATCTTCGCACTGGTGCTGGGAGTGCTGCAGATCCGCGGCCAGATCTCCCAAGCCGACGAGTACAGCGCCATGGACCGGATCGTCACCGCAGGCACCGCGGTGCGCACCGCGGTGCAGGATCTGCAGTGGGAACGCACTGAATCCACCGACTTCCTGGTCCGCGGGCAAACTTCCGAACCGCAGGTCAGGGACCGCATCGCGGCCACCGACCGCACGCTCGAAGCCGCCCGCGGAGCCCTGCGTGCCGCGCCCGACAACGATGCGGTGCGATTCGCCCGGCAGGAGACGAACCGGCAGATCGCCGAACTCGCCCCGACGCGCAACCGCGTGCTCAGCGGCAAGCTCGACCCCGACGACGCGATCCAGGCCTACACCGAGGTCATCGGCGACCTGCTCGCCCTCGACCGCACCCTGCTCAGCCAGATCTCGTCCGCGCAGCTGGTCTCGCCCGCGACCAGCGCGCACGAACTCGCCAAGATCAGGGAGGAGGTCCAGCTCCAGCAGGCGCTGCTGCTCACCGGGCTGACCCGCGGCAAGTTCACCGAGGACAACCTGACGCAGCTGGACGCCAGCGAATCCCGCCGCAGCGCTGCGGCCAAGGAATTCCGCGCCGCGGCCTCCCTGCCGAACCGCATCTCCTACGACCAGCTCTACGCCGACCCCCGGTTCCCGGCCCGGGAAACCTCGGTGCAGCTGGCGATGGCCGAGCGCAACAACTCCCGCGCCCAGCTCTCCTCCGCCCTGGTCTCACCCGCGATCTGGCACGAGCAGTCGCTGAACGCCCTGGCCGCGCTCGGCGCCCTGGGCGGCCAGCTGGACCAGCAGCTGCACGAGACCGCGTTCAACCTGCAGGACAGGGCCAGCAACCTGGCCGGCTTCGAGTCCGTGATCCTGCTGTCCGCGCTGCTGATCGCAGGCGCCATCGTGGTGGCTGTCGCCCGGCACCTGCTCGGCTCCCTGGACCTGCTGCGACGCAGCGCACTGGACACCGCCAACCACCAGCTGCCGAGCGCGGTGGCCGACATCCGCGCCGGGCACGCCCCGCGCTCCCCCGTCGAGCAAGTGCCGGTGAACACCGCCGACGAGGTCGGCGACCTGGCGCGCGCCTTCGACGACGTGCACACCCAGGCGGTCAACCTCGCCACCGAGCAGGCCGAACTGCGCCGCAGCTACAGCGATTCCTTCGTCAACGTCTCGCGCCGCAGCCAAAGCCTGCTGGAGCGGCAGCTGCGCCTGTTCGAGCAGCTCGAACGAGACGAGGAAGACCCCGACCAGCTGGCCACCCTCTTCCAGCTGGACCACCTGGCCACCCGGATGCGCCGCAACAACGAGAACCTGATGGTGCTCTCCGGCACCGACCTGGCCCGGCGCTTCACCCAACCGACCAGCCCGGCCGACCTGGTCCGCGCCGCGATCTCCGAGATCGAGCACTACCCGCGCGTGATCGTCCAGCCGCTGCCCGACGTGAAGATCGTCGGTTACGCGGCCAGCGACCTGGTGCGACTACTCGCCGAGCTCATGGACAACGCGGCCAACTTCTCCGCCCCCCACACCCAGGTGACGGTCTCCGGACACCGGCGCGGCGACGGAGCCCTGGTCGTCGACATCGTCGACCAGGGCATCGGCATGAGCGAAACCGACCGCGCCGAGACCAACGTCCGGCTGGCCTCCGACGGCGAACTGACGCTGTCCACGTCCCGGCGCATGGGCCTGTTCGTGGTCGGCCGCCTCGCGGCCCGCCACGGCATCCACGTGGAACTGCACCCGGGTGCCGAGGGAAGGGGCCTGCGCGCGTCGGTGGCCATCGGCCCGGAACTGCTCGCGGACGCGGTGAACCTGCCGCAGCCGAGGACGAACGGAGCCGCCCCCCACCACGAGCGCACCAGCGACGCCCTCGTCGAGGAATTCGACTGGGAAGCGGCGGAACAAGATGCGGCGAGCCCCATCCGCAACGGCTACCACCTGCTCCGCCCACCGCGCGACGCAGAGTCGGTGCCAGAGCAGCGCGACGTGGCCAACGCCCAGGAGGAGTCCCCGTCCGACGGCGCCACCAACGGTGCGCCTACCCCGATCTTCGACAACCTCGCTTCGGCCTGGTTCCAGGCGGCTCCCCCCACCGACCACACCACCCCCCACTGGCCCCCGCCCGGGGATGCGAGCAAGGGAACCTTCCTGTCATCCGGTGCGACAGGAAAGTTCCCTTCCTCGCAGCCGACGCACAACGGCAGCAACGGGCGGGTCTGGGCTTTCGCCAGCGACGAGGCGCGGCAGCGGGCGCAGGAGGTCGCGGCGGCGGAGCCGACCAACCACACCTCCGCTGGGCTGCCGCAGCGCATTCCGCTGGCGAACCTGGTCGCCGGCAGCGCTGAAGCGCCCGGGGCGGAACAGCCTCGCCCGCAGCGGAACCCGGACGTCGCACGCGGTCGGCTGACCAGCTTCCAAGCCGGGCTCCGACGCGGTCGGCACCGCCAGCGAGCGGAACCGGAGAACTCCGCCCCGGCCATCGAGCAGTCGGCCGCAGTGGAAAGCGATGCCGAACCCCCTGCCCCCACGCGCGATCAGGAGGTTCCAGATCACACCTCCGCCGGGCTCCCCCGACGGATCCCCAAAACCCAACTGCTACCGGGAACAGTCACCGAGGTGGCCCAGCCCCGCCGCGACGCGGACATGATGCGCGGCCGGCTGGCCAGCTTCCAACGCGGGGTCCGCGAGGGAAAGCACAGCCTCCGCGACCCGCAGCGTTCGGCCGACGAACGGCTGTGACAACCCGCGTCAGTGAGGAGGACAGGAAACACCAATGAACGCGAACAACTCCCAACCGAGCCAGTTCGGATGGCTGGTCACCGACTTCACCGAGCGAGTCCCCGGTGTGGCGCACGCCGTGGTGGTCTCGGCGGACGGGCTGCTGCTGACAGCGTCGGCGAAACTTCCGACCGACCGCGCCGATCAGCTCGCCGCGGTCGCATCCGGGCTGCTCAGCCTCACTCAAGGAGCGGCGAGGTGCTTCGAAGCCGGCACGGTGAGCGAAACCGTGGTCGAGATGGAACGCGGCCTCATGCTGCAGATGGCGATCAGCGACGGCTCATGCCTCACGGTGCTCGCCGCGCCCCACTGCGACATGGGCCTCATCGCCTACGAAATGGCGTTGCTGGTCGAACGAGTCGGACAGATCCTGACCCCTGAACTGCGCTCCCAGCTGCAAGGATCGAGTCGGGTGATGACCGGCCAGTCAGTGTGAGGACGGCATGAGCACAGGTCCGGAATCATCCGGGCGACACCATTGGGATGACCACGAGTCACCCCAGGCGGACGCCTTCGCCGAGGTCTTCAACCGGTTCACCCTCGACAGCGGACGACGCGGCCGCCGGCGCAAACGCGCGCCAGAACAGGTGGAGCAGCAAACCCCGGCACAACCCCCCGTGCCGGAACCGCCGTGGCCCCAGGAGACCGACGAAGCACCACGACCAGCTGAACCAGCGCAGGAGGAAACCTCGGCCACCTACATCCGGCCGTACGCCTGGACCGGTGGGCGGACACGTTCCAACTACCGCCTGGAACTGGAAACGCTCGTCTCGACCAGCGAGTTCTGCCACCCGAGCCGGTTGCAGCGGATCGAGCACCACTCGATCGCCGAGATCTGCCGCCACCCCCGATCGGTAGCCGAGGTCGGAGCGCTGCTCGGTGTTCCGCTGGGCGTGGCGAAGGTCCTGGTCGGCGACATGGCCGATCTGGGGCTGGTCACGGTGCACCAAACGGTCAGCGAATCCGGCACCACATCGCACTTCATGTTGATGGAGAGGGTTCTGAGCGGTCTCCGCCGGCTCTGACTCCTCCGGCGCGGGCCTCGTGGCGCAGCGCAGGACACCAGCTCGACACGACAACTGAGGTTGGCAGAAATGACCCCCGAAACGCGATCTCGACCTGGGCACACCACCACCAGGCCCACAACCGCGACCTCCGCGAAGATCGTCGTCGCAGGCGGCTTCGGCGTCGGCAAGACGACGTTCGTCGGGTCGGTGTCGGAAATCGTGCCCCTGACGACCGAAGCAGTGATGACCGAGGCGAGCAGCGGCATCGACGACCTGCACGCCACTCCGAACAAGAACACCACCACGGTGGCGATGGACTTCGGCCGGCTGTCCTTGGACACCGATCTGATCCTCTACCTGTTCGGAACACCCGGCCAACAGCGGTTCTGGTTCATGTGGGACGACCTGGTGCGCGGCGCGATCGGCGCCGTGGTGCTCGTGGACACCCGGCGACTGGCGGACTGCTTCTCGGCCATCGACTTCTTCGAAGACCGCCAGCTGCCCTACATCGTCGGCCTGAACTGCTTCGACGGCATGCTGCGCCACCGCGTCGAAGAAGTCCGCGAAGCGATCGCGATCCCGGCCGACGTGCCGATCGTGACATGCGATGCCCGCAACCGCGGCTCCACCCAGCAGGCGCTCATCACCCTCGTCGAGTACGCCATGAAGTGGTGGCTCCGACGCACCGCTTGAACGGCTGAAAGCATGGGAACCTTCCTGTCACCGCGAGGAAGGTTCCCATGCTCGCGCACGCTCAGCGCCCACCGGGAACCGAGCCGTAAGGCGAGCCGTAGGGGTCCTGCTGTTCGTAGCCGGAGTCGGTTTGACCAGTGGTCTGCGGAGCCTTGTCCTGCTGACTGCCCAAGGTGACCTCGACATCGCGCGGGTTGTTGCCCTGACCATCGGTCACGGTGAGGGTGACTTTCGCCCCAGGTGCGTTCGCGCTGATCTGCGCGACGAGATCGGCGAAGCTGCTGACGTTTCGCCCGTTGACCTTGGTGACCGTTTCACCGGCCTTGATACCGGCTTGCTCCGCTGCCGATCCGGGTACGACCGAGCTGACGGACGCTGCACCGGTACCGCTGTCGGTCCCGGTGACTCCCAGTTGGGGTTTTGTCGCCACACCGCCGTTGATGAGCTCGTTGGCCACCCGACTGGCGGTGTCGATCGGGATCGCGAATCCCAAGCCGATGTTGCCCGAGTTCTGCCCGCTGGAGAGGATCGCCGAGTTGATCCCGATCACCTGGCCGTCCAGGTTGACCAGCGGCCCGCCCGAGTTGCCCGAGTTGATCGACGCATCGGTCTGGATTCCGTTGTAGATGACGGGCTGGCCGTTGTCGCCCTTGGCTTCCACCGTGCGGTTCATGGCGCTGACGATGCCGGAGGTGACGGTCCCCTCCAACCCGAGCGGAGACCCGATGGCGACCACCTGCTGCCCGACGGTCAGCGAGGAAGACTTGCCGAGCTCAGCAGGGGTGAGGCCGCTAGCTCCATCAAGTTTGATCACAGCGAGGTCGTACGACGGTGACGTACCGACGACCTGCGCGCTCTTGACCGTCCCGTCGGGCAGTGTGACAGCGATCTGGCCGCCCCCGCTGACCACGTGGTTGTTGGTCAGCACGTATCCGTCAGGGGTCAGAATGACGCCGGTTCCCTCAGCGCCGCTCCGACCCGAGCGAACGGCGATGTCCACTGTGCTCGCAGAAGTCTTGCTCGCCGCGAACTGCACCGTGCCGCTCTCCGCATTTACCTGAGTTCCGGTCACAGGATCGTGCTGGGACAACACGGCCGACGAGCTACCCGGGTCCGCGAGCAGCATCCCACCGGCCAAGCCGACGCCGCCTCCGATGGCACCGGCCACGAGTGCGACCGCGACCAGAGCTCCCCACCGCCGACGTTCAGCCGTATGCCGCTGCCCAGGAACTCCGGGAATCGGGTGAGTCGCAGCGGCGGCCTCATGTCCGCCCGCGGGCCCACCTCCCGGAGCGAAGTCACGCTCAGCACCACCGTGTTCCGGCACTTCGCCGGGGCCTCTGCTCGTCGTCATGCACCGAGCGTGCCCCGCGAACCTGAGAGCCACCTTGGCTCAAGCTGTTGATTACCACCCAAACCGAGACCACGCGTGCAGTGGCGACGAGCATGGGAACCTTGCTGTCAGGCGGCTGAGAGGAAAGTTCCCATGCTCGCCGCATATCCCACCGATCGAGGATTCAGGTGCCCGACACGGGACCGGAACCGAGAAACCTCCCGAGGCATGAGCCGCGGAGGCCGGATATTGCAGGGCATGCAGAAAACGATCAACGCAAACGAATCGCGCTTCCAGCGACGGGTGTACCGCGTCGTGGAAATCGAGAAGCTCGGGATCTCCCAGTCGACTACGTACCGACGTGCCCGCGCTGATGGCCCTTGGACACGCCTTGCACCTGGTGTGGTGCTGGTCGCGCCTGGGCCACCGACAGTTCACGATCGCATCCAAGCCGCGCTACTTCGCGCCGGTCCAGGTGCCGTGATCACCGGCCTCGTGGCTGCCCACCTGCATGGGATCACAACGTCATCCGACGACGTGGAAGTGCATGTGCTGATCCCGCACGGCCGGAAGATCCAGAGCTACACCGGCACGCGATTCGAACGCACCATCAGACTTCCAGAACCCACCTACGTGAACGGGGTTCCGACAGCACCGCCAGTCCGGGCAGTGATGGACGGTGCCCGGACGTTCCGCACCTGGGCGTTCACCCAGCGACTGCTCCACGACGCGATCCACAAGGAGGCACGCTGCAAGCTCAACGACCTGATCACTGAACTGGATCTCGGCAGCCGACGAGGCACAGCAGTGCCACGCGCGATCCTGCGCTCCTTCCAAGGCGGCACGACACCGCTGCGCGGGCTCGCAGCCGGCTCGGCACGACCAGCCAACACGGCCCAACGCACTGCTGCTTGAGGACGCGGGCGCCAATGCCTGGTGCCCGGCGGTAGCAGCAGGCACGATGCCATGCATCGACAGCAGTCGCTGGAGGTGCCGTGGACACCACCGGACAACAGCCAATGCCGGTCACAGCTGGGCGGACGCTGAACGGTCGCCCGCAGTCCGCCCTAGCTGTTCAGGTCACGAGCGTGGTCAACGTCGGTGACCTCTGCCGCCGCATGCCCGAAACATGTCTGACCGACTTCGACAATGCCGACGCACCGCAGAACAACCACCCGGAGGGCCCCTCGGCACGTGCATCCGTCAAAGCTGGTTTCCAGAGACAGCTAAACCCCGGGGCCTCGGCGGTCTTCGTCGTCCTGCACGACGTTCCGCTGACGACAGCACCGGGTGCCCACCAGAGAGCCCGGTTCAGGAAACCTGCGAAGGCAGACAGTCTTACGACGCTCACATCCACGCTGATCAGCGGAGTTGCAGACTTCGTGACGAACCCGACGTCCAACACCCTGGCGTGATGCGGTGCGCGCAAGGGAACCTTCCTGTCACCCGTCGAAGCTTTCTCGTCGTGTTGGGTGCGGCCCTCGGAGGGACTAGTGCTGAAGAAACGCAAATCGCTGTGGTGGCTCACCGGGCCGGTCCTGCTCTACCTGGTGGCCCTTCCGCTGTACAACCGGGTCGATCCGGTCGTTCTCGGCCTGCCTTTCTTCATGTTCTGGATGCTGGTGGCAACCTTGCTCACCCCTGCCTGCATCTGGCTCGCAGCCCGTAAGGACCCGCTGTGGCGGTCTGACCGGGAGCGCGAACGGGGTGATTCCGAATGAGCTCGAACGCTGCGGTCTCCATCGGCATGTTCGGCGTGTTCATGATCGGCACGATCGTTCTGGGCCTCCTCTCGCTGCGCGGGCGGGATCGGGCGAATCTGGCCGAATGGTCGGTCGGTGGCCGGAGCCTTGGCGTGGTGCTGATCTTCGTGCTCATGGCCGGTGAGACCTACACGAGCTTCAGCTACCTCGGTGCGGCGGGTTGGTCCTACGACTACGGCATGCCGGTGTTCTACTTGCCCGCCTACCTGGCGATCGGCTTCGCCGTCGGCTACATCATCGGCCCGATCCTGTGGCACTACGCCCACCGAAACAACCTGCACAACATCACCGACATCACTTCCTTCCGCTTCGATTCACCGTGGTTCGGCGCAGCTGTGGCGATCCTGACCACCGTCTTCCTGCTGCCGTACATCCAGCTCCACGGTAAGGGGAGCAATCGACCCCAGCGTCTTCGTCCCACGTCGGGACGATATGCAGGTGTGCGGGTTGGCGCGGCAGAACGTTCGGCGTCACGACAACCCGCTTGATCAGCTTCCCGAGCATCTCGCGTTTCTTCGACAGTGGCAACGAGTTCCACTCTTCCAACAGGCCGCGCGCGATCTCGGTGGGCTGTGCGACCGGCTCCGTGGCTTTCGTCTGCTCGGCCCTGGCGAGCTTCGCGGCGATGCTGTCTCGCTCGGCGATCAGCTCAGCGCGGGTCTGGTCGTACTCGTCTTCGCTCATGCGCTCGGCGACCAGCTGCCGCCGCAGCACGCCGAGCTGCTTTTCGATCCCGTCGAGCTCTGCCCGGAGCGTGTCCGCAGACATCCTGGCTTTGAGCGCGGTTCGCTGCGCTGCTCGCGCGGATTCCGCGGCGGCGCCGATGTCCTCGGCGAGCTGACCCAGCCAGTCCTTCACGAACTGTTCGAGGCGGTTCTCCTGAACGTAGGTCGGGCGCCGCTCGGCCTTCCCCGTGACCTCCTTGGACTGGCAGAGCCAACCGAATCCGGCGCCGCGACTGTTCTTCTTCCGCCGCATATTCAGCGAGCAGTCGCCGCAGCCAACAAGGCCGGCCCACGGGTTGGTGGGGTTGATCCGCCGGGGTGGTGTCTTCGCGCGGCCGAGCCTGATCTCGCGGTACCGCTCGAACAGCTGCGGGTCGATGATCGGCTCGTGCGCACCCTGCTCCCAGGTGTACTCGCTGAACGGGGCGTAGATCTGCCGTTCGCCGTCGTACCGGGCGGCGGTGTTGACCAGGAGGCCGGCCGCGAAACCGCTGTCGAGCACCGTGGCGATGCCGTGTTGGGTCCAGGGCTTGCCCTGGTTGTTGGTGATGTCGAGCCTGTTTAGCTCGCGCATCAGGCCGGGCCTGCCGGTTCCGGCGATGTATTCCTCGTACATCCACTCGACCACTTCGCCCTGCTCTGGGTCGATCTCGTAGCGCTCCCGGGTGTCCCCCTCCGGAAGCCAGAGATAGCCGCCATCCACCGGCGCGCTGAACACGACCCCCTGGCTCGCCAGTGCAGGGAGGGGCCGTAGCCAGACGTAGCCGTACCGCGAGCGGCCGTTCGATGGCAGCCCGAGACGGCGTCGGCGTTCGTGGGCGTCCTTCCACTGCTCGCCGATCATGTCCGACTGGAACGCGGCGAACTCGCCGAGCATCCCGCGCTGGAATCGGCCGGCGGCCGTGTCGAGGTCGATCGGTTCCGCGGAGGATTCGATGCGTCCGCCGAGCTTTTCGACGGTGTCGTTGGCGACGGCGAAGTGCAGTCGGTGGCGAGCGAGGCGGGACCACCGCCACAGCACGATCACGTCGGCTTGCTTGTCGTGGATCGCGCCTAGAGCCCGCTGGACGCCTTTCCTGCGGTGCCAGGCGCGGCCGGAGACTCCGGGGTCGGCGATGACGTCGACGATCCGGTATCCCTTGCGCGCGCAGTACTCGCGCGCTGAGTTCTCCTGGAGTTCGAGGCTGATCGACTCTTCTCGGTAGGAGGATTGCCGTAGGTAGATCACTACCCGCGATGGGGCTTTCGGCACGGCGCGCAGGCTTGCTATGCGCGCGGTCGTGGCCATAGGTGCGTTCACCTCCATGTGTTGGTTTCGCCGTACTCCATGAGGTCGCCCGCGGAGTTGAGTGCGCGGGCCATCGCCCGGACTTGGGCGAGGGTCAGTTCGACAGGGTCGGCTGCTTCGTCGTGCTGCAGGCGCGCGACAGTGGCGACGCTGTTGATTCGTCCGCTTTCGACCAGGCGCTCGACTTGCACTTCGAGCATGGTGTCGGTGCGGGCGGTGGGCGTCTTCGTGACCAGGACGGCGCAGCGTTGCAGCTCGGCGTCGTCCTGGTGGTCCGCTCGGCATCCGGGGAGGTGTCCGGCGGTGTTGCATGTCTCCGTTCGGGTCGACGGTTTGTCGCGTGCTGTCACGTGGTGCTCCTGCTGTACGGTGTGTCGGCTCTGTCCTTCAAGTCGAACACTCGTTCGCAGGCAAATCCAGCAAGAAACACTAGGCCATTCGGTTGATTGTTGTACGGGTGTACAAGTCTGAACCGGTGGCGTTACAGCAGGTCAAGATCAACATGCGAAATTTCTTCGCGAACCAGCGGCCGGCGCCTACGTACGCGAGGCGAGCCGCCGAGCGAGCTCGTCGACGAGCTCCTCGTCGGTCAGGTCCGCGACGTGCAACCGCCGCGGCTTGGCCGCCTGCGAACCTTCGGCGAGCCCGGATTCCTCTCGCGTCAGGTAGCCGGCGGCGATGAGCCCTTCGCGGACGTCCATACCGAAGAACTCCGCGACCTCCTTGGAGTGCGGCACGGAGGCGTTGACGCCTTCGCGCCACCGGCTGACACGCGCGTGATCGAAAGAGCAGCGCTTGACCATGTCGGCTGCGAGCAGGTTGTGGTCGTCGAGGTGTTTTTGGACCCAGTCCCACCAGGGACGCTTGGAAGTGCTCACGGGCAGCAGGGTACTTGCCTTCCAGCAAGCAAGCGAGCCCGCCTGATCGTTTCACTCGGACGCTGGAGATAACAGAACCATAACTAGGCTGCCCGGGGGAAGCCCATTGGGTTGCCCGAGGGAAGCTCGCTGCTATAGTTGCCTTCGGGCAAGCAGTCGCCTTCCCGCAAGCAACTATCGCGAGGTTCCGATGGCCACCACCACAATCCAGATCCGCTCCGATGCGCTGAAGCGGCACAGGATCGCCGCCGGGCTGACTTCCAACTACGCCCTCGCGCGGGCGATGGGACTCGAACAGTCCACGCTCAGCCGCACGTTGGGAACAGGTCGCGCTCCAAGCTCGCTGTTCGTCGCTGGCCTTCTGCGCGCACTCCAGCCCGCGACGTTCGAGGAACTTTTCGAACTCGTCGAGCTGGCACCGACCGAGGACGCAGCGTGACCCGCGAGGAAGCCATCGCCGCCGCCGGTGCGGTATTGGCCCGCGCCCGCGTCGAGCGCGATGCACTGCCGCCCCGGGAAGCCGCCGAACTCGCCTACTACCCAGGCGGCCCGTCGCTCGACCAGATCGAGCAGGAAATTCGCGCCATGCGCCGCCTCCCCGCTGCCGCATGACCAGCGCAAAGCAAAACCCCCGCAACCGCCGAGTACGGCAGCGCGGGGGCTACAGAGCCGAACACCCCCCACCACAGGAGGCGAACGTGACAACACCGTACCCCGAAGCCCTGTCTCAGGCACTCGATCACCCCGACGTGAAGGTCGAGACGACGACGGACAGCCCCGATGGCCAGTGCGAGTGGTGCCAGATGGTCGGCGCGCTGTGCGCGGTGTCCGTCGAGTGGCTGCCCCGCCCGGACGTGCTCTCCGACGAAAGTACCGAGGCGTGCCTCGACTGCGCAGCTTCACGAGTGCGCTGGGCGGTCGACGATGCCCTCGACGGCTCGGTCGTGCGCGTCGAGGTCGCCGGAGGGGCTGCAGCATGACCCGCTTCCGCACAGCTGACTACCTCGGCACCTTCCCCGCCGGTTCCCCGGAATGGCTCGCGCTGCGCGCCGACGGGCTCGGCGGGTCGGAGATCGCCGCCGTGCTCGGCCTGTCGCCGTGGGAATCCAGGTTCAGCCTGTGGCACCGCAAGCGCGGCGAAGCTGCCCCGCAGGCCGACAACGACGAGATGCGCGCGGGGCGCTACCTCGAACCATCCGTCGTGGCGATGTTCGCCGACGCGCACCCCGAGCTCCGGGTGCGCCGCGCTGGGACGTACCGAAGCCGGGTGCGGCCGTGGCAGATCGCCAACCCCGACCGGATCATCACCGGCCCGGACGGGCGCGAAGTCCTGGAGATCAAGACCGCGCGCACAGCCGACGGCTGGGGCGAGCCCGGAAGCGACGAGGTGCCGGTCTACTACCGCGCCCAGGTGCTCTGGTACCTCGACGTTCTCGGCCTGTCCCGTGCGCGGATCGCCGTGCTGATCGGCGGGGTGGACTACCGCGAGTACGTCGTGAGCTGGAGCGCCGACGAGGTCGAGATCCTGCGCCAGGCGGGCGCGGAGTTCATGCGCACGGTGGCCGAGGGCGAGCGCCCGTCGATCGACGAGCACGGCGAGACCTACCAAGTGATCCGGGAGTGGCACCCGGACATCGACGACCGCGAGGTCGAGATCACGACCGAGCAGGCCGCCGCCTACCGCGCCGCCGTCGTCGCGCACAAGACCGCAGAGGCCGCCAAGCGCCAGGCCGCCGCGGTGCTGGCCGACCTGATGGGCGACGCCCGGCGCGCCGTCTGCGCGGGCGAGCCCATCGCGATCCGCAAGGCCGCCCGCAAGGGCGCGCTGCCCAGCGTCACCGCTTCCCCGATCAAGACCCCTAGCCGAATCGAGGCCGTAGCAGCATGACCGCCCAGACCATCGGAACCGCCGTCGCCCGCAAGACCGACCAGCCGAGCCCTTCAGCGCTGATCGGCAACAACCGGGCCGACCTTGCCCAGGTGATGCCGTCGCACATGCGGGCCGACACGTGGGTGCGCATCGCACAGGGCGTCGTCCGCCGTGACCGCAAGCTCGCCGAAGCTGCGCACAACTCGCCGCAGTCGCTCATGGTCGCGCTGATGGAGGCCGCCCGGCTCGGACTCGAACCGGGAACCGAGCAGTACTACCTGACCCCGCGTAAGAACCGGGGCAAGCTCGAAATCCTCGGCATCACCGGCTATCAGGGCTTGATCGAGCTGATGTACCGATCCGGCGCGGTCGCCTCGGTCGTCGTCGAAGTCGTGCGGGAAAACGACACCTTCCGGTGGGCGCCCGGCCGCATGGTCAAGCCCGAGCACGAGGCCGACTGGTTCGCCACCGAGGCCGAGCGCGGCCCGCTCCGCGGTGTCTACGCCTACGCCGAGATGACCAACGGGTCGACCTCCAAGGTCGTCGTGCTCAACCGCGACCACATCGCCCGCGCCAAGGAAGCCGCGCAGGGCGCCGACTCCCAGTACTCACCGTGGAACACCAACGAAGAGGCGATGTGGCTCAAGACCGCCGCCCGCCGCCTCTCCAAGTGGGTGCCCACCTCCACAGAGGACCGCCGGATCGTGCAGGGCACCGCCGAACGCGCCGACCGGCCGAGCCTGAACGCGGCCGACATCGAACCGGACCCGCTCGACATCACCGAGCACACCACCGAGACCGACGACGCGATCGACGCCGAGCTCGTCGAGGACGGAGGCCAGCAGTGACCACCGGTCAGCTCCCGCTCGGCCTGGCCGACCGGCACCAGGGGCAGGCCGCCGCGCTCGCGGCGGCCACCGCCGGGCACCTCACCTACCGGGAGCGCTGCGAGGCCGCCCTCGCCGAACTGGTCGCCCGCGGCGAGCCGTTCAGTGCCGACGACGTCCGCGCGTTGGCCGGGGACGACGAGGGGGCCGGGTGCAACGTGCTGCCGAGCGTGATCGGCGTTGCTGCGCACCCGTCCGCCCCCGACCGGATCGCGATCGCGCCGACCTCGCAGTACTACCGCAGCACCCGCCGCACCCGCCGCGCGAGCCGTAACCGGGTCTGGATCGCCCGCGCCGCCGCCAGACCGGCCGCATGACCGCCCACCTCGCCCGATAGCTCACCGGGCCGCGCCCCGCCTCCCAGGGGCGCGGCCCGCCTCACAAGGACACCTGACCGATGCCTCGACCGATCACCGCGCCCGCCTCGACCAGGCGCAGCAGCTCGGCCCGGTGGCAGCACTGCGCCGCCGGGCACTGGCCCGCCGAAGCCCTCACCACCGCCGAGCGCGAACGACTCGTCGCCAAGCTCCACGACCGCGGCCTCACCGACGGCGAGATCGCCGACCACTGCCGCATGACCACCTTCACCGCCGGCCGAATCCTCGACCGCCTCGGCCTCGCCCCCAACCCCAGCAAGGACACCGCCTGATGCGCATCCGCTCGATCAAGCCCGAGTTCTGGCGCTCGACAGCCGTCGCCGAGCTGCCTCGCGAGTTCCGTCTGCTGTGGATCGGGCTGTGGTCCTATGTCGACGACAACGGCGTCGGCATCGACGACTACCGGCTCATTGCCGCCGACTTGTTCGCCCTCGACGACCCCGTCGAAGCCCGCGAATTCGTTCGCGAGGGTCTCGCGACACTCTCGCGAGGGTTGCAGATCACTCGCTACACCCTCGACGGCCGCTCGTACCTGTACGTCAACGGCTGGGACAAGCACCAGCGCATCGACCGGCCCGGCAAACCGCGGTACCCGCTGCCGCCCACCGACCTGCCGCCCACGCCAACCGACAAAACCCCAGGTAGTGACCAGTCTGTCCCGGTCGCTGAACGTGGCCTCGCGGAACCCTCGCGACAGTCTCGCGAGGCCCTCGCGTCTGGAACAGAGGAACAGGGGAACAGGGGAACAGGGCAAAAAGAGTCGTCGTCACGCGCGAGCGCGCGCAGGCGAGGCACCACGACCCTGGTGCAGCTCGCCGACTCCGCGGTCAAGCCCGACGCACGCCGGATCGTCGACGCCTGGCGCAACTCCCAGCCCGACGCCGCGAAGTACCGGCCGCAGACCATCCGGGAAATCGGCAAGGTCATCGACGGGCTACTGCGCGACGGCGCCGACCCGGAACTCGTCCGCGCTGCCCTCGACGAATGGGATCGCCGCCCAGAGGTTCACCGCCCCGGCGCTCTGCCCTACGTCTACGACGACGTGATCAAAGCCGCCAGGGCAGCCCAGAAACCCGCCCAGCCAGCCCGTAGCGCACGCGGCGACAAGGTCCGCGGATACCTCGGCATCGACCGCGACCGGAGCCCGCAGGACGCCGCCCAGGCCGTCGCCAACATCGGCGACGTAATCGCCCCCGACTTCGACGCCATCTTCGGCGGCCCCCAGCTGAAGGAGATCACCGCATGAACGACGACGACGTCCGCTCGGTGATGGCCGTCGCTGCCGCCATCGACCCCTACATGCCCGCCGCCGACGACGACGTCATCGCCGTATGGGTCGCCATGCTCCACGACGTCCCGGCCAAGGTCGGCGCACCCGCCGTGCACTGGTACTACCGCAGCGACGCCTACCGCGACCACCGCCGCACCATCACCCCCGGCGACATCTTCGGGTACTACAAGAACGCGGCCAAGGACTGGCGACAGCGACGCACGGCAAAGGAGATCACCGCCGCGCGCGCCGCGATCGAGGCCGCACCCCGCGAAATCCCTTCGCTGTCCGTGCTTTTCGCGCGCTACCACGCCGAACGCAAGGGCGCCGACCCCGACATCGCCGAAGGCGAGGCAGCCGCCCGACGGCTCTACATGGGCGTGGCGTGCCCGCACCCCACCTGCCGCGCGCAGCCCGGCCAGCAATGCACCGGCTACACCGGGCGCCCGCTGCGGAAAACCCCAGCTCACCCGGCCCGCATGGACGCCGCCCGAATTCAGCATGCCTAAAAGGCTGCTTGCCAGCAGGCAAGTGCTAAGCTGCCAGCAGGCAACTACAGAGCCGAATCACCACACCACCACAACCCGGAAAGGCCGAACCACCATGACCGCAACAAACCCCGCCAGGCGGACCCCGCCGCTGCTGCCCCTGCTCGGCAACGCCTGCGCCATCTGCGCCCACCCCGCCCGCTGGGTCGACAGCACACGCCGAGTTATCCACGTCGACCTGCGGCTGCGGCCCTGCCCGCTCCCCCCGAACCCCGCGGCCCCCACCAAGGCCGCCGCATGACCGGGCCGCAGCACGGCGCCCCCACCACCGGGAGCGACAGCGAGTACGCCGCAGCAGTCCGACGCCTCACCTCCAACGCACCGCTCACCCGCGACGAACGCGAGGCCCTGCTCGGCCTGCTCCGCGCCCTCGAACAGCACCTGCGCGAGTTCCTCGCCCCGGTCCCCGTGATCGCCACCCACCACCGCGCCCTGCGACAGCTCGCCCAACACCAGGAGCCCACACCGTGACCACCACGCTCGCCAACCCCCAAACCGCACCGCCCGACAAATGGGTCGACCACATCGCCGTCGAACGCATCCTGCTCGGCCGCGAACCCGTCGGCCGACCACTGTCCGCCGCCGAACGCGCCGCCGCCTTCCCCCAACTCGTCGACGCCGGGCACACCTCCACCGAAATCTGCGCCCGCCTCGGCATCTCCGGCAGCGTCTACGCCCGCATGAAACGCGCCTACAACGCCGAACGCGACGGCGAAACCGAACAGTGAACCCCACCGGTCGCGACCACCGTGGTCGGGTGGTCGCGACCGGACGGCCCGCCGCTACGCGCGCACGCGCGAAACCCGAGAGGTAACCCGATGGCACTGCCCAACCTGCACGGCGTCGCCCGCCTGACCGCCGATCCCGAGCTCAAGTTCGCCGCGTCCGGCACCGCGGTCTGCACGCTCACGCTCGCGTTCAACTCCCGAAGGCAGAACCGGCAGACCGGCGAGTGGGAAGACGCCAGGGTGCACTTCCAGCGGGCGAAGGCGTTCGGCCAGTTCGCCGAGAACATCGCCGAGAGCCTGACCAAGGGCACCGAGGTCTCCGTGTCCGGCCGACTCGAAACCGAGCAGTGGACCAACGAGCAGGGCGAGAAGCGATCGGCCGCCATGCTGCTGCTCGACTCCATCGGCCCGGAGCTGCGCCGCGCGACCGCCCGCGTGCACAAGGCCGAGCGCTCCACGGCCGGGCAGTCCGGTGATTCGTGGGCAAGCACGCCCACCAGCTCCACCGACGAACCCCCGTTCTGATCCGAGAGGACACGACACCGCCATGGCCACGATCGGCGAAGCCAACGACATCACCGTGCTGCTGCGGTGGGTTTCGAAGCTGACCGACAACACCGGCGACATCACGGCCAGCGAACGCGCCAAGGCCGCCGCCGTGCGCCTTGCCGGCCGGGCCAACAAGGCGCTGCAGGCCGGACTGCACCCCGAGCAGGTCGCCGCCGACTGGCCCCAGCCCGCCGGCCACAACCCCGAGTAGTAGCCCGCCGGGTGGTCGGCGACCCCGCGTGGCCGACCACCCGCCCGACCTCGCCCAGGAGAACCACCGTGAACGACCCCCGCGAACTGCTCGACAACCTCGAACGCGGACTCGCCCAGGCGGATGACCGCGTCCTCGACGAGTTCCGCGACCGGCACCCCGACCGCGTCGTTGCCGTCGACGCACTGCGCGACGTGCTCGGGCTGACCCCGCCGTCGATGCACGCCGACGACGACCCCGAGCTGCACGTCATCCTCACCGACGGCTGGACGACGTGCATGGACACCGTGCGCCGCACCATCGCCGACAAGCTCGGTGGTGCCCGATGACCACCGCGACCACGTACCGGCTCGACTTGCCGTATGAGCGCCCGCCGCTCACCGCCAACCAGCGGCACCACTGGGCGCGGCGAGCGAAGCTGACCCGCGCCGTCCGCGACACCGCGGCAAGCCTCGCCCACGACGCCCAAGTGCCCGCCCTGGGCCGCTGCACGATCCGTCTGGTGTGGACCGTCACCGACCGGCGCCGCCGGGACGCCGACAACCTCGTGCCCACGCTGAAAGCCTGCTGCGACGGGCTTGTGGACGCCGGAGTGGTCGCCGACGACACGCCAGAGCTCATGGCCAAGCACATGCCCGAAATCCAGCTCGGCCAGTGCGGCGGACTGGTGCTCATCGTCGAACCGCTCGCCCCGGAGGTGACCCCATGACCGCCGCTACCCCGCCGGAACGCCGCCGTGCCGAAGCCCTCCGCGCCGCCGCCGGTGCGCTCGACGTGCTCAACGTCGCCGACGTCGACGCCCTGCTACGCGTCGCCGCGTGGGTCCTCGACGAGCACCAGGCCGAGCAGGACAACGCGAGTAGCGCCGTCTGTGCCACGGAGACCGACGAATACCGCCGCCACGCCCTCGCCGAATGGCAACGTCGTGCACTGGCCGCAGAGCGTCAGCGCGACGAGCTCGACGACCAGGCCGCCGAGTGGAAGTCGCGCGCCGAGCAAGCCGAACAGCAACTCGCCACCCGCAGCTGAACCGCCCGCCCTCGACCTGCGCCGCGATCACCGCGGCGCAGGTCTCCCCCCTCGAACGGAGGTAGCCCCGTGCGCGAAGCATCCACCGCGCCCTGCACCGTCGGCCGCTGCTCCCGCACCGCAGACCTCGGGCAATACTGCTGCGGGCAGTGCGTCAACACCCTGCTGCGGCTGCTCGGCGAGATCGACGACTACGCCACCGCCCTCGACCCCACGCCCCGCCGCGGTGGCACCGTAGGCAGGCGCTCCCCCGGCTACGGCTCCAAGCCGCCCGCCCGGCTCGACGTGATCGCCGCACGCGACCCCCGGTCAGTGCCGCACGCCGTCGGCCCCGACGACAACGACGAGGACCTGCGCAGCATCATCGGCAGCGTCACCGCACTGGCACGCTGGGTCGCCGAGGAATGCGACGACCAACGCCCGCTCAGCCCGCCCACCGTCGCCAGCGAAACCGCCTATCTCCGTAGCCGCATCCTGTGGGCCACCGGCCAGCAGTGGATCGACGAGCTCGCCGAGGACATCCGCGAACTGCACACCCAAGCCCGCCGACTGTCCGGGGACGCCCTGCCCTCGCCCGCCGCGCCATGCCCGGACTGTGAGGGCCCGCTGTGGCCAGTCGGCGACGCGGACACCATCGCGGTCCGCTGCGGTGTCTGTGGCACTTCCTACGATGGGCTTGCACTGCTCGACCTCGGGCAGCAGTTCGCATGCCAGTTGACGGGAGCAGCATGACCAACAACGAGGACAACAACCGGAACTACCAGCGCGCCGACCCCAGCAGCTTCCCGGAAGACACCGAGCAGCAGAGCGACGCCGCCAGGCAGCGCGCCGGGGAGATCGGGTACGAGGTTGTGCCCCCAGAGGTAGAGCTCCGCCAGGCCGCCGCGACCCTGCGCGAACTGGCCGCCAAGGCAACTCCCGGACCGTGGCGGTACAACCCAGAAAAGTACTACCGCGAACCGGAAACGCTTCGGTTCGAAGAGGCTGTGTTCGCCGGGCCCGCCGGGGAGGCAGCTACAACCGTCGCCCTGACTGGCGAGGTCGATGATCCCCAGAGCATGACCGATGCCCGCTGGATCGCCACCATGTCCCCCGTCATGGCGGAGCCGTTGGCCGCGTGGTTGGAATGGGAAGCGCTGGCGATGCGGTTGCCGTACGCGCTCGACATCGCACGCCGCATCAACCGGAGCCGGGGGGATCAGTGACCCGCCCGCCGATCGTCCGCTACCGCGACGGCCGCACGCTGCTCGACCGGGCCAGCCTGGCGCGGCTGTCCGGCCGCAGCGTCCACACCATCCGCGGTGCCTGCCCCGTCGCCGACCGCGACCGCAGCACCGGCAGGCCGCTCTACGACGCCCAGCAGTGCGCCCAGATCCTCGCGGCCATCCCCACCCGCCAAAGTGGCACCCGGAGCCATTTGACAGCCCCTGCCACTTCTGCTTAGATCAGCTTTCAGCGGGGAGAAGTGTGTCCGCATCCCGCAGGTGGTGACGGACTCGGTCGCTAAGCTGATCGCATGGCTTCGAGAACCTGCTGGGCATGCGAGACCAAGGCTCACCACACCATGCACGGCGAGCCGACCCGCGTTTCAGGTGACCGGGACATACACACGTGGGCCGCCGCCTTCCAGTGCGACGAGTGTCGAGTACTTAGCATCGGAACTGCCAGTCTCGTGCGCACCTTGAACCCGAGGGAAGCCGCCACCCAGATGCGGGAATACGGCCAGTACATCGAATGGCTGCCAACCAAGGCAGTTGGTCAGCATTTCGCCGACGTGCCCGACCACATCGCCGAGGCTGCATCCGAGGCGCATCGCTGCCATAGCATCGGCGCACATCGAGCAGCGGTGCTCATGGCTCGTTCCGTCCTCGAAGCAACGGCGAAGGAGCGAGGCATCCTCAAGGGCAACCTCATCGAGAAGATCGACAAGCTTCACGAGGAGCAACACATCCGGCCGCTCGTTCGCGACTCGGCTCACGAAATCCGGCACCTAGGCAACGACATGGCCCATGGCGACTTCGTTGCTCCGGTCGCCGAGGAAGAGGCTGCGGAGATCCTTGAGCTGATGGGCGAACTTCTCAACGAGGTCTATCAGGCTCCGGCAAAGCTCAGGGCGGCTCAGGCTGCCCGACTCGCACGCACCGGGGCAGACGCAAGCAACAACTGATCTTCGGTCGGCCGCATCCAGGCCAGGATCACCAAGCACCGTCCCTGCATGCGCGATGACACCTAGCATCGCAGCGCTGCCAGGTGGCACGGAAATTCTCGGGCCCTGTAAAGTCCCAGCCTGCGGTAGCTTTTCCGCTACCGACGGGACGGCGGCCGGGGGCTAACCAACCGCCGCCCCAGGGAGGGGCTGTCAGGCCAGCGGCAACATGCCCTGGCCTGCCAGCATCAACCCGTGCGCCAGCGTCGCGATCGTCAAGATCAGCAAGCGCAACGTGCGGTGCCATTCAGCACAGCAGCAGGGTTGTTGCTTCACTCGTCCCACCCCCTTTCTTCCGATCGGGAGCAGTGCGAGCAGGCTACCGGACCCCGATCATGAAGCCACCACGGCACCCCCGTGAACTGCGACGATGCAAGCACTTTCATTTCGCGCCTTGGTCCTGCAACTGGTTTCAAATCGTTTCGTATCGTTTCGTTTCGTATCACGGGTCAGCTGATACGAAACATCGTTTCGCCGCTTTCTCAATCCGATCAGGGGGTGCGATGGGCACCTCTCCGATCACTGACTCGGACCGAGCTCGCGTTCGCGAGCTGCACGAGCAGGGCAAGACCCGCAACGACATCGCGAAAACACTGGGTCGCTCGCCCTCGACCGTGTCCAAGCTCGCCCGCGAGCTCGGTCTGTCCTTCGACCGCTCGGCCACCGCCGCCGCGTCTGCCGCCAAGGCCATCGACAACCGCGCCCGCCGCGTCGCGCTGGAAGGTCGCGCCCTGGCCCGCGCCGAAGCTCTGTACGACCGCCTCGAAGCCGACCGGTACCGGTTCACCGCCACCACCGTCAACGGCATCGAAACCCGCACCCTCGACCACGTGCCCGCCCAAGACGAACGGCACCTCTCCGGCGCTGCCGCAGCGCACATCGCCACCGCGGCGAAGCTCGCCGAAGCCAACGCATCCGGTCAGGCCGAGGCCGCCCGCTCGATGCTCGGCAACCTCGCCGAAGCTCTCGGCATCAAGGCGCCGGCCAACGGCGATGGGTAGTCCCGAGCTCCCGCTGTCCGGCCGTCAAGTCGAGTCGCTGCGCGAGTCCGCGGCGCGCGTGAACATCTGGTCGGGCGCGATCCGCTCCGGCAAGACCATCGCGAGCCTGCTGCGGTGGCTGGTGTACGTCTCGACCGCGCCGCTCGGCGGGCAGCTGGTCGTCGTCGGCCGGACCCGAGACAGCGCGGCGCGCAACGTGTTCGCGCCGCTGCAAGACCCGTCGCTGTTCGGGCCGCTGGCCGATCAGGTGCGCTACACCAGCGGGGCGCCGACGGCCTCGATCCTCGGCCGCACTGTCTACGTGCTCGGCGCCTCGGACGCGAAGGCCGAGAAGGTGCTGCGCGGGTTGACGTGCGCGGGCGCGTACGTGGACGAGGTGACCGTCGTCGACGAACAGTTCTTCGTGCAGCTGCTCGGCCGTATGTCTGTGCCCGGTGCGCAGCTGTTCGGCACCACGAACCCGGACTCGCCGGCGCACTGGTTGAAACGGAAGTACCTCGACCGCTTGCACGAGCTGCCGGACTGGCGCGGGTTCTTCTTCCAGCTCGACGACAACCCCGCCCTGTCCGACGACTACAAGGCCGCGATTCGCCGCGAGTACACCGGGTTGTGGTTCCGCCGCTTCATCTTGGGCGAGTGGGTCGCCGCTGAAGGCGCGATCTACGACATGTGGAACCCCGACGAGCACGTCGTCGCCTGGGCTGAGCTGCCGGAGATGGCGCGGGTCCTGGCGGTCGGGATCGACTACGGCACCACCAACGCGACCAGCGCGATCATGCTCGGCCAGGGTGTCGACCAGCGGCTCTACCTGCTCGACGAGTGGCGCCACGACCCCGCTCACGCGCAGAACCGGCTCACCGACGCCCAGCTGTCCGCGCAGATCCGCGCGTGGCTGGACGGCGAGCACCACCCGACGCAGCAGGGTCTGCGTCCGCAGTGGATTGTGGCCGACCCGGCCGCCGCATCGTTTCGGGTGCAGCTGCACCAGGACGGCACCGTCACGCAGGCCGCCGACAACGACGTCGCCTACGGCATCCGCACCGTCGCGACCCTGCTCGGTGCCGGCCGGTTGCGGGTGTCCGATCGCTGCCGCGGCTGGATCACCGAAGCACCCGGCTACAGCTGGGACGACACCGCCACCGACAAGGGCGAGGACAAGCCCGTCAAGACCGCCGACCACAGCCTCGACGCCGGGCGCTACGCCATCGTCACGACCGAAAGCCTGTGGCGCCGCACCATCCCCGTCTGATCACCAGGAGGTGACCCCGTGCCCACCGCCTGGCCCCCGGCCCCGTTCGACGTCGCGCACCGCCACATGGACGAGTGGAACGCCTGGTACGTCGGCAACGCCGACGAACTCGCCAACCTCTACGGCAACACCGTGCCGCGCACCCGCCCCTCGCAGTACCGCGGCGGACTGGTCGGCGCGGTGTCCCGGTTCTTCTGGGGACGCCCCGCTCCGGCGGCGGCCCGCCCGTCCCGGCTGCACGTACCGCTCGCATCCGACATCGCCACCGCCAGCGCTGACCTGCTGTTCGCCGAACCGCCCCGCATCACCGTCAACGGCACAGCCACGCAGGACCGACTCAACAAGATCCTGCACTCGCCGCTGGTCCACAGCGGACTGCTGGAGTCGGCCGAAGTCGCCGCCGCGCTCGGCGGGGTGTACCTGCGCGTCGTGTGGGACGCCGACCTGGCCGCGCACCCGATGATCGACGCGGTGCACGCCGACGCCGCGGTGCCTGAGTGGCGCTGGTCGCAGCTGGCCGCCGTGACATTCTGGTCGGTCGTGGCTGAGGACGGCAACACGGTGTGGCGGCACCTGGAGCGCCACGAGCCCGGCCGCATCGTGCATTCGCTGCACGTAGGCAGCACAACCGAGCTCGGCGTGGCCCGCGATCTTCGCGACCACCCCGCGACCGCGTGGGTTGCCGACGTCGCCGACGACGCCGGAGCGATCGCCACCGGAACCCGTCGCCTGACCGCCGCCTACGTCCCGAACGTACGCCCCTCGCGGGAATGGCGCGGCAAGCCCGGGCTCTCCCCGCTCGGCCGGTCCGATTACGACACGGTCGAGCCGCTGTTCGACGCGATCGACGAAGTCTTTTCGAGCTGGATGCGCGACATCAGGCTCGCCAAGGCCCGGCTGATCGTGCCGACCGGCTACCTCGACAACAACGGCCCCGGCCAGGGCGCGAGCTTCGACGACGACCGCGAGCTGTTCACCGAGATCAACGCGATGAGCCGCGGCGACTCCGGCCCCGAGATCACCCTGTCTCAGTTCGCCATCCGGGTGGCCGAGCACCGCGAGACCGTCGACGAGCTGGTGCGCGCCGCGCTGCGCTCGTCTGGCTACTCACCGGCAACGTTCGGCGACCAGGACGGCGACACCTCGATCACCGCCACCGAAGTCACCTCCCGCGAACGCAGCAGCAACCGCACCCGCAGCAAGAAATCGCTCTACTGGCAAGCCGGGCTGAGCACGATCACCGCCGCACTGCTCGACGTCGACCGCACCCACTTCGGCGGACCCGGCATCGGCGACGAGCAGTCGGTCGTGTCCTTCCCTGAACGTTCGCAGCCGGACCCGGAAGCATTGGCGCGCACCGCAGAAGCCCTCTACCGGGCCGAGGCCGCCAGTACCGAGGTTCGGGTGCGCATGGTCCACCCGGACTGGGGCGAGCCCGAGGTCACCGCCGAAGTCGCGCGCATCCGTTCCGAAGCTGGAGCGGTCGAGCCGGACCCGGCCGAGATCCTGCGGCAGACAGCCGCCGAGCAATAGCGGAGGTGGCCCGTCGTGGTCGAGTTCGACGCCGACACCCGCCGTGAGCTGCAGAAGGCAGCCGATGCGCTCGCCGAAGCCGTCCGACACCACCGTGCGCACGACGAATCCAACGCCGCTCGGCACCTCGCGTCAGCTGTCCGGTATTCGCCGCTCACTTCGAGCTTGGAAGCCGCAGCCGAGACGCTCGGCCGTCTGCTGGAGCGGAAGGCGTAGCGGGGGTGGTGCGCGGTGGCGGTCGACCCGGAGTACCTCGACGAGATCGCCGCCACCGTCGCTCAGCTCTACCGCGAGGCCGAGACCGCGCTCGCCCAGCTGATCGCCAAGCACCTCGATGGCGACCTCGACGCGGACATGCCGGCCCCGGTGTGGGCTGAGCGGAAGCTCGCCGCGGTGCGATCCCTACGCGCCTCCGCGCAGGCCGTGCTCGCCGGGCTGCAGGCCGACAGCTCGACGGCGACCCGCGAAGCTGCTGCGGAAGCGTTCCGCGCCGGATGGTCCTCGGCGCTGGCCGAGTTGCCCGCCCGCTGGTTCCCGCGCTCCGGGCTCGCCGAAGCAGCGAAGCAGGCCGCCGACCAGGTGCCCGGTTTCGGCGCGGTGGAAGCCCTCGCAGCCGCGGTGCACGCCGATGTTGGCCAGCGGTCCCGCAACGTGCTGCGCGATGTCGTCGACGTCTACCGGGGTGTGATCGCCGCTGCGACCGCCCGCACGCTGACCGGCACGCAGACCCGCCGCCAGGCCGCGCAGGCCGCGTGGCAGCGGTTCGCCGATCGCGGTATCACCGGGTTCACCGACCGGGCTGGGCGGCGCTGGCGGCTGTCGTCCTATGTGGAGATGGCCACCCGCACCGTCGCTCAGCGCGCCGCCGTGCAGGGCCAGACTGACCGGCTGCACGCCGCCGGGGTGTCCCTGGTCTACGTGTCCAATGCGCCGCAGGAGTGCGTGTTGTGCCGCCCGTTCGAGGGCCGGGTGCTGCGGTTGGGCACCGGGCCGACCGGGCGCGTGCAGGTTCCGCACCAGCTCACCGACGCCCCGGTCGAGGTCGAGGTCGTCGACACGCTCGCCGGGGCGCAGCTGGCCGGGCTGTTCCACCCGAACTGCCGTCACAGCGTCTCGGCGTTCCTGCCCGGGGTCACCAAGCCTCCGCCGCAGCCCACCGCCGACCCCGAGGGGGACAAGGCACGGCAGCGACAGCGAGCGATCGAACGGGAGATCCGCAAGCACAAGCAGCGCCAGGCCGTCGCCCTCGACGAGCCCGCCCGCAAGGCCGCCAGTCAGAAGGTCCGCGCTTGGCAGGCCGAGATGCGCGAGCACCTCGACGCCCACCCCGAGCTGAAGCGGTTGCGGTACCGCGAGCAGCTCGGCGCCGGGAACGTCGGCACGCCCGGAACCCGCCCGGCCGGTGAGGTCGCGCCGCTGGTCGACGTGCCGCTCGATGGCGGCCCGCCGCAGCAGCGCAAGCCGCACCAGCACGACGCGGAACGGGACGTCGCGTCGGTGGTCAACGACCCCGGCCAGCTCGACCTACTCGGCCAGCGGAGAGCACACCGTGACGAGCAGCACGCCGAGCTGTCGCCGGAGCGCCGGGCCGAACCCGTGCCCGAGCTCGGCCCGGCCGCCGTTCCCGAGCCCGTGCCCGGTCCGCCGGAGCCGGGCGAGGCCGGGGTCGCCCGGCTGCTGGACGTCGACGACGAGCTCACCGCCGACGAGCTGCTCAGCGTCGCACTGACTGCCGAAGGTGAGGAACGCCGCGAGGCGTTCGCCGCGCTCGCCCGGTTCGAGCAGCTGGCCGAGCAAGGCTCGACCGCACCGGGGTTCGCGTCGTTCGTCAAGCGCCTGGCCAAGCACGCCGACCCGGTCAAGTACGTCCGGCGGCGCCTCGGCCAGCAGAGTGACCCGGCCGCCCGCGCCGCCACGCTGCGCGCCTTGTGGAGCGAGTTGGAGACCCGCGCCCAGCCCGGCTGGGCGTTGCCCGGATCGTCTCCGGCATTGCCGGGGATGCGCGCCGGATTGCGGTTCGACGACAACGGCGAAGCCGTAAAATGGGCGATGAAGAACATGCCGCTACCAGGGGATTTGACGAAGCCCGAGAGGGAGTCGGTGAGCACCTACACGGGTTCGGCGTACCGGGAGATCAACAACGCGCTGCGCGGCTACCAGCCCGCCAACAGCAAGGCGTGGCTCGACCGAATCGTCGGACACCTCGACAAGGCGTTCGCCAAAGCTGAGCTGGCCGAGTCGATCCTGACGTTCCGCGGCTCGGGTCCGTCGATCCTCTCCACCCTCGGCGCCGACATCAACGACCCGAAGTCGATCGCCGCGCTGGTCGGCAGCGTGCACACCGATGGCGGCTACCTGTCCACTTCGATCGGATCGCGCGCGGCGTTCGGCGGCGCGGTGGTGTTCGCCTTCCGCCTCCCTACCGGTGCTCGGGCGATGAACGTCATGCCCATCAGCAAGTTCGGCACCAGTGAGCGCGAGATCCTGCTCAACCGCGGCACCCGCTACGTCATCCACGCCGCCTACCAACGCCGCGGCACCTGGTACATCGAATGCGAAGTCGTGCCCGACGGCTGGAACCCGCCGGCGAACTGGCAGCCCGACCCGTACAACGACGTCGACAAGGGGTACCGATGAGCGCGCTTCCACCACCGCCACCGGGCAGCCGGTGGGATGACGACGGCATGGCCCCGCGCAAGGTCGGCGGCATCAACACCTACCCGACCAGCCCCGCAGGCCGGACCATCGCGGCACCGGTGCTCGTCGCCGGGCACACGCTCGGCTGGATCTGGACCGACCGCGACCGCTGCGCGGGATGGTGGCCGGCCGAACCCTCCGCAGACGTGCCGGCGGGTCTGATCTCCCGCGTGCATGGGCACGTCGTCGCGCGCCTGGTGGAGCTGCACACCCGCGGCGTCCCCGCCGCCGAGGTGCTCGACCCCGAGCGCTGGCGGCCCTACACCCTCGGCGAACCGGGCCCCGAGCCCACGCCGTAGCAACGAATCCACTTCCCGACAGGAACCCCGGACACCTGGTGTGTCCGGGGTTCCTGCGTTCCTGCCTGGCCAGGTGCCGGGCACCGTCAACCCCGCGCCCAGGAGGCCGCCCATGCTCGACAACCTGCCCATCCACCCGACGACCGGACTGCGCGCGCTCGGCTGGACCTCGCGCGGCCCGATCTGGCCTGTCCTGGGCGGCAACGGTGAAGGGGACGGGGACACCGGCGATCAACCGCCCACCCCCGATGAGGGCCAGCAGCAGCCGCCCGCCGACAGCGGCAAGGACGGCAACGGCGGCCAGGACCAGGGCGACGGCGACGAGCTGGCCGCCCTGGAACCGGCGAAGCTGGCCGCGATGGTGCGCAAGCTGCGCTCCGAGAACGCCAGCGAACGCACCAACGCCAAGCAGCAGGCCGCCGACGAGGCGCGCACCGAGCTCGCGCAGACCATCGGGCGGGCGCTCGGCCTGATCGCCGACGACGAACCGGCCGACCCGGCCAAGCTCGCCGAGCAGCTCACCGCCGAGCGCGACGCCCAGACCACGGCCGCCCGCGAGGCCGCCGTCGAGCTGGCCGTCTGGAAGAACGCCGCCAAGCACGGCGCCGACCCGACCGCGCTCACCGACTCCCGCGCCTTCCTGTCCAAGCTCGACAAGCTCGACCCCGCGGCCGAGGACTTCACCGCGAAGGTCGGCGAGGCCATCAAGAAGGCCGTCGCCGACAACCCCCGACTCAGCGCAGCAGGCCAGGCGCCCGCACGCAGCAGCAGCCAGCACACCGGCGGGACCGGTGGCACTGCCAAACCCGCATCCCTGACTGACGCAGTGGCCGCACGCTACGGCCGCGCCTGACCCGCAAGGAGAAACCGATGGCGATCACTCTCGCTGACGCCGCGAAGAACACCACCGACGACGTCGACCTGACGGTCATCGACGAGTTCCGCAAGAGCTCGGCCATTCTCGACGCTCTGTCGTTCGACCCGGCCGTCTCGCCGGTGGGTGGCGGTGCCACCCTGACCTACTCCTACACCCGGCACATCACCGAGCGCGGCGCCGACTTCCGCGCCTACAACACCGAGTACAGCAAGGCCGAGGCCAAGCGCGAGCGCTACAGCGTGGACCTGACCCCGCTGGGCGGGGCATTCGAGGTCGACCGGGTGCTCGGCAACCTCGGCCCGTCGGCCACCAACGAGGTGTCCTACCAGATCAGCCAGCTGATCAAGGCCACCCGCGCGAAGTTCTCCGACAGCTTCATCAACGGCGACCAGGCCGTGGAGGCCAACGGATTCGACGGCCTCGACAAGGCCGTGACCGGCACGGTCACCGAGCGCACCGCGGCCACGTCCTGGGCCGATCTGGCCAGCGAAGACGCCCGGCACGATGCCCTCGACGAGCTCGACGAGTGGATCGACACCCTCGACGGGCTGCCGACGATGATCCTCGGCAGCGACAAGGGCATCGCGCGGCTGCGGTCGCTGGCCCGCCGCGCCGGCTACTACGACCGGTCGCCGAACGCCTTCGGTGTCGAAGTCGAGCGCTACCGCGGTATCCCGCTGGTCAACCCGCAGGAGAAGGCCGGTTCGGCTGAGCCGATCATCGGCACCGATGCCACCAGCGGCACCACGTCGCTGTACGCGGTGCGGTTCGGCCTGGACGGCGTGCACGCCGTGTCGACCCCCGGCGAGCTGGTCAAGACGTGGCTGCCCGACTTCGCCTCGGCCGGTGCGGTCAAGGTCGGCGAGGTCGAGATGGGTCCGGTCGCGGTCGTGGTCAAGCGCACCCGCTCCGTCGGGGCGTTCCGCGTCACCGTCCAGACCCCGGCCGGCACCGGCAGCTGACCACCCCGGCGCGCAGGACACCCCAACCCGCTCCCGGGGTGTCCTGCGCCCCCGTTCTCACCTGGAGGCGCCCATGCCCACCGTGATCGCTCCCACCAACTACACCGGCACCGTCGTCGGCGTCGCCCTGATCGACGGCCGCGGCGAGACCACCGACCCCGCGGCGCTGGCCTACTTCCGCCGCCACGGCTACACCATCGGCGACGACCAGGCCCTCGACGAGCACCAGGCGCAGGACGCCCCGGACATCGAGCGACCGAGCCGGACCGCGCGTAAGTCCGACTGGGTCGCCTACGCCATCGCCCGCGGAATGCCGCAGGACGACGCCGAATCGCTGACGCGCGACGACCTCGCCCGGCTCTACCACGACGACGAGGGCTGACCGGTGCCGCGCGTGTACGCCACCCGCGACGACCTGACGGCCTACGCCCCGCCTGGCGTCGAGATACCGGCCGAGCCGGAAGCCTCCCGCCTACTCGCGCGCGCGTCCGAAGCCGTCGAGCTGCTGACGCTCACCGCGGTCTATCCCGTGCTCGACGACGGGATGCCCGCCGCCACCGAACACGCCACCGCCTTCCGGTCGGCGACGTGCGCGCTGGCTCTGCACTGGCTGGAGACCGGCGACGAGCACGGAGAAGCTGGGCAGTGGTCGAGCGTGAGTATCGGCTCGATCAACCTCACCCGCGGCGCCGGCCACACCGCGGCGCCCGGTTCGACGAGCCCACCGGATTCCGTGGTGCGTCCGCTGCAGCTGGCCGGGCTGCTACCCGGTGTCATCACCCGACCCTGACCGGGAGGTGGTGAACCGGTGGCCGGTATCCCCCGGTGGCTGCTCGCCCAGGCCGGGCAGGCCGTCACGATCGAGCCGTACGAGGGCAGCGGCGCCTACGGCGATGTGTTCGGCCCGCCCGTCACCGTGCGCGCGGTCGTCGACGCCTCCCGCCGCCTGGTCCGCAACGAAGCGGGTGCGGAGGTGGTCAGCGAAACCACCCTCTACGCCCCCCTGTCCACAGTGGCCCCAGCTGGTTCGCGGGTGACGCTGGCCGACGGCACCCGGTCGACGGTGATCACCGCGAAGCGGCGCGACGGCCGCCGACTCCCCGTTCCCTCGCACCTGGAAGTGGTGTTGACCTGATGGCCATGCGCACCCGGCTCGACTGGAACGGGCCGAACGTGACCGCCCGCCAGCATTCCGGCGCCGTGGCCGGGCTCCGCCAGGCCGCCGAGCACATCCTCGGCGCCTCCCGGCAGCTCGTCCCGCTGGAAGAGGGCACCCTCGAACGCTCCGGCGTCGCCAGCGTCGACGAGAACGACCTGACCGCCGCGGTCTCCTACGACACCGTGTACGCGGTCCGCCAGCACGAAGAGCTCACGTGGAAGCACGACGCCGGGCGGTCCGCGAAGTACCTCGAACGCCCCATGACCTCCGAACGCGACACCGTCGCCGACCTGGTCGCCGCCGAGATCCGGCGGTCGCTGTCATGAGCTGGACCCGCGACCTCGCTCACGGCCTGGCCCAGTACCTCGCCGACCACGACGTCGGCACCTACCGCCCCTCCGGCATCTACCACGAACACGAGACCGGCATCGTCATCGGCGCGGTTCCGCAGTCCCCGCCCCGGATCGTGGCGCTCACCCCGTACCCGATGGTCGCCGATCCCAGCCAGGCCGACGACATCGTCGGCCTGCAGGTGCGCGCTCGCTCCGCCGGGCCGGACCCGCGCGACGCGCTCGACCTCACCGACGCCGCGTTCGACGCCCTGGTCGGCGCCGCACACCTCCACCTCGACGGGGTGGTCGTGCACCTGGTCGAGCTCACCGGATCGGCGCCGATGGGCCGTGACGAGTCCGGCCGGTACGAGCACGTCACCAACTACCAGCTCATCGCCCACCATCCGACCCCCAACCGCACTTAGGAGGCGCCGCCATGCGCTCACTGCTCGCGAAGGACTGGACGCTGGAAGTCGAGGACTCCAGCGGCACGACCCCGACGTGGGTGCCCGTCAAGGGCTTGACCTCGTTCTCGGAGACCAGCGACGACAACACCGAGGACGACGGCGATTTCGACTCCGATGGCTGGGGAAGCTCGGTCGTCACGCAGCGCACGTGGTCGCTGGAGTGCGAGGGCAAGCGCAAGCGCACCGACGACACCACGTTCACCCCGGACCCCGGGCAGGAGATCATCCGCAAGGCCGCCCGCATCGTCGGGTTTGACGCCAACATCCGGGTGCGGTGGTACCGGCGGGACGGCTCGCCGGATGCCTACGAGGGCACCGCGACCGTGTCGGAGTTCGAGAAGGGCGGCGGGGTGACCGACCTGGAGCCGTTCACCTTCACCCTGCTCGGCCAGGGTGCGCCGGTGGAGATCACCAACCCGGGTACGACTCCGCCCGCTGGTGGTGGTGCGTGATGGCGTTGCAGGATCTCGGGGAGTTCCTCGATCCGACCCTGTCGGTGCCGATCCGGGGCAAGACCTACAGGGTCGAGCCGCCGGACGCCGAGACCGGGCTGCGGCTGCAGCATCTCTCCGACTGGATGCTCGGCGCCGCCGCCGCAGTCCAGGCCGACGCCGACGCGCCAGCCCCGTCCGAGGAACTGCTGTCGGACGCCGCCGAGCTCGACATGTACCGCGCCGCGCTCGGTGCGGTCTACGACGAGCTGTTCGCCGATGCTGTGCCGTGGCCGTGGATCAAGCTCGCTGGGATGACGGCGTTTCTGCACTGGACCGTCGGCGCGGAACAGGCTGAGGCGTACTGGGCGGCGGGTGGCCGCCCGGAACCGCAGGCGGGGAATCGGGCGCAGCGGCGGGCGGCCCGATCGACCCCGCGACCGGGCTCGCCGAGTGGTACGAGCCGGAGCCGCAAGGCGGCCAGGGCCACAGCTGGCGGGAAGTCCTCGGCCACTGGCAGCTGATCGAGGCCGACCTGCACGAGTTCTACGGCATCGACGTCGAATCCGGTGTGCTGCGGGCCCGCTCGTGGCGGTGGCTGCGGTGCCGGATCGTCGGACTCCTGTCGTGCGAATCCCGCCTCGCCCGCGCTCTCTCACCCCCGGATGAGAAACCGGGACAACTGAAAACCAACTGAATAGCGGAGGTGCCCGGCATGGCGTTGACCGTTGGTGAACTGGTCGGGTACCTCCGCCTCGATTCCTCGCAGTGGACCCGCGCACTGGTCAAGGCCCGTAAGCAGCTCGGCGACACCGAGAGCGGTCTACGCCGCTTCGGGCGTCGCTCGGAAGTACTGGCCACGGCTGCGGTGCGGATGGGCGCGTTCTCCGCCGCCTCATCGCTGGCGGGCTCCGCGGTGTCCGGGTTGGTCGCGGGCGTGGCCGCGGCGTCCGGCTCGCTGCTGCTGCTTCCCGCGCTCCTGACGGCCGGCGGGGTGGCCTTCGGCGCCGCCACGCTCGGCGCGCAGGGATTCGGCGACGCGCTGGCGAGCATGGACGATCCGGCGAAGTTCGCCGAAGCGCTCGAAGAACTCGCCCCCGCCGCACGCGAGACCGCCATCGCCGCACGGGACCTGGCGCCCACCTGGGAAGAACTCCAGCAGGCCACGCAGCAAGAGCTGTTCGCCGGGACCGCCGACGTCGTTCGTGAGCTGGGCGCGAAGTACCTGCCGATCCTGCGGGCCGGATTGACCTCGACCGCCGCCGAGCTCAACGAGGCCGCCCGGTCAGCGGGCGCGTTCGCGCTGGAAGCCGACACGATCCGCGACGTCGAGGCCATCCTCGACAATTCCTCGGCAGCGGCCGGGAACCTCACCGCGACCACCCGGCCGCTGTTGCAGATCTTCCGCGATGTCGCCGCTGCCGGGGCTGAGTTCCTGCCTGGTCTGACCAGCGGGCTCGGGGCTGCTGCTGAGCGGGCTGCCGCGTTCGTGGCCGAAGCTCGCGAGTCGGGACAGCTGGCCGGGTGGATTCAGGGCGGCATCGACGCGGTGTCGACGCTGAGCAGCATCGTCGGGAACCTGGCGTCGGTGGTCGGCTCGATCTTCTCCGCGATGTCCGCCGACGGTGGCGGGGCACTGGCCACGCTCGATGACCTGACCGGTCGCCTCGCAGAGTTCCTGGCCAGCGGAGAGGGTTCGACGACGCTCGGGCAAATCTTCGCTGGCTTGTCGGCCGCCGCGGCTGGCCTGGTCCCCGCCCTGACATCGGTCGTGTCCGCTCTGCTCACTGCGCTGGGCCCGGTGGTGGCCGAGCTCGGGCCAGCGGTCGGCCAGCTCGCGGCGCAGGTCGGCGCGACCCTGGTCACGGCCATTCAGGCCGCCGCGCCGCTGCTGCTGGCCATGGCCACGTTCCTCCAGCAGAACATGAGCTGGATCGGGCCGCTGACCATTGCCGTGGTCGGGCTGGCTGCCGCGCTCGGCCCCGCCATCTCGATCGTGATGGGCCTGGTCAACGCCTTCAAGGCCGTCACGCTGATCCTGCAGGTGCTGCGGGTGGCGATGCTGACCAACCCGTTCACCGCGATCATCACCGCCGTTGTCCTGCTGGCGGTGCTGATCGTGTCGAACTGGGACACGATCAAGGCGTATCTGCTCGCGGCCTGGGAGTGGATCAAGACGACCGCAGCGTCGGTGTGGAACGGCATCGTGTCCTTCTTCACCGAGACGTGGAACAGCATCACCTCGACGGTCTCGGAGGTCTGGAACGGCATCGTGTCGTTCTTCTCCGGGATCTGGGACCGCATCGTCGCAGTTCACGTGGAGATGATCACGCGAGTGCGGCAGTTCCTCTCCGACGCCTGGCAGTTCTGCGTCGACACCACGCGCAACGCCTGGAACTCCGCCGTCAACGCCGTCACCACCGGAGTGTCCAATGTGGTCAACTTTGTCAAGGAGCTGCCGGGCAAGATCCTCGACGCGCTCGGCAACCTCGGCACGCTGCTGTGGGACTCCGGGCGTGCGCTGCTGCAAGGGCTGTGGGACGGCATCAAGTCCGCGGTCGGCTGGGTCAAGGACAAGATCTCCGGCGCGCTGAGCTCGATCCGCGACCTGTTCCCCTTCAGCCCGGCGCGCGAGGGTCCGTTCTCCGGGCACGGCTACACCACGTACTCGGGTGCCGCGCTGACCCGCGATTTCGCCGACTCCATCGCCGCCAACGGCCGCCTCGCTGTGGCCGCTGCCCACCAGGTGGCCGGCGGGGTGCGCTCGGCGCTGGCGGCTCCGACGATCGCCGCGCCCGCTTCCGTGGCCTACGCCCGCCGGGCCGCGACAGCGGCCAGCGCCCCGGCCGCAGCGACCAGCGCGGCGCCATCGGGTGTTGGGGTCGCCGAGCTCCGCGAAGCCCTCGCGGGCATGGCATTCACCCTCGACGACTCCGGCGGGCGGGTCATGGCCCGCGTGGTCAACCGCGTCAACGCCGCAGACCGCAGGAGGTGAGCCGTGCCGCTGTATCTGGGCCCGCTGGGCAGGCTCGCCCGCCTGCGCGCACCCCGGCCCGACATCCGAATCGAGCACCCCCGCCAGGGCGGCACGCACGTCGCCTTGTCCGGGGCCCGCACCGTCGACTACCTCGGCAGCCGCGGGCAGTTCGAGTTCACGTGGAAGTGGCTCACCGACTCCGAACGCGACTACCTCGAAGCCCTGCGCGACCGGCACATCCGCGGCCCGCTGCGGTTCGTGCTGCCCGGGTGGCGCCGAAACCGCCTGTCCCGCTCCGCCGCGAGCGTCGGCTACGGCGGGCGGGACTCCTCCGGGGTGGCTCTCACCGCGGGCACGACCGCGCCGTCACCGGACTGGCCCGACGCGGTCCCGCTGGCCGGAGCCGCGTTGGCGTGGTCAGGGTGGGCGCTCGGCTCCGAGCTACGCCTCGACCACGCGCACCCCGTGCCGGTGCTGCCCGGCGAAGCCGTGACGGGCTCGGTGTGGGTGCGCTCGCCACACGCCCTGGCCGTGCAGCTGGCTGCCGAGCACTACACGGCGGGCGGCTACACCGCAGCGACCGAGGCCGCCCCGGTCACCCTCACCCCGGAGGTCTGGCGGCGGCTGACCGTGACCGTCCCGCCGACCGGCGGGTTGTGGGGCGTGTCGCTGCGGATCACCCCAACCTCCACCCCGGCCGCGACCTCGCTACTGCTGGCCGCCGCACAGGTCGAGCCCGGCGAGACCGCGACCGGCTGGTCGCTGGGCGGCGGGGCACCGGTGGTGATGGTCGACGAACTGCCGCTCACCGCCGCCCGCCGCGGCTTCACCCACCCCACCCTGACGCTGCTGGAGGCGTAACCGGTGCTGCCCCATACCCCCGAAGCTGCCCGCGCCATCGAAGCGCCCGAGCGCACGTTCGCCACCCGGTTCCGGGTGGACTGGGACCGCGACGGCCGCTTCGCGCACCCGCTGTCGGACCTGTCGCGGTTCGTCAAGCCGTGGCGGCGCGAGCACATCGTGTCCTCGACCGCACCCGACGAGCTGCTGCTCATCGAAGGCCACGCCGCGGCCCGGCTCACGGTGCCACTGGCCGGTGACGTCCATGACGAGCCGATCGCCGTGCAGTTCGCCCCCTACAACCGTGATTCGCTGCTGTTCGGTGTCGACGTCGAAGGCGCCGACGTCGAGCTCGACGTCGCCGTCTGGACCGACGAGCACGGGTTCGAATGGTTCCCCCAGTTCCGAGGCGTCGTGCGCAGTCCGGCGACCGATCGGGGCGATGGCACGGTCGTGCTCGAATGCCTCGACAACGCCGAGAAACTGCGCGGCCTGGTGCAGCTGCCTCCGTACGCGCTGTGGGAACGCCACCTGCAACGAGGGTTCAAGCGCGGCCAGCTCATCGACAGCAGCAGCCTGATCGACCTGGCGGCGCGTGCCGGCGGTTTCACGATGGGCCCGCGAGGGTTCAGCTGGCCCGACGAGCTCTCGGCCGCCCCGTACCGCACCGGTGTCGTCCTGTCAGTGCCCATGCACGGCAGCATCCTGCCCGAGGTCGGCACCCTCGACAACGAACAGGGCATCCACCGCACCGAAGCGTGGGAGACCGGCGACGCCGCGCACCGCGCCCGCGCCGAGGCATACCGGGAGGGCCCGCACGGCTACCTCGCCCGCCAAGCTGTTCCCCGCGGTGAAGAAGCCGCCGGGTTCCACACCTACTGGATCGACGAGCTCGACCGCGGTGTCGCGGGCGCAGCGGATTCCACGTGGGTGCTCGGCGGCTGGTTCTACTGGGCCGGACCGAACGTCGACGCCGCCACGGCCGCGATCGAGCTGCAGGTCCGCGGGCACCGCTTCACGCTCGCGCTGGAGCCCAGCAACGGCGCGGGCCTGGCTCGCATGCAGTACGCCACCGCCTTCGACAACGACCAGCTCGGCGGCGACACCTACGAGCGGATCGATGGCCCGTTCTCCCCCTTGCCCTCCGAGCCCGGTTGGCACTACTACGAAGCCGCCTTCGCCTGGTGGTCCAACGGCGACATCGAGATGCGGTCGTGCATCGACGACCGCCGCCAGGCGCCGCGCGTGGTCGCCAACCGCGCCACGACCGCCCACATCGACCGGCTGTCGGGGCTGGTGACTATCCGCAACACCTGGGCCGTCTCCGACGTGGCCATCGTCAACGGCGCCGCCAAGCCGCCGCTGGCCCAGATCACCTACGACACCACCCCCGCCGGAACCGCCCAAGTGTCCTGGGGACGCAACCGCGCCACCCACACCCTGCGCGAGTCCTTCGAAGCGTTCACCCTCGCCAAAGACGTAGCCAGCGCCGAATACGGCCTCGTCCTGTTCGACGAGTCCGGGCGGTTCTGCTTCTACAACTCCGACGACGTTGTCGACCGCCAGGCCACAACCGTCCGCACCTTCACCCTCGATGACCTCGGCAACCTGGGTTTCCGGACGACGTTGGACAGCGTCCGCAACGTCTGGTCGGTGACCACCACGAGCGCCCGCACCGTGGTGGGCATCGCCTACGACCTCGGCGAGGACGGTGTACCGCTGGCCCGCGCCGCATCCGGCGAGCTGCTGCCCGCCGAGTTCATCATCCCCGCCCGCTCCGCGCGCGAACTGTTCATCCAGGCCGACGACCACACCATCGCCGTCAACCCCTGGGGGCTGCCGCTGATCGCCGAAGCGGCGCCGTGGGATCAGCAGATCCCCCGGCACGGTCGCCAGGTCTACACCGGCACCGACTACCGCGAAGGCACGTCGGCATCCACCGAGCAGAAATTCGTCTCCCGCGGCCTGGTCCGGCTGTGGGTGTGGAACGGCTGGGCCGAACCGGTCGGGTTCGTCAACCCCAACGGACAACCGCGGTTCCGCGTCGAAGGGTCCGTTGTTGTCGAAGACGCCGAGAAGACCTGGACCATCCGCAACGAGGCGTCCATCGCCACCCGCGGCGAACGCGTCATCGAGCTGAGCGGGAAGTGGCTGCAGGACGAGTGGCAGACCCGGGCGATGCTCGACCGCCTGGTTCCGCGCATCGGCGATCCCATCCCCGTCTCCGACGCGATCACCGTGCCCGGTGACCCGCGCGTGCAGAACCTCGACTGCATCGCGATCGCCGACCAGGGCGGGTTCGGGCACCTGCGCACCCAGATCTACGGCCTCACCCGCTCCGTCGACGACGACGGCCGCCTCACCGACACCTACCAAGTCGAAGCCATCGCACCGCCCGCCCCCGGCGTCTGGGATTCCTCCAGCTGGGACAGCACTTTCATTTGGAGCTAACCGTGACGATCCCCCACGTGCCCAGCAACCCCGAGCGCATCGCCCGCGCCGCCGAGCAGAACCTGTTGATCGACCAGTGCAACAACACGACGAACGCGGTTGCCGAGCACACCTCGACGCTGTCCGACCATGGGGCCCGGCTGCTGTCGCTGGAATCCGGGCCCCCGCCGCACACCCACCCCATCAGCGAGGTCACCGGCCTCCGGGCGGAGCTCGACGACCACGACGCGAGGCTGTCGACGCTGGAAACCGCACCGGCACCCGTGCTCGACGACCTGGCCGACGTCACCGCCACGGGCGCAACCGACGGCCAGGTGCTCAAGTTCAGCGCCGGAACGTGGGCGCCCGCCGATGACGCCACCGGCACCGGGGGCGGAGCAACCACCCTCGACCAGCTCGACGACGTCACCACCGCGGGCGCCGCCGCTGGCCACGTCCTGAAGTTCAACGGCAGCACCTGGGCGCCGGGCACCGACAACACCAGTTCCGGCGGCACCGGTGCGACCGTCCTCGACGAGCTGACCGACGTCAGCACGATCGGCGCGACCGACGGGCAAGCCCTGGTGTATTCGGCCGGCACCTGGTCGCCGAGCGCGCCGACACCAGCAGCGCACGTTCACGCCGTCGCCGATGTGTCCGGCCTGCAGGCCGCGCTGCATGGCAAGGCCGACGACGCCGAAATCACCGCGCTCGACGGGCGTATCGGCAACCTCGAAAACGCTGCGAGCGCCCTCTATCCGACGACCGCCAGCGACACCTTGCTCTACGGCGACGTCATCAGCTCCCACCAGCGATCGGATTGCCAATGGGGCGAATCGCTGACCAACAACTACATGACCGCCGTCGCCACCCGTTCACCCAAGGACTTCACGGCGACCGAGCTTCGGCTCTGCGTCACCGCCGCCGCGGTCGGTTCGGGCACGTTCGACCTGAAGGTCTACACCGGGCCGAGCCTGTCGGCTCTGGCTGAGAGGCACTGGGCCTACGGCCAGGACAAGGTCAATACGGCCGGCGTCAAGCACATCCCCATCGGCGACCTCGCAATCGCTGAAGGCGACCACATCGCCATCTGCATGATCGCCACCGGTTGGACCACGTCACCACGGTTGTCCTCGACGCCCACCGGATCCGGCGCGCAGCTGCTCATCGGCGAACGGCCCTACTCGGTGTACCAGGCCGGGCAGACCTTTCCGCCACCCGCAGTGCTCAATACGACCGAATCCAAGTGGACCCGCGCAAACCAGCTCTTCTGGTTCGCCTTCGCCTGACGTTGCAGAGGGGGCACCGTGGACATCGCCGCCCTCCTGGCATCGGCCGGACCACAGGCCGGTGTCGGCGGAGTCCTGGTCGCCCTGCTCGTGTGGGTCATGCGCACGGCTGCGACCGACCGCGGCGACTACCGCACCGCGCTCGCCGACGCCGAGCAGCGCCACGCCGCCGAGCTCGCCCGCGTCGGCGCCGCGCGCGACGACGAAGTGGCCGAGCTCCGCGACCAGATCGACGAGCTACGGGCCCGCGTCGACCAGCTCGCCACCCAACTCGACGACGAGCGGCGTCGTCGGTGGGCCGCCGAGGACGCCGCCGCGAACGCTCGACGGGGGGACTCATGAGACGTCCGCAGTGGATGACGTGGGCGCGCGCCCGCGCACTGGTGCTCGGTGCCGTGGTGGTGTGGGCCGCGTGGTTGACGTGGTCGCTGGCCGACCAGTCGCGCACCGCCGAGCAGGAAACCGGCCGCGCCGACAGCGCCGAGCAGCGTCTTGACCAGCTCGCCGACGACGTCGCGCGTGCCTGCGCGCAGGGCGGCGACGCTGCGGCCCGGTTCGGTGCCGCGTGCGTCTCGGCCGAGCAGGTGCAGCGCGAACCCCGCGCGCCGGTTGACGGTACCGATGGCGCGGACGGGCGCGGCATCACCGCCACCTCGATCCGCGCTGGGCGACTGATCGTCGCCTACTCCGACGGCACCACCGCCGACGTCGGCCCGGTGGCCGGCCAACCCGGAGCGACCGGCGAGCAGGGCCGCGGCATCGTCGCCAGCGTCGTCGACGACGGCGCCCTGGTCCTCATCTACTCCGACGGCACCCGCGAAACGGTCGGCAGGATCGTCGGACGCCCCGGCGCCGATGGTGCCGACGGGCGCGGCATCGCCGACGTCACCGCCGACGACGGCCGCCTGATCGTCACCTACACCGACGGCACCCGCGAGGACGCCGGACCGCTCCCGCCCGGCCCGCAAGGTGAACCCGGCCAGCAAGGCCAGCGCGGCGAGCCCGGCCCGGACTGCCCCACCGGCTACGAGCTACGGCCGGTGCTCTACCTCGCCGCAAGCGGAGGCACCGCCCCCGGCATGGGCTGCGTGGCCACCGACGCCAGCACCACCCCGCCGACTGAAACCCCCGAAACTTCCACGACTTCCGAACCGAGGTGATCACATGGCGTGGCGCGTAGCGCGCTCGCTGGAAACCCTCAGCGAGCAGTTCAACACCGCATTCCCCGACCGCTCCACAGCATCCGATGGCGGGATCGGCGACGCCGCGCACGCTTCCCGCAGCAGCGACCACAACCCGTGGCACAAGGTCGACGGCATCGGGGTCGTCACCGCAAGGGACTTCACCCACGACCCCGCGCACGGCATGGACATCGACCGCCTGACCGACGAACTCGCCGCATCCCGCGATCCGCGCATCAAGTACATGATCGCCAACGGATTGATCATGGACACCCGCTCCGGATACAGCCCGTGGAAGTGGGTGCCCTACCGCGGCGCGAACCCGCACCGCAAGCACTTCCACATCAGCGTCAACCCGCACAACTGCGACGACGACACCCCGTGGAACCTGCCCAGCTTCACCAACACCGCCCCGAACAACCAGGAGGATGACGTGTCCTACGACGACGCCAAGCGAGCCATCGTCGACGTGCTCTGGCGAGAACGGCACCCGTCGCGGGTCCGCGGGTCCGACGTCAAGCTCAGCCTCGCCGACGCGGCCCTCAACGGCGACCTCTACGGGTTCGAGAACCGCGCCATGCTCGCCGCCCAGGCCGAGACGATCCGCACGCTGGCCGCAGCCGTCACCGGCAGCGACTTCAACGCCGACGAGCTGATCAAGCGCATCGACGACACGGTGCGCAACACCATCGCCGACGCCACCGTCAACGTCGACGTGAACGTCGCACGAGGGGCCGACGGCAATGTCTGACCAGCTCACCGCGTGGCTGCGCACGATCGTTCCCGCCGCCTGGTCCGCGGTCATCGCCGCGCTCGTCACCGCTGGTGCTCCGGCGTGGCTGGTCGACGGTCTCGGTGACGCCGGGCCCACGCTCGTCGTACCGCTCGTGCTCGCCGCCGTCTACGCGCTGCTGCGCAAGCTCGAACCGCACCTGCCGCCGCCGATCGCGCGGGTACTGCTCGGCTCGACCAGGCCGCCGACCTACACCCCGCCGAGCTCGACGACCGAACAGGATGGGCGGCACCGCGCCGCCTGAGCCAACGCGCCCCGTTCCCTGGTACCTGGTGCTAGGGAGCGGGGCGCGTTTCGCGTTTCAGCTCCGGCTGCCGCCGGTAACCGCATCGTCAGCTTGGACGACCACCGTCGAGACCTCCCCGGCTGCCGCGAGCTGTTCAGCTTCCACCTTGTCCCGCGGCGTCGGGCCGACCCTGATCGTCACCTCGGCCGGAGCGCCCGCGCCGCGCAACAGCGCCGCCTCGCGTTCCGGGAACGGAGTAGGGATGCCGTGCCGGTGCCGTACCTGCGCGGCCAGCACCGCGTACCGCTGCCCGGCTTGCACCGCGGCGTTCTTCCATGTCGGATCATCGGTGTGGGCTGCGAGCTCGGCGTAGAGGATCGCGGCCGAGTCGTAGCCCTGAGCCTGGCGGTACGGGTCGGAGGTGTCCCCGTAGGCGGCTTCCGCCTCGCTTAATCCGGCCTCGATCGCCTCGCGCTGCATGGTCATCACGCCCCTCGCTGGTCTAGTAGAGAGCGGGCCCGAAGGAAACCCGCCCCCGCATCCTTCCGGATCTCCGGTCGGTGCGGGGGCGGGTTCGTCGTTCCGGGTCAGGTGGGGATCTGCCAGCGGCGCGGGCTGCTGGGGTCGTCGATCCACACCCATTGGCCGCAGCGGGTCACGGTGAGCCCGAACCGGTCCCATCCGGGTTGTTCGAGCCGTAGCCACGTGTCGTGGGCGGTCTCGACGGCTCGCCACAGGGACCGCGGTCCGCCTTCACGTACCCGGTACGTTCCGCCGTCGGGTTGCAGGTCGATCTCGGCCCACGACCGGTCGGCCGTGGCGATCCACGCAGCGGTCGGGGCCTGCGTCGGATCGCTTCCGGTGTAGCCGCTTGACGCTCCGGCTCCGAGGTCGAGCGCCGCGAGGAACCAGACGACGAGGTTCTGCAACATCCCCGGCGCAATGCTGGTGGTGCGCTCCACCGCGTTGGAGCGGTCGCGGGGCCGGGCGATGCTGGTGTAGGCCGCGCCTGGTTTCCGCAGTCCCATGAACGCCGCGTAGGTGCGGTCGAACCGCCCCTCGGCGCCCTCGTCCGTGCGCCGCAGCAGCACGAGACTTCCCGCGTTGACCGCAGGTTTCACGTCCGTGAGGATCAGGCCACCGGGTCGGGTCTGCTCGATCCAGGACCACGGCACCGCGGGCACCGAGCACGTCGCGATGATCCGGTCGAACGGCGCGTGCCCTGGCAGCCCGCCAGCGCCGTCGACGGTGGCCACCGTCGGGTGGTGGCCGATCGCGGCCAGGCGGGCGCGGGCGGCCTCCACCAGGTCCTCGTCGACATCGACGCTGAACACCCGGTCGGCGCCCAGCCGGTGGGAGAGCAGAGCGGCGTTGTAGCCGGTGCCGGTCCCGATTTCGAGCACGCGCTGCCCGTCGTGCACGTCGAGCGCTTCGAGCATCCGCACCATCAGCCCGGGCTGTGACGACGACGAGCGCACCACCTTGCCGGAGTCGCCGTCGGACAGCGCGGTGATCAGCACCGTGTTCGAGTACACCCGGCGCAACCACTCGTCGCGACCGGCCGGTGAACTGGTGTCCGCCAGCTGCCAGCGGCCCGCCTCGTGGACGTAGTAGGCCGGGACGAACTCATGGCGCGGGGTGGCCTCCACCGCCGCCCGCCACTCCGGCATCGTGAGCTTGCCCAGCTCCGCCAGCTCATCGGCGAGGCTGCACGCCTTCGGCTTCCAGTCGATCACGGGTCATGCCCTCCATTCCCGCCTGGAGCAGGTCGGCGAGTGCTTCGGTGATCGGCGCACCGGTCTGATTCTCCAACCAGCCGTACCGGCCGGCGCCGTTGGATTCGAGGAACACCCAGCACCCGGCCCGGTTCACGCTGAAGTCGAACGCCGCGTAGGCCAGGCCGAGGGCGTCCATGTAGGCGCGCACCCCGCGGCGCACCTCGGCCGGTGTGGGAATCCACTCGTACCGCAGCGCGTCGAAATCGGCCCGCCAGTCCACACGCGCGGCCGGGGAATGCGCGTGGATGGCGATGGTGAACACCCGCTCGCCGACCACGACCACCCGCGCCTCGTAGTCCTTGTCGACCCACTGCTGGATCTGGTGCGCGGTCAGCCCGATGCCGTCGAGATCTGCCAACGCCGCCTCGTCGAGCCTGCGGGTAAAGGCGATCTTGAGCTTGTCGTCCTCGGTCAGGATGTTGGCCGCGAACGACTTCTGCACCACTCCGGTCTCGACGGTCTCGGCGAACCGGCGCACCGCGGTCGGCGCGTTGGTCACCAGCGTGTCCGGCACCGTCAGCCCGCACGCGGCAGCGGTGACCAGTTGCAGCGGCTTGTACATGGCATCGGCGGCCCGGTTCGGGTGGTTGACCCACAGCACCGGCAGCGCCGAGAGCACGCCGCCGAAACCGAACTTCGCTTCCCGCGCCGCGTGCGTCCGCCACTGCGGCGCCATCCCCGGCGGGAATCGGAACGGGGTCGGCGAGCAGTACCAGATCGAGCGGATGTCCTCCAGCGCCACGCTGCGATGCTCGGTGGTCAGCGACCCCACCCAGCGGGAAGCGCGGAGCTCCGCGTCCAACACGAGCCGGTCCGGGAACCAGCTCGTGTCGGCGCGGAACACCGGCACCCCTCGCCGCGTGAGGGTTCGCACCACGGCATCCACCGGGGCGTCTGCCTCATCAGCGAAGATGACCACGGTCATCGCTTACAGTTCTTCCCAGTCGTAGTGCTCTTCCGGCCCTTCATCGCCGTCACTGCTGCCCTTGGTCTTCCAGTCCTTGTCCATGCGCTCGACCAGCGGCACACCAGAACCGTCCGGATCGATCGCCACCTGCTGCTCGTGGCAGTAGCCGAACTCCGGCCGAACCGGCAACGGCCGGTCTTGGGTCACACGCAGCCCGAACGGCCGCAGCGACTCGTTGGTGCCGACCTCGACCAGTTCGCCGCCGGTTCCCGGCGAACCCGCGAACCGGCCGCTGGCCGAAGCGAGCGGGTCGTCAATGAACGTCGTCACGATTTCCCTTCCTTTCTCCGTGCTGTCGTTCTTCCATCGGTTCCCAGCGCGGGGAACCGCTGGTCGGGTAACCCGGGCGGGCACGATCAGCTGACCGCGGCCGGGTCCGTCTGGGCTTCTGGCACACGTGCCCGGCGCCAAGGCCCGCCGCGGCTCCGCATCGTCACCCCGGACTCGCTGAGAATCTTGCGCACGAATCCGAAGGATCGGCCGCTGGCCTTGGCCAGTGCTCGGATGGTGGCGCCCCGCTCGTAGGCGGCGCGGAATTCGCGTGCGACCTCGGCGCGGTACTCCCCCGCCACCGTCACATCAGCGGGAATCCGGGGAACCTGCGGCGCATCGGAACTCTGCATCATCACCTCTGCTCGGAAGCTGGTCCGGCGCGCCCCGGTGCCGGTCACAAGTCCAGCACCGGGGCGGTTTTCTTCCCGCAACTCACAGCTGCGGACCGGCACCTGGCCAGTGCGGCACGCCGTTGGCGTCGTGGACCGGTTCGGGCTCTTGCGCTTCCTGCTCGGGTTCGATGTCGTGGGCGTCTTCCACGTGATCTCCTTACTGTTCACAGGGTTTGGGTCACCGGGTGCACCGAGGGGCGGTGCTCCCGGTGACCGCCGCTCCGGCGCCGTCCAGCGGTCCGGCACCGGAGCGGTGCGCGGGTCGGTTGCGGCGCAGCTGCCGCGCGTCGACCCGCTGCCACGGGCCCGGCGCTCCCCAGCCGAACCCGATGCCCCTGGCAGCGTTGTGCCGGGGGAAGGCGACGGCCGGGTGACGCTGGGGGTCGTCGCACCCCGGCCATCGGAGTGCCCGGCCGCCCTGGGGGTCAGCGGCGGGGCGCGTGGTTCCGGCGAGGGCACCGGCCTTGGGAGGGGGAAGAGTCGGCCGCGGTGCCCCCGCCGAGCTCTACAACTTCTGCAGCCCGGCCAGGGCACGGCGCAGCGTCCACCGGTGGGTCGCCATCACCTCGGGGTCGTCGAGCGGCAACCCGGCCTCGACTGCCGGGAGCAACCGCGTTTCCTCCACCGCGAGCGCGTCGGCGAGATCGCCGCGCATCACCAGCGGTTCGCGGAGCCGGTGTCGACCGCCGGTGGTGGCCTCGGCCTCGGCCTGCGCGAGTAGCTGCTCAACCGTGAGTGCGCCTTCGCCGGACCCGCCGTGCGTGCCCCACTCGGCGAAGTAGCGCAATGCCCACCACGCCGCCAGCACGAGCGCGACAAGACTCACCAGAGTTCCTACGACGACCATCCGTTCGCCCCTTCCAATCTGCGCGGCTGGGATGGCCCGATGAGCTGGGACGGCCTGATCGTCACCGGACGGCCGAGATCATCGGGCAGGAAGCACAGCCGGTCGGGGCGCAGCACCGCGATCGGTGCATCCGGGTGGCCTGGCTCGGGAAGTGCGAGGACAGCGCGCAGGGTCCACACCGCCGAGGAGTGGTACTGCCAGGACACCAGCACGGGCACAAACGGGTCCGAGCCGAGCATGGTCGGAGTGCGGAAGGCGGTCGCGTCGTTATCGCCCGTCTCGCCGCGGAGGATCACCACGTCCGCGCAGGTCTGCCACCTGTGCACCGCCGCGACGATGCCGGGACCGTGTTTCGGGCCGAATACCCACACCGTCCACTCGTTGGACCCCAGCTCGGTCAGCAAGAGGTCAATCTCGGAAGACGACATCGTGTACCGCCTCCTGCCAGTCGTCGTTGGCGACTTCCGGCCTGGCTTTGCGCCGCATCCGCACTTCGTCGGCGACGATGACTAACCCGCTGACCACGGCCGAACCGAGGACAACGACAGCCATCACGACGAGCGCTGCTGAAAAACTGCCCACCTGCACCCTCCCGAGGTCCCGGTCGCCGCAGCGAGATCCGTTGCTCTACGCAGTCGCCACGTAACCGTGTGGAACTGATGTGGGGGATGATGTGGGCGAAACTCCCACACCTAGCCGTGTCACCGTGTTCACGCAGGTAGCTACGCTGAGACGCGTACCGGACACGTGCCGCGCACTCGACAGGAGACCTTCATGGCCCGAACGCCAGAAGCGATCATCGAACTGCGCCGCGCCCTGGGAGCCGCGCTTCGCAGTTTCCGGGAGGCTTCGCCGCTCGACCAAGCGGCCATCGGGAGGATCACCGCCTACTCGCGCACGTCGATCTCGCACATCGAGGCCGGCCGCCAGTTCCCCAGCCGCGACTTCTGGCAGACCGCTGACCAGCTGCTCGAAGCAGGCGGCGAACTGCTCACCCACTTCGACCGCGTGGTCGCAGAGGAGAAGCGGATCAGGATTGCCGAGCTGCAAGGCATGCCGGTACGAAGGAGTGACCAAGCAACACGACCATCGCGGTTTCCCGGCTCGCCGCACGACGACGATAGGCAACGTGACGACGTGAATCGCCGTGAACTACTCCGCCTGGTGACGGCCACGGGAAGTCTGCTAGCCATCCCCACAATCGATGCCGACCGGCTCCGGCACGCCGCCCAACACCCCCGCCACCTCGACCCCGCGACCATGGACACCTACGAGCGACTGAACGCCGAGCTCTGGACGAAGTTCGCCGAGTCACGATCCAAACGCGATGTCCTCCCGGCAGCACGGCAACAGCTCGCCGCCCTCAACGCCAGCCTGAACGAACCGCAGAGCTCCGACGTGCGGCGCCGGTTGTGCACGCTCGCTGGTGACCTGTTCCAGCTCTGCGGCGAAATCTTCTTCGACAGCGACAACTACGCCGACGCCGCGCACTGCTACGCCGAAGCCGCCCACGTCAGCAAGGAAGCCCACGAGTTCGACCTCTGGGCGTGCGCGATGACCCGACATGCCTTCATCAACATCTACGAGCGCCAGTACCAGCACGCCTCCCCGCTACTCGACGGAGCCGCGCAGCTCGCGGTGAGGGGCAAACCCGCTCGCACGACCCGGTACTGGGTCGCTGCCGTCCAGGCGCAGACCTTCGCCGGGCTCGGGAACCTGCCCGCCTGCCAGCGCGCGTTGGACAAGGCCGAGCAAGTCGTCAACGTCGACAACAAGGCGCCGGCCACCGGCTGGCTCCGCTTCGAGGGATCACGACTGGACGAGGAACGCGGAGCGTGCTTCGTCACGCTTCGCCGCCCAGACCTGGCCGAGCCCGCACTCACCAAGGCACTGGGACAGGCCACCTCGGCGCGGCGCCGCGGAAGCGTACTCGTCGACCTTGCCACCGTGGGCGCCCAGCGCGGCGACGTCGACCAGCTCGTCATGCGGGGCGCCGCGGCCGTGGACAGCGCCTGGCAGACGGCGTCGGTCGGCTACCTCGGCCGCAAGCTCACAGACCTACGGGAGCACCTGGTGCCGTTCCTCGCCGATCGGCATGTGCGGTACCTGGAATCGCAGATCACGGATGTTGTGACCGCATCCGGCCCAACGCAGTGAGGAGAGGTTCAGTGTCAGACGAGAACGGGCGCGTTTTCCGTGAGGCGTGGATCGCGGGTGTGAACAAGTACTACCCCGGCGAGCCGAAGCCCGGCTACATCACGCCGTGGGAGGAAACGCCGGATTGGGAGCGCGCCAGCGCGGCGGCCGTGTACCAGCAGGTGCACGACTTCATCGTCGTGACCGAGGGCAGCACGGCCAAGCTCACCCGCGAACAGAAGGGCCGTTTCGTCGCTCTGTGCTGGATTGGGCAGATCTTCAAGCACTTCGACGACCCCAAGCCCGCCTACGTCGCGGACTGGGCCGCCATGCCCGAATGGCAGAAGGAAACCGACTCCGACATCTTCGAGCGCATCGAGCAGGAAGTCACGTCCCACTCCGCCTGACAGCAACGTCCGAACGCAAAGAGTGCCCGCCCGAAAACACCTGTCGGGCAGGCACTCTGCGTTGTTTCTCCGGAACCCAGCTGCTGGTCAGCGTCCCAGTTCGCGACGATCGGCGCGCGTAGCCTCGGCGCGGATAGCTCCCGGCAGCCTCACGGAGATGTACCGGTGGACACCGGAACCGCCGTCCCTCAGCGGGTAGTCGCGACCGCCGACTACCTCCATGACGCGGGCGATGGCTGCCTCAACGTGGTCGGCTTCCGTCGGGCTGACCGGGCCGATCCTAATGCGCGCGATCACCGGCGCCCCACCAGCATTGGGCTGTGAGCTGCGACGATGCATTTCAGTCCTCCGTATCGGTCGGAGGGTCTTTTGCTTCCCTTGTTGCAGATCACGGGGATGGGCGTCGTCGTTTCCACCATCAGCTACGGAACGATCAGCCTGGGCACCGGCTACGTCATCGCGTTCGTGGTGACCGAGGCGTTCATCATCTTCTCCGGGCTGCGTGGCAGCGCATGGGTGTCGATCCTCAAGGACAGCCTGGTGATCGTCACGCTGCTGGCGGTCTTCGTCTACGTTCCCGTGCACTACTTCGGCGGGATCGGCCCGATGCTGGACCGTCTGGTCGCTGAACGTCCACAATGGCTCGTTCTGCCGGGTCAGGGCAAGGAATCCCTTGGCATGCTGTGGTTCGCCACCACGGGGCTGCTCAACGGCGTCGTCTACACGATCTTCCCGACTACGGTCGCCGGCTACCTCGGCGCGAAGAATCCCGGTGTGCTGAGGCGCAACGCGATCATCATGCCCTTCTACCAGGTCTTGCTGTTCGTCCCCATCCTTCTGGGGCTGGCCGCGGTGTTCGTGGTTCCGGGACTGAGCGATTCGAACCTCGCCATGTTCGAGCTCGTCGTCGATTCCATGCCGGCGTGGATGGTCGGGCTCGTCGGCGTTGCCGGAGCTCTCTCATCGATCGTCCCGATGGCCGTGTTCATGCTCGTGATCGGCACGATGTGGGGCCGCTCGGTGCTGGGAGTGCATCCGCGGACGGCACCTCACCAGAAGCGGCTCTCGCAGCTGGTCACCTTCCTCGTCGGGTTGGTCGCCTTGCTGTTCACCTTCGTCTCGCCGAGCACGCTGGTGCAGCTATCGGTGCTCTCCTACCAGGGATTGGCTCAACTGCTGCCGGTGGTGCTGATCAGCCTGCTGTGGAAGCGCATGACGGTCGCAGGAGCAGCGAGCGGACTCGCGGTGGGCGTGGCCGTCGTAGCAGTGCTCGTCAGCACCGGGAACGATCCGTTGCTCGGCATCAACGCCGGCTTGATCGGACTCGTGGTGAACATCGCGGTAAACGTGCTGGTCAGCCTGGCTCGCCCATCAACGGCTCCTGCCGACCGGCTGGCTGTCGACGAGCTCGCCGAGGTTCGATCCGGCCGAAGCTGAAGCATGGGAACCTTCCGGTCAGCCAGGTGACAGGAAGGTTCCCATGCTCGCACTAGGTCACGGCATTGTCGGAGCGACGTCGGAGACCCCGAACTGACCGCTCTCGAGCGGATGCCCACCGATGTCGACTGGCCCTTCCGGAACTGGCTTCGCGGACGGGTACCACCGGCGGGCGATCTCCCAAGCCGCATCGATCAGCGCGCTGGCGTGCGCGAACGAGTACGGCGAAAGACCCACCACGGATGGAGCGGGGACGATGTAGAGCTCGCAGCGCGTTGCGTTCAACTGCATGTCCAGCCTCGCCGCGGACAGCATCGCCGCGCCCAGTGCGGCACCGTTCACTCCGCCGACCGATCGCGGTGGGACCCTCGGCGTCGGCCAGGTCGCGATCGAACCGATGCCGCGCTTCGACTGGTTGTACTCGAAGCGCTCTGTCCCACCGCACGGCAGCACGAAGACGCGCTCCGCTCCTCGCTCGACGGCGCGGCTGATCGGCATGAAAACCGCCGGTCCGCCGTCGACCAGCCACCGGTCACCGATCTTGACCGGCGGGAACATCCCCGGGATCGAGCACGACGCGACCAGTGGAGGCAGCGCGGGGCCCGACTCGTAGTACACGGGGTCACCACTGTCGATGTCGGTCGCCGTGACAGTCACCGGGATCTGCGCGTCCTCCAACCGCCGGAACGGGAGGTTGTTGTGCAGCCAGCGGGCCAGACCGTGATTGCCCATCACATGGTTGGACAAGCCGAGCTTCCCCGCGAGGATCCGCGACGGCTGGATGGGGAACACATCCGTTCGCCGCATCGAAGCCCATATTTCGCGTAGCTTCTCCGCGCCGTTCGGCGTGGGGTTGCCCGCCAGCCAGGCAGCGTTGAGCGAACCCGCCGACGTGCCGACGAGCAGGTCTGGTTCAACGCCTGCTTCGAAAAGCGCGGAGACCAGTCCGGCCTGGATCGCTCCGAAAGTGGAACCACCCGGCAAAACCCACGCTGTGCGCATCAGCAGTGCCCTTCCGCTCTCGTTCTGCTGTTGAGGCTAGTCGTTAGTGGCGCATCGGCAGCTCATCCGTCGCCTGGATCACCCCGACGACGCTGCCGCTTCACCTCGGAACGCTGCTTCTTGCCGGTCAGCCGCCGCTGCTGGGATCCCTTGGTCGGCTTGGTGCGTCGCCGTTTGGGCCCCGGCGGAGCGACCGCCTCCGCCAGCAATGCGGCCAGCCTCTGCCGCGCTGCCTGACGATTGGCCAGCTGGGCACGGTTCTCCGACGCCACGACTGTGATCACACCATCGACGAGCCGCTTCGCAAGTCGGTTCGCGGCACGCTGCCGGAGGAATTCGGGCATTGACGTCGACCTAGCGAGATCGAAGGAGAGTTCGACCCGCGAGTCGGTTGTGTTCACACCCTGTCCACCGGGCCCTGATGATCGCGAAAAGCGCTCGGAGAGCTCGGCCGCGGGAATGTGCCAACGGCTGGTGATGGGGAGGTCTCCGGACATACCGAACAGCATGCCTCACACCGCAGCCCTGCTCGCGCCAGCCCACCGAGGGACTTCGGAGCATGGGAACCTTCCTGTCATCCGTGACAGGAAGATTCCCATGCGTCACTTCCCCGCGGGGCCGATCAACGGCCGTGGCGCCAGCCCGCCACGCCGCCGGGGACCGGTGCCTCGCTGGCGTACGGCGTGCGCGTGAAGATGAACGTGTTCAGGTTGAGGTGGGTGGGAGTGCCCTCCGCATCCCGGCCGACCTCCAGCGTTTCGCCCGAGTAGTAGCCGTCCAGGCCGGTCCAGGTGCCGTCGGAGTTGGCGCGGAACCGCGATGCCCGGCCCCTGCCCTTCGACGGGGCGAGGTCGAGCAGGCCATCTGGGCGGATCCGCAGCACATAGGGGCTCGGGCCCCAGTACCACTGACCGGTGAGTTCCAGCAGCCGCATGTCCACGTCCGCGCTGGGCTCCCAGGCTTCGGGGATTCGCGGCTCGTGCTGGGCGAGCAGGTCGAGCAGGTCCGTGGAGAACGTTCCGCTCATCCCCGAGGTCGTGTTCGCCATGTAGATCACGCCGGTGGCGTCGTCCGGATCCGACCAGAGGTTCGCGACGAACCCGGGCATCGACCCGGTGTGGCCGGCCAGCCGTCGCCCCCGGTACCGCATCAGCTGCAGTCCGAGCCCGTAGCCGCCCCGCCATTCCGGTCCGTCGTCGACCGAGCCGGGCGAGCGCATTTCCAGGACCGTGTCGGGGTGCAGCACTTCGCCGGTGTCTCCGCCCACGAACCGCACCCACGTGACCATGTCGTCGAACGTCGACCACAGCTGGCCCGCCGGGGCCATCGCCCCCGCGTCTTCGGCCGGCTCGGACAGCACGACGTCCGCCCACGGGTGCACGGCCAATCCCTCGGCGTGGGGCGCGACCGGCTCCAGAGTGGTGCGCTTCATGCCCAGCGGCGCCAAGATCTCGCGCTGCATCACCTCGTGCCAAGGGGCACCGCGCAGGCGCGAAACCAGTTCGCCCAGGACGCCGAAGCCCACGTTGGAGTAGTGGAAGCCGTGGTTCGGTGTGGGGCGCAGTGCGCTTTCATCGATTCCGGCGAGCAGCTCGGCAGCATCGCCTCCGGGAGTCCGTTCCCACCACTGGCCGGCCGGCTCCGCCGTGAGGCCGCTGGACTGCGAGAGGAGCGAACCGATGCTGCGGTTGCCGATCGAAGTTCCCGGCAAGTAGTCGTCGAGCCTGTCGGCCAGGTCGAGCCGGCCTTCATCCCGCAGGCGCATCACGAGCACCGCGACGAACGTCTTCGTGATCGAACCGATCCGGTACTGGGTGTCGGTGCTCGAAGGCCGGCCACCGACCTTGCCCCGGGAATCGACCCAGATCGTTTCACCATCCCGGACCAGCCCCGCGATCAGCGAGGGGACCCGGTTCTCGCTCTGCTCCACCGCCAGGCGCCGCAGCAGGGCGCGCTGGGTGGAGGGCAGCAGACTCGTCAACATGCCTCCCATGCTTTCACCCACCGCCGCCGTGGGATCAGCGTGCGGCGAGTGACAGGAAAGTTCCCATGCTTGCGCTCCCGATCATCGGCGGCTGCGGCGGTTGACGCCACGGGCTATTCCGCTCTGCTCCACGTGGAAGCGCACCGGGAGCTTGCCGAGCAGCATGAGCACCAGGATCAGCAGTGCCAGGACGATCCAGCCGGTCCAGCCGAGGAGCCCGACCGATGCGTTGTCGACCGCGTACCCGGCCTGGCTGAAGACGATGGTCAAGCCGGCTGCCGCGTTGAGGAAGCCGTGGGCGATCGCTGCCGGCCAGACGCTTCCGGTGGCCAGCCGGAGCCAGCCGAGCAGCGTTCCGACCAGGATGCAGAAGCACATCATCATCATGAACGCGACCACGATCGGAACCGTCGGGTAGTTGAACCCGAGGATCAGCACAGGTCCGTGCCAGAGTCCCCAGAGCACACCGGTGGTGAGGAAGGCACCGGGTTGTCCGAGCGGAAGCAGGGCCTGCACCAGGTATCCGCGCCAGCCGAGCTCTTCGCCCAGGGCGGGAATGACCTGCAACCAGCCGAGCCCGAATACCTGGGCGATCTGGATGAGCGCCAGCATCCCGGGCGAGGTCTGTGGCTCAGCACCGATCACGCCTGTCCCGAACTGCTCGGTCAGGCCGGAGAAGCCCGTCCAGTCGGCTTTGTAGATCCCGAGCAGGTAGCCGACCAGGAGCGCGAGCACCATGGCAAGCGGAGGCCCCAGCCAAGCGACCAGGATGTGCGGCCACCACTTCTTGATACCGCCGGGGTTGGTCAGTCCGATGCTGCGCAGCGGCTTCGCGCTCGGGCTTATCCACTTGCTGACCACCAGAGCGGCGACTGCGGGCATGAACATCATGACGAGGAGCACGACAGGTGCCCAGGTCCACGACAGTCCTTCGCCGGTAAGCCACAGCGGCAAGGTCAACAGCCACGTCGGCAGGTAGGCGATCACGACAAAGCTGACAACGCCGCGAACATCGACTCGATCTTGCTCGGTGCTCACGGAAGCATTCTGCCAGCACATCCTTAGCGCCAGCTGAGCGTCTGGGTCGGCGAACAAAGGGAATCCTCTCGCCGCGCAGCTGACAGGAAGGTTCCCTTGCTCGCACCGCCGGGCGTGGCCCGCTTTGGGCGCAAATCACCCTGCTTCAGCTTCTTCGGGTGACCTGGCCGACTGCGCGCACTTCCCGGACTGCGCCGACGGGCACCCCGGACTCCAGGCACTCCGGTAGGTGAACGCACAACAGTGCCTGCCCAGCTTCCGACATGAGAAGAATGGACAAGGAAACTGACGCCGCTCACTTCTTCCGGGTAACCGCACGGACGATCCGAAACACACTGACAGCGAAACCCGGCCCCACTATCACACCGAGAATCAAAAACCCCCGCCAATCCGCTCCTTCCACCACGAGCCAGATGAACGGCGCGGTCAGCACCAAAAGATAGACAGCGAGGAAAACGATTCTCGCGACCACGCGCTTGATTGGCGCCAGCGCAACACCCACCAGCAACGCCGCCAACGCAATACCCGGCTCCACCAAGCTAAAGATCATGGCCCACCCACCCGTAATCAGGAACCACTCTGAACGGAAAACCATGAGACCGCAGCAGTTCGGGTTCGATGATACGAATCTGTCGACGAACCCACCCCAGCCATCTTGAGGCTAGAGCTAATCGATCAGGCCCACAAGCGTAATGAAAACCACTCCACGACCCCAGAATAAACCCGTTCGGCGGTACCGAAATCAGGCAGCCAGGAAATCACCAAGCGGCAGAAGAGCCGTTTTACGCGACCGAATTCGATATTTGCCCATCCGCTTTCTTCCGAAGACCAGAAAGCGAAAGCCCGTGCTCATCCATTTGGACGAGCACGGGCTGGTCGACGTTTGCGGCGCCTGGACCGACTACGGCAGCGGGGCCACCGGCAGGCCTTCGTGGATCCGGTTCATCGCCGCGAACCACGTTCTGGCCGGCACCTTGCCACCGTAGATGTTGCCGCCGTTCTTGCCGCAGAGGCGCGGCGGCTCGTTACCACCGCCGTCGCAGATGCCCTGCGGGATGCGGCCGTCGGAGTAGGTCAGGACCGCACCCGACATCTGCGGGGTGGCTGCGAGGAACGCCGCCGACTGGTGCGCCTGCGTGGTTCCCGTCTTGCCGATCATCGGCCGCGTCCAGCCGGCCTCCTGCGCGGCCATCCGGGAGGTGCCGTCGGTGTCGTCCTTGCTCATGCCCTGCGCCAGCGCCGCCGCGACCTCCGGGGACACTGCTCGCTCGCACTTCGCCTCTTTGAGCGGCACCGGGTTGCCCAGCCGGTCCTTGACCTCCTCGATCGGGGTCGGCGGGCAGTACATGCCGCCGCTCATGATCGTCGCTCCAACGTTGGAGAGCTCCAGGACGCTGGTCGGGGTGTAGCCGAGGGTGAACGCTCCGCGGTTGCCGTTCTTGATCGCTTCCGCCTGGGACGGCCCGTTGGAACCGTCCGACTTCAGGATCTGGCCGCTGGTGTTCACGCCGTTCATCCCGCGACGCAGTCCGAGGCGGGCGGCCATGTCGACGACGTTGTCGAGACCGGCACGTTCGGAGAGCGCCACGAACGCCGTGTTGGGCGAGGTCGCGAGCGCCATCTGCAGCGTCCGCGGCCCTGGCGTCACACCGTCGGCGTTGCTGACCGTGTACGGCGCGGTGCCGTTGCGGTAGACGCGGGAGGTGTACGAGGCCGGCACGTCGATCACGTCGTGGATGCTCATGCCCTGCTCGATCGCAGCGGCAGCGGTGAACACCTTGTAGACCGAGCCCGCACCGAACGGCTGCACCCGGCTCACGATGTCGTAAGCAGTCTGTCCCTTGCTCGCGTCGTTGCCGAAGTCCCGGTTGGCGACCAGCGCCCGCACCTTGTGCTTCTCCTGGCCCGGTTCGACGACCGCCATGGCGTTGGCGATGCCTTCGGTCTGGGTCGGCACCTGGGCTTCCGCGGCGGCCTTGGCCGCTTCGGTGGACTTGCGGTCGAGCGTGGTGCGGATGGTGTAGCCGCCGGTCTTCAGCATCTTCCGGTCGATGCCGAGGTTGTCGAGGTAGTCGACGACGTAGGTGCAGAAGAAGCCGTCGGTGGTGCCGTCGCCGACGCCGACGCAGCCGTTCGGCGGGCGGCCCAGCGGGGACAGCGTGTTGAGCGGCTCCTGCTTGGCGCGCTCGGCGTCTTCCTTGGTGATGAACTTGTTGTTGGTCGGGTCCGTCATCAGGTCGATGACGAGGTCGCGCCGCCGCTTCGCGTCTTCGGGGTTGCTGTTGGGGTTCAGCGATCCCGGCGCGTTGACGATCGCGGCGAGCAGCGCGGACTGGGCGATGGTCAGCTTGTCCGGCGTGGTGCCGAAGTAGGTCTGCGAGGCCGCGCCCACGCCGAAGGTCTGGTTGCCGAAGGGCACCACGTTGAGGTATCCGGTGAGGATCTCCTCCTTGGTCATGGTGCGCTCGAGCTCGACGGCGATCTTGGCTTCGCGGAGCTTCCGCGCGATCGTCGTCTCCTTGGCCTTCTCGGCCTCGATCGGGTTGTCCGAGCCGGCGACCACGTGCACGAGGTAGTTCTTCACGTACTGCTGCGTGATGGTCGATGCGCCCTGCGACGCTTCACCGCTGCTCAGGTTGGTCGCCAGTGCGCGCATCGTGCCGTGCCAGTCGACGCCGCCGTGGTCCCAGAAGCGCTTGTCCTCGACCGCGGTGATCGCCGCTTTCATGTACTCGGAGATCTCATCGGAACCGGTTTCGACGCGGTAGTCGTCGAAGAAGTAGGCGATCGGTGCTCCGTCCTTGTCGGTGACCGTCGACACCTGCGGCATGTCCTGTCGCGCAAGGGAACTCGACATTTTGGACATGGCGTCGGTCGTCTGGTTGACCATCGCCCCGGCCCCGGTCGCCATCGGCAGCAGTAACGCCGCCACCAGTACGCCGGCCAGGACGCACAACCCGAACATCTTCAACAGCACGCCGCTGCGCACGCCTGCCCCAATCATCAAGTGTCCACCCGGCTCGACCACCGACCGCCGGTCGAAGCGCCCACCTGGAATCCGCCTCACGGTTCACCGGCCGGCCGGAGAGCATCCCGTCGACGACCGCATCAGCGGCCCCATCCGACACCTGCTCCTCTGCACTGCCAGCCAATTCGTTGATATCACATCGGCGATCCGAGCCGATGATGCACCGAACGGCCCAGCGAGCCTCAACACGCCCACTCCCGCGATCGAGATCACTACACTTGGTGATCAGCCGAGCCGATCGCGTGGAGGAGAAATGACCGACCCATTCCTGGATTCGCTGGCCACCGCGCTCGCCGGGCAAGCGGCGACAGCGCTGGGTGCGGCCGGGAAGGCCGCGCTGACGAAGGTCCGAGAGCTCGTCCAGCGGAGGTCGGAGCGCGATCCTGAGACGAAGGCCGCACTCGAAGCCGCTGAGCAGAGCGCGGATCAGCCGCAGATCACCGCGCTCGCCGAGCGGCTGGACCAGGTGTGCGCGGAGGACACCGAGTTCGCTGAACAGCTGCGCGCCGAGGGAGCTGAAGTGCACAACGCGATCTCGGCCACCAAGGGCAGCGTGGTCAACGTCAACCACGGGCAGGTGAAGAACCTGGTTCAGACCCGCGAGTTCAACGGCAACATCACGTTCAACTAGCGCGCCGGTCGGCATCGTTGAGCTCGGCCAGGTACCTGTTGTACTCGGCGAGCTCCGGATCCTCATCAGGGTCGACGCGCGGCGCCGGCGGCGGCACCAGCGGCCGCTTCCGGCGCACTTCCGGCTGCTCCACCACCTGCTCAGCGGACGCGTCCGCCTCCGGCGCGGCCTCCTCCCGCTCCCGGCTCAGATCCATGCGAGCCACGCGGATCCACAGGAAGATCGTGAACGCGCCGAACAGCGGCCACTGCAGCGCATAGCCGAGGTTCTGGAAACTCCCGCCGGCCTCGTGCGCGCGATCCCACTGCCACACGGCCAGGAAGCCGGTGGTGATCGTGGCCGCGATGAACAGCACGTGCAGAAGCAGCCAGCGCGGGGTCAAGAGGCTGCGGAACACACTTCGCATTCTAGGCGCTCGCGCCCGGGCGGAACCTCCGGCGTCGTCACGCACCGCTCACGGCACCGGACCGCTCCCCGGGCCGCCTCCTCGGGAGCTCGCGGGGGCGTGTGTTCGCAATCACATACGCGGCTGGCTGGGGGCTTCGCCTGGGGTGGATGACAGGAAGGTTCCCATGCTCGCAACACGCGCTCGCCGGGTGCAGGTGACAGGAAAGTTCCCATGCTCACAGCCTCGCGATACGGCGGTCGGTGACAGGAAAGTTCCCATCCTCTCAACCACGCCGGCGGCCGAAGGCAAGCGGCGCGCAGGCACCGATGAGCACGGCCATGATCACGAAGGTGAGGGGATAGCCGGACAGGGCGATCAGGATGCCGAAGCCGAGCGAGCCGAGCCCCTGGCCCGCGTCGTAGGCGATGTTCCAGGCCGTGCTGGCCACGCCGGAAGAGGTCCGCTCGAACATCATGACCAGGGTCGTGTTCTGCACCGCGCCGAAGCCGCAGCCGAACGCGACCGTGCCGAGCAGGGCAATCGGGTCCGCGCCCCACGCCGCCACCGCGAGCAGTCCGGCGCCGAGCCCCGCCAGCAGCACCGACGGGACCAGGATGCGGTGCTGGCCGAGCCGGTCGCCGAGCTGGCCCGCTCCCCAGCGGCCGAGCATCGTGGCGGCGCCGAAGGTCATCAGCGCCGCCGGGGCGACCGACTCGCCGATCGCCAACGGCAGGAAGGCGATGATGCCCCCGGCGCCGACCGCCACCGCGGTCATGACCGTCCAGGACGGCAGCAGCGCGAGGGGGAAGGTCGTGGCGCTCGCCTTGCCCGCGGGTTCGCGGGCCTGCACGCGGGACATGCCGAACAGCACGGTTGTGGCGGCGACCGGGAGCACACCCGCGATCCAGAACAGCGGGGTGAATCCGATCTGCTGGGTCAGCCAGACTCCCACCGGCAGGAAGATCACGTTCGGCAGCCCGATCGACAGCCCGTACAAGGCCGCCGCCCGGCCGCGCTGCTCGACCGGAACGAGCTCCGCCACGAGCGCGGCACCGGTCACGGTCAGCAGTCCGAAGCCGATGCCCCGCACGCTCGACACCGCGAGCAATAACCAGAGGTCGCTGGACAGTGCGTAGAGCGGTGTGGGCAGACCGATCAGGATCGTGCCCAGGCCGAAGGCGACCCGGTGGTCGATGCGTTTGAGCAACCACGGCATGCAGAGCTGTGTGATCACCGTCACCAGCATGAAGACGGCGTTCGTCGCGCCGGCCGCGATCTCACCGGCGCCACCCACCACCGCCCACAGCGGCAGCACCGGCATCAGCAGGATGTACCCGGCGAAGCCACCCACCGTTGCCACCAGCAGCAACCGGAACGAGGTGTGCTGCAGGGGCGTTCTGTTCCGCTCACGTGGTTCGACCGAGGCTCGCACCGCTACTTGATAGGCCTGAACCACGCCATCTGTCCATCCCCGCTCAACGCCCGGGATGTCCACTGCTGGCCGATTGTGGCTTTGATCGCGATCGGTTTGGCTGATGCCGTCCCAGCAACGGCAAGGAGTTCTGGATGCACCGGATGCGAGTACTGGCACTGGCCGCCGTGGTCGCGGGCGCGGCGTTCGTCCCCGCGACGACCACCGCACCGCTGAGCTCGGCAGCACCGCCGCCGTGCAGCGAGGAACCGCGAGAGAACCCGATCTCGGAGTTCACCAGCTACGACGAGCTCCTGGTCGAGCTCGACCGGATCGAGCGCGTCAGCGCGGGCCGGGTCGTGGTGGAGAAAATCGGCGAATCCAACCGGGGCCGCGACATGCTGCTGGCCCGGGTCGGCACCGGGCCGAAGGTGGTGCTGATCACCGCGGAGATCCACGGCAACGAGAAGACAGGGCCGGACGCGGCGCTGGACATCATCGACTACCTGGGCACTTCGAACTCCGCGCACGCCAGGAGGATCCGCGAGCAGCTGACCGTGGTGGCCATGCCGAAGATCAACCCCGATGCCGGAGCGCTGGACCGGCGCGGCAACGACATGACGTGGGAGGAAGCTCAGGCGCGCTTCCCGCAGCTGGCGACCGCGCAGGCCCCGTGGAACTACTACACCGAGCCGCGGCAGGGGGACGATTACTCGCAGCGCCCCGGCTTCGACGTCAACCGCGACTACAACCCGGACCTCGACTACCAGCCGCAGCCGCAGGACTTCCCCGGCGCCAGCGACAAGCCGGGTTGGTTCATCAGCCCCGAAACGCAGGCAGTGCGCGATGTGTACCGGTCGCTGCGCGACGAGTTCGGGGCGGTCGACACCTACATCGACCTGCACCACCAGGGCGCCTGCTACACGGTTCCGGGCACTGACCGCTTCGTGACGATGAGCCTGTCCGGCAAGTTCGTCGCCGACCCGGCCACTCCCGAGGGCTCGGCGTACGCCGAGTTCGCCGACACCTTCCGGCCCGAGTACTCCAAGCAGCTCAACGTGGCCGCCTACAACGCGCTGCAGGCGGCGGCCAACCAGAACCCCGACTTCGGCAACATCACGCTCTACCCGCAGGACACCAACCTGCCCGGCACGGGCCTTGGTTCGTTCCAGCTCAACGGCAGCGGCGCGGTGCTGTTCGAGGTGCGCGGCCAGACCCAGAACCTCGGTGAGCAGCACCGGGGGATGCTGACCCGCACGGTCTACATCGGCCTCGACGGGATCCTCTCGTCGATCGCGAGCGGGCAGGTCGACAACCTCGACCCGGCCGACTACGACCGCATCCCGCCCACCGACCGCGGCCAGCAGGCCAAGAGCGCGATCACCGAGATCGAGTAGAGCCGTCCTGATCGAGCGGGGTTCGCACTGCTTCGCGTGGTGCGAACTCCGCTCCGCCATCTGCGGCCTCCGCAGGCAAGCAAGATGACAGGAAGGTTCCCATGCTCGCAGCAGACACGTGGGCACCCGGGCCGTGGATAACAGGAAGGTTCCCATCCTCACCGTCACCGGGCATGCCGGTGGCAGGAAGGTTCCCTTCCTCATCTCGGGCGCGTGGACGTACGGGTGGTGGGTGACAGGAAAGTTCCCATGCTCGCGTCGGCGAGCCGGGCCGGTCAGGAGCGGAGGTCGTTCAGGGCCGCTTCGGCCGCTGCCAGTTCCGCGCGGAGCTGTTCGACTCGGACCCGCTGCTGTTCCCGGGCCGCTTCGATCAGCGGCTCGACCGCCGCCGCGACGTCGTCGTGCAGCGCCTTCGCCGCTTGCGCCACCGCTCCGGCCTGCACCGGGGTCGGCTTCAGCACCCGCTTCTTGGGTGTGCTGACCTCCACGCTCCACTGGCCGTCGTCGTCGGCCGTCAGCGTCACCGTCGCCCCGCCGACCGCCTTCGGCGGGCGCGGCTTGCGCCGGGCCGCCGGCTTCTCCTCCGCGCTCGGCTTCGCCGCTTCCGCCTGCTTCGCCGGGGTGGCCGGCTTCGCCGCGCTCTGCGCGGGCTTCGCCTGCGCCGCAGTCGTCACCCGGGGCAACGTCGCTCCCACCGTCTTGGGCTTCGCCGCGCTGGGAGCCGGCTTCGCCGGCTCGGGCGCGGCGGCGCGCTTGCGCGGTGGCTTCACCTTCGTGACCTCCGCCGCGGAGAAGGACAGGACGTCCTTCGAACCGGCCGGGCGGACCTGGATGAAGTCGCCTTCGGCCGGCTCGCCGAGCGAGATCACCTTCCCCGAGCGTCCTTCCGGAACGCCGATGGCGGAGCCGGTGAACCACACCGTCGGCGTGGTTCCGGCGTTCAGCTCGTCGCGGATCTCGCGCAGTTCGTCGGACGACAGCGGTGACATGGCCACACCTTGCTCAAGGGTGAGCCCCGGAGGGGCTGCTCGGCAGTGACCGCACCACTATATCGAACGTCCGTGCGAAGCTTCAACGACCCCGCGCCGCGGTGATCTCGAAGTCCGCAGGATCCACCTTTCGAGTGCGCAGCCAGTACTTCCAGGTGAAGCCGGGCCAGATGGTGCGGTTGACGCCGTTCTCGTCGAGGTACCAGCTGCGGCAGCCGCCAGCCGACCACACCGCGTCGCCGAGCTCGGACTGGATCTCGCTGTTGAAGTCGTCCTGCACCGACTGGCGGACGTCGAGCTGGGCCACCTTGCCGCGGCAGATCCCTCGCAAGGCGCCGAGCACGTAGTTCAGCTGCGACTCGATCATGAACACCACGGAGTTGTGGCCGAGCCCGGTGTTGGGCCCCAGCAGGAAGAACAGGTTCGGGAAGCCGGAGACGGCAACGCCCAGGTAAGCCTCCATCCCGTTGCGCCACGCGTCCTGGAGCTTGCGCCCGTCGCGGCCGACGATGGTCAGGTGATCGAAGGCGTCGGTGACGTGGAAACCGGTGCCGTAGATGATCGCGTCCACCGGGTGTTCCTGGCCGTCACCTGTGACCACGGAGTTCTTCCGCACCTCGGCGACACCGCTGGTCACCAGGTCCACATTGGATCGGTTGAGCGCCGGGTAGTAGTCGCTGGAGAGCAGGATCCGCTTGCAGCCCATGGAGTAGTCCGGAGTGACCGCGGCGCGCACCTCGGGATCCTTGACCGCCTTGCGGATGTAGCGCTTCGACAGGTGCTCGGAGAGCTTGCCGAGGTGCTTGTTGAACACCGCGAAGTAGCGCGCCTCGAGGGTCCAGTAGAGCGCGGCGCGGGCCGCCCGCTGGACCAGCGGAACCCGGCGGAACAGGCGCTGGAGGGCTTCGGGGACCGGCCGGTCGGGCTTGGGCTGGATCCACGGGGGCGTGCGCTGGAACAGGTGCAGCTTGGCGACCTTCTTGGCGATCTGGGGCACGAACTGGATCGCGCTGGCGCCGGTGCCGATCACCGCTACGCGCTTGCCGGCCAGGTCGAAGTCGTGGTTCCACTCCGCGGAGTGGAACACCTCGCCCTCGAAGTCCTGCACGCCCGGCAGTTCCGGGTAGCTCGGGATGTGCAGGGCGCCGACGCCGGAGACCAGCGCCTTGCCCACGTACTCGGAGCCGTCCGCGGTGCTCACGCGCCAGGTCTGGGTGGCCTCGTCGTACTCGGCGCCGGAGAACTCCACGCCGTAGTGGATGTGGTCGCGGACCCGGTACTTGTCCGCGCAGTGCTGCAGGTAGTCCGAGATCTCGCCCTGCCTGGCGAACATCCGCGACCAGTTCGGGTTCTGCTCGAACGAGAAGGAGTACATCAGGGACGGCACGTCGCAGGCGCAGCCCGGATAGGTGTTGTCGCGCCAGGTGCCACCGAGGTCAGCGGCCTTCTCCAGGACGATGAAGTCCTCGATCCCGGCCTGCTTGAGCTTGATGGCCATGCCCAGACCGGAGAACCCGGTCCCCACGATGACCACCGAGGTTCGGTAACTGCGCTGGTCCTTCGACTGCCGTTGCGCCATCAGGGCCTCCTCGGACACCGGCACGACTGATCTACTCAGCAGTAGGTTACTACGAGTAAGTTACTTGCGGTAGGGTTGATTTCGTGCAGACCCAGCAGGCATCAACCGGCCGGCGCAAGCGGATGTCGCGAGCCGAGCGGGAGCAGCAGATCCTGGCCGTGGCCGAGGAGGTGTTCGCCGCCGACGGCTACCAGGCGACCTCCATGGACGACATCGCGGCGCGGGTGGGCCTGTCCAAGCCGATGCTCTACGAGTACTTCGGCTCCAAGGAGGGCTTGCTGCTGGCCTGCCTGAAGCGGTGCAAGCGGGAGCTCATCGAGGCCAGCACCGTCGCGGCCGCCGGGGCGGACACCCCGGAACAACTCATGCACGACTGCCTGCTGGCGTTCTTCAGGTTCGGCGACGAGCACGCGCAGGCCTGGGCATTGCTGCGCAACGAGTCCGCCGTGCCCAGTGCGTCGGTGAGCTCCGAGCTCGAAGCGATCCGGTTGCAGCAGCGGGATTTCACATCCGGGCTGCTGAAAGCCGCCCGCCCAGATCTCGACGACGAGCAGCTGGAGGCCTTCGCCGAGGCGATCATCGGCGCCTGCGAGCGGCTGGCGCTGTGGCGGGAGCAGCGCCCGGAGGTCACGCCGGAGAAAGCGACCGAGCACCTGATGACGCTGTTCGCGCCGAGCCTCACCCAGAACCTCCGGTGAACACCTGAATTCACTCGTTCAGGTTGTCCCCGGCGCGCTGGGGTCAAGATCTTCTCAGGGTCTCCCGATACCGAGTCAGCTGTACCAACGCATCCGACCCCTAGGAGAACAGATCTTGCGCCCCTGGACCACGCGCACAGTACAGGCAGCCGTTGTGGCCGCGGGGTTCGCCGCAGTCGGTACCGGTGCCGCCTCCGCCGCGGAGACCACCGATCTGCCGAAGCCGGACCTGTCGTCGATTCCGGACCAGGTCGGGTTCACCGCCCCGGTCAACGCCTGCCAGATGCAGAAGGGCGCCGGGTTCAACCCCGTCAAGGCCCCGTGCGCGGACGCGCAGCTGCACGCGAGCTCGCCGAACCTGGTCAAGCAGGTCGGCGTGGACATCATCACCACCGGTCACGGGGTGGCCGGTGAGCTGCGGGACGGCCGCCCGCTGCTGGCGCCCGGCAAGCCGAACCAGGTGCTGAGCCACGTCCTCGCCGAGGGCAACCGGCTGACCGGGATGACCAAGACCCGGCCGACCATCGGCGTTTCGGCGGCCCCCGAGCACCTGGGCGTGCTCCACCAGCGGACCCCGAACGCCACGCTGCTCGACGCCGAGGTCGGCCCCCGAAAGCCCGGTCACCAGGGCGTTTCCGCGGTGGACACCGCTATCGACGCGACCGCCGTGCAGGGCTTCGAGGCGGAACCGGTGGCCAGCCCGGTGGGAGTGGTGGCGCCGACGCTGGCGCGCAACCCGCTCAACTCCCCCGGCCAGCCGATGCCGTTGCCCAAGCCCGCGGAGCTCCTGCCCGCGGTGGGCAAGATCCCGCCGCTGGCCGAGCTCGACAAGGGCCTCGGCGGTGGTGCCGGCGAGCTGTCGAACCAGCTCACCAGCCGCGTCCCGGCGAAGCCGGTGCACCAGATCACCGGCGTGCTGTACCCGACGGTCGGAAAGGTCGCCGACGCCCTCTGAGGCCGACCTGCTGCGCCGAGCGGCCCCGGATCACTGAGATCCGGGGCCGCTTTTCTTTTGCCTTCTTCCCGCGCGCGGAGCAATTCCGCGAATTCCGGATCTGTTTTACGAATCGGCCAGCCGAATTCCGGCCGGTCGATTTCGGTTCCGCTCATGCTCGCAGGGACTCCGACGGGCAGCACGTCTCTGCCGCGAGGATGGGAACTTTCCTGTCACCCGCGCCAGCGCCACGCGGCGTCACGCGTGCAAGGGAACCTTCCTGTCACCGGGCCTGCGGCCCGCTGCTGCGAGGAAGGGAACGTTCCTGTCACCTCACCCGCCGCGCTGTGGGGCACTCGGTGGAGCAAGGGAACCTTCCTGTCACCCGTGCCCGGAGCCATGCGGCGGGCACGTGCGCAAGGGAACCTTCCTGTCATCCGTCGAGCGCGGCTCGCGAGGTGGGGTTGAAGTGCGGGTTGCGGGTTTTCGCCTTGTGGTGGCTGGAATGGGCTGCTCGTGCGCGGCGAGGTTTCCGGGGTCACTTCAATGACAGGCTCGAATTCATGGATTCGGGAAATGGCGGGACTTCTGTTGGTTCCGCGCGTCGGTGGTGGACGCTTCCGGTGGTGAGCGCGGCTCAACTGCTGGTGGTGCTGGACGGGACGATCGTGAACATCGCGCTGCCTTCCGCGCAGGCCGCGCTCGGGATTTCCGATGCCGACCGGCAGTGGGCGATCACCCCCTATGCGCTGGCGTTCGGCGGGTTGTTGTTGATCGGTGGGCGAGTGAGCGGTGCGTTGGGGCATCGGCGCGGTTTCGTCGTCGGGTTGGTCGGGTTCGGCGTCGCGTCCGCGCTCGGCGGTCTCGCCTTCAGCCCCGGGATGCTGTTCGGTGCGCGGGCTCTGCAGGGCGTGTTCGCCGCTCTGCTCGCTCCAGCGGGTTTGTCTTTGCTGGCCAGCACGTTCACCGAGTCTCGGGAGCGGGGGCGCGCGTTCGGCGTCTTCGCCGGGGTCGGGGCGGCGGGGGCAGCTGTCGGGCTCATCGCCGGTGGGTTGCTGACCGAGTACGCCGGCTGGCGGTGGTGCTTCTACATCAACGTTCCGGTGGTCGCGCTCGCGCTGGCCGGTGCGGTGTTCGTGCCGGGGAGCGGACCGCAGGCCACCGGACGGCTCGATGTCGTCGGAGCGCTGTTGTCCACCGCGGGATTCGCCTCGGTCGTCTTCGCGTTCAGCCAGGCGGAATCGCGTGGTTGGGGTTCGGCGGTGGAGCTCGCGCTGCTGGCTTGCGGGGTGCTGCTGCTCGTCGCGTTCGTGGTCGTGGAGCTGCGGGCTTCGCATCCGCTGTTGCCGATCCACGTGTTCCGGGACCGTGCTCGTGGTGGGGCGTTCATCTCGATCACGCTGATGTTCGTCGCCATGTTCGGCTTCTACCTGTTCACGAGCTACTACGCGCAGACCGTCCTGGGCTGGTCGCCGGTCCGAACAGGACTGGCGCTGATCATCAACGCGGTCGCTGCCCTGGTCGGCTCGACGCTGATCGCCGGGAAGAGGCACGCTCCCGCCGCGCTCATCGTGCCCGGACTGATCGCCGCGGCCGCCGGGATGTTCGTGCTGGCACTGCTGACTCCGGAGAGCACGAACGTCTTCGCGCTGTACCTGGTTCCGGCGTTGGCGCTCACCGGACTGGGGCTCGGATGCGTCATGCCGCCGACCGCCAGCCTGGCGACCGCGGGCATCGCCGATCACGAGGTGGGTGCGGCCTCGGCCGCTTACAACGCGGCGCAGCAGATCGGCGCAGCGCTCGGCACCGCCTTGCTCAACAGCATCGCGACCAGCGCCGCCGCGTCCCACCCGGATGCGGGCAGCCATGCCGCGAGCGTGCACGGCTACACCACCGCGCTGACCTTCGGTTTCGGCATCCTCGCCGCTGCCGCACTCATCGCCGCTCCGCTGACCGCATCCCGCTCGCGTGCCGCCGTCCGCAGTTGAGTCCAAAGGAGACTTCGTGTCCGAGTTCCCGATGTCCCGAGCCGCGGGGTGCCCTTTCGACCCTCCGCCGGAGCTGAGCCGCCGGTTCCGGGAAGCCCTGGTTTCGCGGGTGAAGCTGTGGGACGGCAGCGAGCCGTGGGTGGTCACGCGCTATTCGGACGTGCGGGCGCTGCTCGCCGATCCTCGCGTCAGCGTCGATCCCGGACAACCCGGATTCCCGCACACGAACGCGGTCAGCCGGGCGCGCGACTCCCGGATGCGGACGTTGATGCAGATGGACGCGCCGGAGCACCTCGCGCAGCGGCGGTTGTTCGCGCCCGAGTTCACGGTGCGGAAGATCGCCGGGCTGCGGCCGCGGATCGAGCGGATCGTCGACGACCTGCTCAGCGACATGCTCGGTGGCCCGAATCCGGCCGATCTGGTGGCGACGTTCGCGCTGCCGGTTCCGTCGCTGGTGATCTGCGAACTGCTTGGCGTGCCTTACGCCGATCGCTCGTTCTTCCAAGGAGTCGCGCAGACGCTGGTCATGGACCAGGCCGATCCGGCTCTCGCGGTGGCCGCCAGCGAGGAGCTGAACGCGTACCTGGAGTCCTTGGTCGTGGCCAAGGCTGCCGAGCCGAGGGATGACCTGCTCAGCAGGCTCGCCGTCGGGCAGTACGCGTCCGGTGCGATGTCGCTGCGGGAGATCGCTGTGGCGGGGCAGCTGTTGCTGGTGGCAGGCCACGACACCACCGCGTCGATGATCGCGCTGGGACTCGCCGCGCTGATGGCGAACCCGGAGCAGTGGGAGCTGGTCCGGCGCAGCGGCGATCCGGCTCTGGTCGACGGTGCCGTCGAGGAGCTCCTGCGCTATCTCTCGATCACGCACACCGAGGCCCGGCGGGTCGCGCGCGCCGACATCGAGATCGGTGGTCAGCTCATCCGGGCGGGCGAGGGCATCATCGCGGTGAAGAGCACCGCGAACCGGGATCCCTCGGTCTTCCTGGAGCCGGATGTGCTCGACGTCGGCAGGAAATCACGGCACCACGTCGCTTTCGGATTTGGTGCCCACCAGTGCCTGGGCCAGTCGCTGGCCCGGCTCGAGCTGCAGGTCGTCTTCGACGCGCTGCGTCGCGTTCCCGGACTGCGGATGGCTGTTCCGCAGGCAGACCTGGAGTTCGATGAGAACGCTGTCTTCTACCGGGTGCGGGAACTGCCCGTCACCTGGTGATCGATGAGGACGTGGCGATCACCATCGACGACGCGTTCTGTGCCGATGCGAGGCAGTGAACCCGTCAGGTGACGCCGGGCCGGGCCATCTCGTCGCTTTGACATGCGGCGCCGGGTGGACGTGGGAGCGCCCACCCGGCGCGCATCGCACCGCAGTGGTGCCCCGTCCGGTGACAGCCGCTTCTTCCCGCAGCGACTGGTCTTCGGTGGAGGAAGGGAACCTTTCTGTCATCACCGAGCGGCTGCGAGCATGGGAACCTTCCTGTCACCACCAACCGGCTGCGAGCATGGGAACCTTCCTGTCACCACCAAGCCGTTGCAAGCATGGGAACCTTCCTGTCATCTGACGTGGGCAGGCAGGAGAGCACCGGTCAGCGGGATTGCTCGTGAGGCCCTGCCAAGGAATCCGCCTCGGCCGTGTTGCTGAACGCCGGCGTGCACGGGCGGTGGTGACGTCGGGTTTCCGCCAGCTTCCGGCATCGGCGCTCCATACGGTCGATCGCTGTGAACGCTGATCCTGTCGCCAAGACACTCACCACCTCTCCGCTCCGCAGCCCTGTCGTGCTGTTCATGTCCCTCGCAGCCGCCCTCGGGACGTCGACCATCTACCCGCTGCAGCCCGCGATCGCGGAGGTGGCGGCTTCGCTGGGTTCCCAGGTCGCCGCTGTCGGGCTCGCACTCGCCTGCGGGCCGGTCGGGTACCTGGTCGGACTCAGCCTCCTCGTCCCGCTGGTCGATCGCTATGCGCCTGGGCGTGTTCTGGCAGCGCAGTTCGGGGCCCTGGCAGCTGCGTCGGCGCTGAGCGCTGCGGTGGGGAACGTGTGGGTGCTGGGGTCGGTGATCGGCGTGATCGGAACTTGTTCAGCTGTGGGCGCAGGGCTCAGCTCGGTCGCGGGTCGGCTCGCTCCCCCGCATCGACGCGCAACGGTCCTGGGCATGGTGACCGCTGGGATATCGGCTGGAATTCTCGCGGGCCGGATCGTCGGCGGGTGGCTCACCGACGAGATCGGCTGGCGCGGAATGCTTCTCGTGTTCGCCGCCGCCTGCGCGGTCGTCGCAGCGTGTTGTCCGGTGGTGCTCCCGGCCACGCGGGGTGGAACCGAGCGCGGCTACCTCGCGGCTCTGCGTTCCCTACCGGGCCTGTTCGTCCGGTACGCCGTGCTCCGGATCGCGGCGATCCGCGGTGCTCTGTGGTTCTTCGCGTTCTGCGCGGTGTGGGCCGGGCTCGCGGTGGCTCTTTCCGCGCCCCCGTTCTCCTACTCCGCGGAACGGATCGGCTGGTACGCCCTGGCGGGTCTGGCGGGGATTCCGGCTACGCAGGTCGCGGGCACCTGGACCGACCGGGTGGGTGCCAGGCGCGTCATCCTGGCGGGCTTGGCGCTGGCCGGGGTTGCCGCGGCGGTCGCTGGGTTCGCGCTCGCGGACACCGCGGTGACGCTCGTCTGCCTGGCGCTCTTCGACGCCGGCCTCTTCGCCGCTCAGGTCGCCAATCAGAGCACCGTTCTCTCGATCGACCCGGCGGCACCGGCGCGCTTCAACAGCGCGTACATGCTGGTGTACTTCATGGGTGGGAGTCTCGGCACCGCCTTCGGCGCGGCGGCGGCCGAATGGCTCGGGTGGCCGACCACGGCCGTGATCACAGCAGTGGTCATCGGGGTCGCCGGTGCGATCACCGCGACGGTGCGGGAGTAGACCGCGGTGCCGGGTGGGCGCCGGAGCGCCCACCCGGCGCGGGTCACGCCGCGGTGGCGGAGACGATTCCCTCGTCCGGTTCGCCGATGTCGAAGGGCTCACCTGCTTCGGCCCGGCTCACCAGAGAGGCGGGCGGGTCGAAGCGGGGCCCGTAGCGGTCGGCCAGTTCCCGGGCGCGGGCCACGAATCCGGCCAGGCCGCCGGGGTAGCCGTTCATGTACTGCACGACACCGCCGGTCCAGGCCGGGAAGCCGATGCCGAAGATCGAGCCGATGTTGGCGTCCGGCACCGATCGCAGCACGCCTTCGTCGAAGCACTTGACGGTTTCCAGCGCCTCCACGAACAGCATCCGCTCCCGGAGGTCCGCGATGTCCACTTCGGACGGGTCGCGGTCGGTGCCGAAGTGCTCGGCCAGGCCCGGCCACAGGCCGGTGCGCTTGCCGTCGGCGTAGTCGTAGAAACCGGCTCCGCTGGAGCGGCCCTTGCGGTCGAACTCGTCGATCATCCGGTCCAGCACCTGCTCGGCCGGGTGCGGCGTCCAGGTGCCTCCTGCCGCCTCGACCGCGCGGCGGCTCTCGTCGCGGATCTTGCGCGGCAGGGTGAAGGTGAGCTCGTCGAACAGCTGCAGCACCGGTGCCGGGAATCCGGCCTGCGCCGAGGCCTGCTCGATCGACGCCGGGTGGATGCCCTCGGCGAGCATCGACACGCCCTCGTTGAGGAAGGTGCCGATGACCCGGCTGGTGAAGAAGCCGCGGCTGTCGTTGACCACGATCGGCGTCTTCTTGATCTGCTGCACCACGTCGAAGGCGCGGGCCAGCGCCTTGTCGCTGGTGTGCTCGCCGCAGATGATCTCCACCAGCGGCATCTTGTCCACCGGGGAGAAGAAGTGCAGGCCGATGAAGTCCTCGCGGCGGCGCACGCCCTCGGCGAGCCCGGTGATGGGCAGCGTCGAGGTGTTGGAGGCGATCAGCGCGTCACCGTCGACGACGTCCTGGACCTCGCCGTAGACCTGGTGCTTGAGCTTGGTGTCCTCGAAGACCGCTTCGATCACCAGGTCGCAGCCGGACAGCGGTTCCAGCTGGTCGGTGGGCGTGATGCGGGCCAGCAGCGCATCGGACTTCTCGCGGGTGGAGCGGCCGCGGGCGATGGCCTTCTCCTCCAGCTTCACCGAGTAGTCCTTGCCCTTCTCGGCGGCTTCGAGGGAGATGTCCTTGAGCACCACCTGCATGCCGGCCTTGGCGCAGACGTAGGCGATGCCGGCGCCCATCATGCCGCCGCCGAGGACGGCGACCTTCTCGGCCCGCCAGGTGGGTTCACCGGACGGGCGGCTGCCGCCGGAATTGATGTGCTGCAGGTCGAAGAAGAACGCCTTGCTCATGTTCTTGGCGGTCTGCCCGCACACGAGCTCCACGAAGTAGCGGCCCTCGATGGTCAGCGCGGTGTCGAAGTCGACCTGCGCGCCCTCGACCGCGGCGGCCATGATGTTCTTCGGCGCGGGCAGCGGAGCGCCCTTGAGCTGCTTGCGCAGGTTCGCGGGGAACGCGGGCAGGTTGGCGGCGAACTTCGGGTTCGACGGGGTGCCGCCGGGGATCTTGTGGCCGGGCTTGTCCCACGGCTGGGCCGAGTCGGGGTTGGCCTTGATCCACTCCTTGGCGCGGGCCAGCAGCTGCTCGGGCGTGTCGACCAGCTCGTCGACGATGCCGATCTTGGCGGCCTTCTCCGGGCGCAGCCGCTGCCCCTGCAGCAGCACGTTGAGCAGCGCGTCGGCGATGCCCAGCATCCGCACCGAGCGCACCACACCGCCCGCGCCGGGCAGCAGGCCGAGGGTCACCTCGGGGAATCCGAAGCGGGACTTGGGGTCGTTCAGCGCGATGCGGTGGTGGCAGGCCAGCGCGATCTCCAGGCCGCCGCCGAGCGCGGTGCCGTTGAGCGCCGCCACGACCGGGACGCCGAGGGTTTCCAGCCGGCGCAGCTGCTTCTTGACGGCGGTGGTGGTCTCGGTGACGCGCGCGGCGTCGCCGGAGCGCGCCTGGACGAGTTCGCGCAGGTCACCGCCGGCGAAGAAGGTGCTCTTCGCGGAGGTGATGACGACCCCGGAGATGTTCTCGCGCTCGTTCTCCAGGCGCTGCAGGGTTTCGTCCATGCTGCGCTGGTAGCGCTCGTTCATGGTGTTGGCCTGCTGCTGCGGGTCGTCCAGGGTCAGCACAACGATGCCGTCGGCGTCGGAGGACCAGCGGATGGTGTTTTGCTCGCTCATGTGTGATGTGTCCTTCAGCCGATGCGTTCCACGATCGTCGCGATCCCCATGCCGCCGCCGATGCACAGCGTGGCCAGGCCGTAGCGCTGGTTGCGGCGCTCCAGCTCGTCGATCAGGGTGCCCAGGATCATCGCCCCGGTGGCGCCCAGCGGGTGTCCCATCGCGATCGCGCCGCCGTTGACGTTGACCTTCTCGTGGCTGACGCCGAACTCCTTCATGAACTTCAGCGGGACGGCGGCGAACGCCTCGTTGATCTCCACCAGGTCGATCTGGTCGATGCTCAGCTCGGCCTTGGCCAGGGCCTTGCGCACGGCCGGTCCGGGGCCGGTCAGCATGATCGTCGGGTCCGCACCGCTGAGCGCGGCGGCGACGATGCGGGCGCGCGGGCGCAGACCGGTGCGCTCGCCGAGCGCTTCGCTGCCGATCAGGGCGAGGGCCGCGCCGTCGACGATGCCGGAGGAGTTGCCCGCCGTGTGCACGTGGTCGATGCGCTCGATCCAGTGGTACTTCTGCAGCGCCACGGCGTCGAACCCGCCGAGCTCGCCGATGTCGGCGAAGGACGACTTCAGCCCGCCGAGGCTGTCGGTGGTGGTGTTCGCGCGGATGTGCTCGTCGCGGTCCAGGACGACCTGGCCGTTGCGGTCGCTGACCGGCACCACGGAGCGGGCGAAGCGGCCGTCGGCCCAGGCCTTGGCGGCGCGGGTCTGCGACTCCGCGGCGTAGGCGTCCACTGTGGTCCGGTCGAAGCCCTCGATGGTGGCGATGAGGTCGGCGCCGATGCCCTGCGGCACGAACGCCGTGTCGTAGTTCGTCTCGGGGTCCAGCGCCCAGGCGCCGCCGTCGGAGCCCATCGGCACCCGCGACATGGACTCGACGCCGCCGGCCAGCACGGCGTCCTCCCAGCCGGAGCGCACCTTCTGCGCGGCGATGTTGACGGCTTCCAGGCCCGAGGCGCAGAAGCGGTTGAGCTGCACGCCGCTGACCGTCTCCGGCAGCCCGGCGGCCAGCGCGGCGGTCTTGGCGATGTCGCCGCCCTGGTCGGAGACCGGCGAGACGACGCCGAGCACGACGTCGTCGATCAGCGCGGGATCCAACTCGGGATGACGGCGCTGCAGCTCCTGGATGAGGCCCACGACCAGGCTGATCGGTTTGACCCCGTGCAGCGACCCGGTTTTCTTGCCGCGACCGCGCGGTGTGCGGATCGCGTCGTAGACGAACGCCTCGGACATGTGCGGCGTGCCTCCTCGTTGCGGCAGGTGCTCCACTCAGAGTGTGACACCAAAGCTGTCACAGTCAAGGTGTTCTCGACCTGCCCGTAGGCCCTCATTAATGGGGCGATTGTGGGGCGAACGTGCTCTAACAGCAGTTGAGCAGGCGCCCAACTGCCTGTCCCAAGTCCTACCACCTCGCGTCGGTTCGGGTGGGGTTAGCGAAGCGGCCACCCGCATCGATCGGCGCGAGCCCGAACTCCGACCGATCGATTGGCCACCTCCTGCTAGCAGCCGGGCGGTGCTCGGCGGCGCGACCGCCGACCAGCACGACGGACCACGGTCGTGGCCGCAGGACCAGGAATCCGATTCGACGTGCGCGGCGATCCCGGGTCGCCCTCGCCGGTGGAGGAAGGGATTGCCCTCACCGGCGCAGGTCCGGCAGCGCGGGTGACAGGAAGGTTCCCATGCTCGCACCGGCTCGGTCGGTGTCCCCGCGGGCGGGAACCGGCCCGGCGGACTCCGGGAATGAGAGCTCGGCTTCACCACCAGCGCGAACGGGCGTCCCAGCGCACAGCCACGGGTAGGCTCCCGCGGCGGGGAGAGCCGGGCGAGCGGGGAGGCGGAGCATGACCAGGTCCGACGTGCGGAAGGGGTCGGCGAGGTCGAGGTTCTGGTTCGGGATCCTGATCATCATCGTCGCCGGGTGGCTCACCTTCATCTCGGTGCAGATCTACGCGAACCCGGACAACTTCGACCGCGGCGGGGCGAGTCCCGAAGAGCTCCGCGGCAAGGTCGAGGAAGCGCTCGCGGTATCGGACCCGGAAAAGCTCCTCGTCACCTTCGCCCGCGGGGCGGACGCCGACGGCGAATACGCCAAGGCCTACCTCGACAAGTGGAACGCGGTGGAGAAGAGCGGCACCACCGTCGACCTCATCCGGGTCGGAGACGCGCAGGCCGTGGTGGCGAGGTTCGCCGCGGGCGGCGCCGCGCTCTGCTCGGGCTGGAACATCGTCCGGGACGGCGAGCGGTTCGTGCTGGACCCGGCGCCCGCCATCCTGCCCAGCTCGTGCAGCTGACCGTTGCGCGCTTGCGAGGATGGGAACTTTCCTGTCACCTCAAGCGTCGAACACCGCCCGGTAGCGGGTGCAGATCGCGGCCACCGCTGCTTCGTCCGGCATGTCGGCTTCGGTGAACATCGCCATCTGCAGGGCGGGCCCGTAGGCGCCGTACTGGTTCATCAGTTCGCGGGTGGCGGGCTGCACGACGAAGTGGATGTGCCCCGGTACGCCGCCCGAGTGCGACCACAGGCACGCGTAGACCTGCTCCGGGAGCAGGACTTCCTCGATCGCGGCGGTCACCCGCTGCAGGAGCGGTCCGAGCTCGGCGCTCTCCTCCGCGGTCAGCTCCGCGATGTGCAGGACGTGGCGGCGCGGTTTGACCACCAGCGTGCCGACGCCGAGCGGGCCGATGCAGTGCTCCACCACCCACAACCGGGTCGCGTGCACCCGCCCGCCCGGGAGGTGGGTCGCGCCGGAGGAAAGGTCGCAGGCCAGGCAGCCGGACTGCCTCTCCTGGTCGGTCAAAGGTCGTCCCCTCGTCGTCGCCGGGCCGCGGCCGCGCTGCGGCGTGACAGGAAGGTTCCCATGCTCGCGGGTCGGTGACAGGAAGGTTCCCATGCTCGCACCGGCGGACATCGCGACGGCGGGGCCTTCACCGGCCCCGCCGTCGCCGTCCGTCAGCCGCGCAGCAGTGGCTCCACGCCCAGTCCGCGGATCGAGGCGTCCAGGACCTGGACCGTGTGCGCCATGGCCAGGTGCTCGCCGCGGCGCTCCAGCGCGGTGCGGATCTGCATCGAGCAGCCCGGGTTGGCCGTGACCAGCAGGCTCGCTCCGGTGGCCAGGACGTGGTCGGCCTTGCGGTCGCCCAGTTCCCGCGCCGGTTCCGGTTGGAGCAGGTTGTAGACGCCCGCCGAACCGCAGCACAGTTCGCCGCGGCTGATCTCGCGGATCTCCAGGCCGGGGATCGCGCGCAGCAGTTCGCGCGGTTGGGAGCGGATGCCCTGGCCGTGGGCGAGGTGGCAGGCGTCGTGGTAGGCCACCTCGACCGGGAGCGGGTGGCGTTCGGCGACCGGGCCGAGTTCCACCAGCAGTTCGGCGATGTCGCGCACCCGGGCCGAGAACTTCTCGGCTTTCGCCGCGTATTCGGGGTCGTCCTGGAGGAGTCGCGGGTACTCCTTGAGCGTTGACCCGCAGCCCGCCGAGTTGATGACCACGTAGTCCACGTTGGACCGCTCGAACACGTCGAGCAGGTCGCGCGCGAACTTCACCGCTTCGGCTTCCCGGCCCGAGTGCTCGCTGAGCGCTCCGCAGCAGCCCTGGGCGCGGGGGATCACGACGTCGCAGCCCTCGGCGGCGAGGATGCGGGCCGTCGCGGCGTTGACGTCGGGGAAGAACGCGCTCTGCACGCAGCCGGTGATCATGCCGATGGTGGCGCGCCGCTTGCCCCGCGCCGGAACCCGGTGGCCGAGCTTGGGCGCGCGTTTGATCGGCGGTGCCAGCGATTCCATCGCCTGCAGGCCTTCGGGCAGCTTCGCCATCAGCCCGGATTTCTTGGCGAGTTTGCCGAGGCCCAGCCGCTGGTAGAGCGCCAGCGGGCCGCGCAGCGCGCTCAGCCGCCGCGGGTACGGGAACAGCGTGAAGATCGCGGTGCGCATGAGGCGCTCCCACTTGCCGCGCTCGTGCCGCCGCTCCACCTGCGCGCGCGTTTCGGTGATCAGCGTCCCGTACTGCACACCGGACGGGCAGGCGCTCACGCACGCCATGCAGCCCAGGCAGGCGTCGAAGTGCCCGACCATGGTGTCGGTCAGGGGCTCGCCCTCCAGGCCTTCCTTCATCAGGTAGATGCGGCCGCGCGGCGAGTCCATCTCCTCGCCCCACAGGTCGTAGGTGGGGCAGGTCGGCAGGCAGAAACCGCAGTGCACGCAGTCGTCGACGAGTTCGCGCTGCGGCGGGTGGTGGTCGTCGAAGGCTCCTGGGCGGGCCGGGGTCTCGGTCATCAGATTCCTCCCACGAACCGGCCCGGGGCGAGCCGGTGCTCCGGGTCGAACTGGTCCTTGGTCCGGCGCATCAACGTCAGCAGTCCCGGTGCGACCGGCCCCCACGGGTCGATCTCGGCGAGGACGGCTCGCGGTGCGCGCTCCACCACCGCGTACTCGCAGCGGGCTCGCAGGGCGGTGACGAGTCCGGCGACCGCGGCCGGGTCGGTGTCGGCGGGCAGGCCCGCGTGGAGCACGCCGAGTCCGGCTGCGCCGCGAGTCGTCACCGGGAGTCCGGCTGCGGCGTCCTGGATCGCGGCCAGCAGGTGCGGCAGCTTCGCCGGTTCGGCGGCCACGCGCAGGCCGGTTCCGGCCGGTTCGAACGGGTGACTCCCCCACCACGCCGGGGCTTGTTCCAGCACTTGCGCCTCGTGGCCGAGCGTCGCGGCGAGCTCGGCGGCCCGGTCGTGCGTCGCCGCTGGGCGGCCTTCGAGCTGCGCGCACACCGTGATCGGCCCGTCGGGCCGGGGGCGGTCGAGCTCGATCGCGGTGGGCACCGCCTGCGAGTGCCGGATCTCGTCGGCCAGGGCACCGGCCGTTGCCGGATCGGCGGCGGTTACCGAGATCCAGCGGTGCTCGGCGGACACCGGGTGGAGGCGGAACACCGCCTCGGTGATCACGCCGAGGGTGCCGAAGGAGCCGGTGTAGAGCTTGCCGAGGTCGTAGCCCGCGACGTTCTTGACCACCTTGCCGCCCGCCGTGGTCACCGTTCCGTCGGCGCGCACCACGGTGATGCCGATGAGCAGGTCGCGCACCCCGCCGAAGAGGTGGCGGCAGGGGCCGGAGGCGCCGGTGGCGACGACCCCGCCCACGGTCGCGGTCGGCAGCGGCTGGTCGATCGCGAGCTGCTGACCGGCCGCGCGCACGACGTTGCCGACTTCGGCGATCGGGGTTCCGGCCAGGGCGTGCACGACGAGATCGCCCGCTGCGTGCTCGACGATGCCGGTCGACGCGGAGACGTCGAGCAGCAGGTCGACGGCCGTCGGCGCGGCTCCCCAGTCGAGCTTGCTGCCGGAGCCCTTCGGCACCACCCGCAGTCCGTGCTCGGCGGCCACCTTCATCGCCGCCGAAGCGCGCTCGGTGCTGTCCACCGTGGCCACCCATTGTGGACGGACACCGCACACCGCGTCCGATTCGGCGGCGTCGCGCACGTTCTCCGCGCCCAGCGCGGCGGCGAGCGCGTCCTTGGTCGTAGTGGGCATCAGAACTGGTCCGCCAATCCCGCTTCGGTCAGTGGGTGCACGCCGCGGCGGGGCCCGGGAACCTCGCCGCAGAGCCTCGGGGTCGGGAACACCTTGCCCGGGTTGCAGATCCCGGCCGGGTCGAAGGCGCAGCGCACGCGCTGCATGGTGTCCAGGTCGTCGGCGGTAAACATGCGGCCCATGTACTTGACCTTGTCCGCGCCGACGCCGTGCTCCCCGGTGATCGAGCCGCCGTGCTCGATGCACAGGTCGAGGATCGCGCCGGAGACCTGCTCGGCGCGCTCGTTGGCGCCGGGCTCGGAGTCGTCGAAGAGCACCAGCGGGTGCAGGTTGCCGTCGCCCGCGTGGAAGACGTTGGCGACGCGCACCCCGGATTCGGCGGACAGCCGGGCGATGCGACCGAGCACCTCGGGCAGCGCCGTCCGCGGGATCACTCCGTCCTGCACGATGTAGTCGGGGCTGATGCGGCCGACCGCGGCGAACGCGGACTTGCGGCCCTTCCAGATCATCGCCCGCTCGTGGTCGTCGGCGGCGACCCGGATCTCGAACGCCCCGTGCGCCCCGCAGTGCCGCTCCACCTCGGCGAAGGTGTGCTCGACCTCGGCGGCCGGACCGTCCAGCTCGACGACCAGCACCGCGCCCGCACCTTCCGGGTAGCCGCAGTGCACGGCCTGCTCGGCCGCCTCGATGGCCAGGGCGTCCATCATCTCGATCGCGGCCGGGGTGACGCCGTCGGCGATGATCGCCGACACCGCCGCGCCCGCCTCGTCGGTCGACGGGAACCCGGCGAGCAGCGTCTGCACGGACTCGGGTTTGCGCAGCAACCGAACGGTGATCTTGGTGACCACGCCGAGGGTGCCTTCGCTGCCGATGAACGCGCCGAGCAGGTCGTAGCCGGCGGTTTCCCGCGCCGGCCCGCCGAGCTCGACCACCTCCCCGTCGGGCGTGACGACTTCGAGCGCGAGGATGTGGTTGGTGGTGAACCCGTACTTGAGGCAGTGCGCCCCGCCGGAGTTCTCCGCGACGTTGCCGCCGACCGAGCAGACCTGCTGGCTGGAGGGGTCCGGCGCGAAGTAGTAGCCGCGGTCCTCCACGGCCCTGGTGACGTCGAGATTGATCACGCCGGGTTCCACCACGGCGCGCTCGTTGGCCAGGTCGATCTCCAGGATCCGCCGCATCTTCGCGGTCACCACCAGCACTCCGGAGGAGTGCGGCAGCGCCCCGCCGGACAACCCGGTTCCCGATCCGCGCGCCACGAAGGGCACCTCGTGCTCGGCGCAGATCCGGACGACGTCGCGAACCTGCTCAGCGGTCTCGGGCAGCACGACCGCGGCGGGCACGACGCGGTGGCTGGCCAGGCCGTCGCACTCGTAGGTGCGCAGCTGCTGCGGATCGGTGATCACCATGTTCGGCGGCAGCGCGGCGCGGAACTGCTGCACGACTTGTTCCAGCGCGCGTTGCTCGGTCTCGGTGCTGGTCGACTGCATTGCTCAGCCTCCCGGAGATATTCCGCTTTGCGGAAAACCCGTTCCGTTCAAGGCGGAACCTTATGTTGTTCACAACATAGATACAAGAGGTGGACAAGACTGCCCGCACGATCTGATTGTGCCCCCGGCGAGCGCGCGAAACCCAGCTGGCGCGTGCTCCGGTGACAGGAAAGTTCCCATGCTCGCACCAGGTCGGCCCGCCGGACAGCGCCGACCGGACCCCCTCGCGCTAACGGCACCAGCCGCACGGGGGTGACAGGAAGGTTCCCATGCTCGCATCCGGATCGATGGGAACGCCCGAAAGATCCCTTTCGCACATTCTCGGAGCCTGGATGACAGGAAGGTTCCCAAGCTCCACCCCGAAGTGCCGAAAATGTCCGGGACGCCCCTTTGCGTGCGCCCCTCAGGGGAGGCGGATGACAGGAAAGTTCCCATGCTCGCAACCCAGAATGCCGGTAAGAACCGAAAGATCCGCTATGCGCATTGCTGCGGCGCGAACGACGAGAAGGCCCCCTTGATGTCGCCGAATCCCCAGGTAGGCTGTTTCGAACATCATTTCCCGGCGGCCCGACCCGGAGCGGCAGGACTCCGCGGAATCGGCCGGAACCGACAACGCCCGAACAACGTCGAAGCCGATGAGACTTCGGCAATCAGACGTTCTTACTCAAGGGGGACACCGTGGGTGGCGAGCTGAAGATGACGCCCGGCACGTTGTCCGGGCACGGCAGCGGCTCGGAGAGCTTGGCCGACAAGTTCGGACAGCTTGCCCAGCTGCTGGAGCAGGCGCGAACCGACGACCAGTGCTTCGGTCCCATCGGCAACGCCGTGGGCATCAGCGACAAATACTTCGAGACACTGCAGGGCTGCCAGGAGATGGCCCAGAAGGCCCAGCAGTTCCTCACCGAGACCAAGCAGGCGCTCGAAGACACCGTCAAGGACTACGACGAGACCGAGCAGCAGATCATCGAAATGCTGAACAAGGCCGGGGAAGGACTTGCGGGATGAGCGGGCCGGGAACCTTCGAAGAGCTGAACCAGGGCGACGCCACCCGCAAGAACTGGGCCGAGCAGACCCTGACCCGCGGCTCGTCCGCGGCCAACGCCGCCTACGGCATGCGGGACGCGGCGATCAACACCAACGGCGGCAACCTCGCGGACGGCTCCGCCGCACCCGAGTGGACCTCCGCGGTCATCTCGGCGCGCCAGGAGCAGATGGAGCTGCTGTCGAACCCCGGCCAGGCGCTGCTGGACAACGGCCTCGGCTTCCTGGTGTCGATCGTGATGACGCCGCTGATCGAGATCGCCGAGCAGGCCATCGGCGACCCGGAGCAGATGCGCGCCACCGGCAAGGGCTGGGATCAGGTCGCGCAGTGGCTCGACGAGGTCGCCGAGCAGGAGCCCAAGCGCGCTGAAGCGACCGCCGAGACCTGGGTCGGCGAAGACGGCAACGCCTTCCGCAAGCAGATGACCGAGTTCGGCGAAGGCACCAAGGCGCTGGCCGAGGACGTCCGCGGGCTCAAGGAGACCCTCGACGGCATTGCGGACATGTTCGACATGTTCGTCCAGTTCGTCATCGACCTGCTCACCGAGCTGATCATCAGCCTGATCATCCAGTGGCTGGCCGCGCTCGCCGCGTCGTGGATCACCGCGGGTGCCTCGGTCGGGGCCGCCGGTGCCACGACGACCGCGTCGGTCGGCATCACCGGTGGCCGGATCGCCATGCAGGTCGCGAAGATCCAGGCCCAGCTCTACAAGTGGCTGAAGAAGCTCGAAGAGCTGCTCAACCGGATCCGCGAAACCGGCAAGCTCGGCCGTCTGCTCACCCGGCAGATCTCCAAGAGCAAGATCGAAACGGTGAAGGACCCCAACACCGGTGAGGTGCTGCGCGAGTTCGCCACCTCTAAGACCAGCAACGTCTTCATGAAGGGCCAGGGGCTGCACAAGACCGGCGAGGAGGCGCTGGCCGCCAACCTCGCGGGCAAGGCGATCGGCGGCGTCCTCGGCGGCTCGCCCAGCCTCTTCGGTGCCGGGGTCAACGCCGTTACCGATACAGTCACGGGTCAGGCGGTCAAGGAGATCCCCAAGGCGATGTACGACGAGGCGGACCAGCGGATCAGCGGCGAGCTCACCCCCGAGGAGAGCAAGGCCGCGCAGGAGAAGGGCTTCTCATAACCGCGATGCGGACGGAATAGCGGATGACCTACAACTTGGAACACCTGGTCCTGAGCGCCAGATCTTGGTGGTGCAAGCCGGGAGAGCCCATCACCTGGGCTTTCCCGGATCCGTTCCACATTCCGCTGTTCGAGGTGGCCGGCCTGGACGAGCACGGCAAGCGCAAGCGCGGCCTGGCGGCCCGGGCGCTGTTCCAGGCCGGTGCGCTGTCGATGCGGGTCTCCGCCGTCTTCAACTCGGTCGACGAGCAGGCCGACGACCGGAACTCGCCGTCGGCCATCGTCTCAGCGCGCGACGCCGACTCCCTGGCCGTGCGGATGAGCGGCACCTCCGGTGACAAGTCGCCCGGTGAGAAACCGGGGATCCTGGTGGCGACGCCGACCCGGCTGGCGCTGCTGGAGATCGCCGAGTTCCCGGAAGGCTCCCGCGACTGGCTCGACAAGGGCATGGACAAGGTCATGCAGGTGACCGGCCCGGTCGGCAGGTTCGCCGACGACTTCGCGGGCGCCATGCACAGCACGATCAACAGCAAGGGGCGGTTCTTCGACCACGGGGAGCAGGTCCAGACCCCCGAGGTCGTCGAGAAGGCCTGCATCGGCGCGGACCAGGTCACCGGCTACGACGTCGGTCAGCGCAACTTCCGGCGGCCGGGCTACGACAAGGACGATCGCAGCGGGAACTACCTGCAGATCACCTTCGCGGACCAGTCCCGGCTCGATCTCCGGATTCCGTCGAAGGCCGACCCGAACCGGGCGCTCCAGCTCGCCCGCAACACGCTCGGAGGATCGACTTGGTAGCCCGGCCGGCTGACGTGGCGAAGGTGGCCGAGCACGGCTGGCTGCAGCGCGGTGAGTCGTTCCACCGGATCTTCGAACGCCGACCGGGATATCTGGCCTCCACTGTGGCCGGTCGGACCAGCGTTCCGCACACACCGGTCAACCCGGTGCCGAAGTGCACCCAGGAAGTGTCGGAGACCTACCTGAAGCCCTCCGAGCTGACCGCCCGGGGCGGCCACCTGGGCGACGAGTGGGTGCACGACTGGGGAATTCGCGGCTGGGCGAGCGCGGCCGACGGCGGCCGACTCGCCGTCCAGGTCGCCGACGTGCTGGCCGCGGGCAACGGCTACGCCTGGCTGGTCGCCACCAACCAGCGCATCGCGGTGGTCATCCCGGCCCGGTTCGTCGACCTGCCCCCGCACCAGATCCCACCGCCGGCACCGCTGCCCGGACTGAACACGTCGCTGATCACGTGGTGGCAGCAGCCGCCGAACGCGGTGGCCGGGATCCGCGACGTGCTGCTGGGGCGGACGATCGCCGGTGACCCGTTCGTCTCGATCGACTTCGCCGACGGATCCAACCTGCTGCTCCGCCAGTGACACCCCGCGGGACGGGAGCGGCGCTCGGCTGACAGGAAGGTTCCCAAGCTCCACCTCGCTCGCCGGTGGATGGCAGGAAGGTTCCCATCCTCCACCGCGCACCCGTAGCTGGCAGGCAGGTTCCCTTCCTGCGCCTCCCGCGCGCCTGGCGTGACAGGAAGGTTCCCATGCTCGCAGTCCGGTGACAGGAAAGTTCCCATGCTTTCAAGGCGTCACGGGCTGCTCGGAACTCCGGTGGTGGGCGCAGCCGCCGCGCCGAGCCGGTCCAGTGCGCGCTGGACGTGGTCGCCCGGGTAGCGGAAGCGCACCTGATCCGGGACTGCCAGCCCCGCCGCGCGGAAGCCGCGCAGCCCGGCCGCGACCACCGGCGGCGGGTACGCCGGGCGGCCGTGGACGCGGCGCGCCCAGTCCGGCAGCACCGAGTACGCCAGGTGCCCGAGCGGCAGGTAGCCGAGGTTCACCGGGAGCAGCCACCACGGCGCGAACGGACGGTGCAGGAACCGGTAGATCAGGTCGGAATCGTCGGTGCGGCGCAGCTGCGGTCGCATCCGCGCGAAGTAGGCCGCCATCTCCCGGCCCGATCCGGGCACTTCGGCGGGATCCAGCCCGACCAGTGCCGCCGACCTGCGCTGTTCGTCGAAGTACTGGTCCAGCTGGGCGGTGGTCAGCGGGAATCCGGCGCGGCGCACCACTCCGGCGAAGGACGTGACTTCCGCGCAGTGCACCCAGCGCAGCAGTTCTGGTTCGTCGAGCCTGATCTGCTCGCCGGTCCGGCGGTCGGTTCCCCGCAGCTTGCGGTGCACGCCGCGAACTCGCGCCGCCGCCGTCTCGGCTTCGGCAGTGGTGCCGTAGGTCGTGGTGGCGACGAAGTCGCCAGTGCGCTGGAGCCGTCCCAGCGGGTCGTCCTGGAACCGCGAGTTCTGCACCACGGCGGCCACCGCTCGCGGGTGCAGCGCCTGCAGGTAGAGGCCGCAGATCCCGGCAATCCACATCGCCGGATCCGCGTGCAGGTGCCAGGTCACGGTCCGCGGCCCGAACAAGCCCTCGTCCATCGGTCAACCGCCCAGCACCAGCAGCGGGATCAGCTGCTCGGCGGCCGTCAACGATCCGTGCTGGCCGCGCAGCGCGGCCTCGCCCGGTTCGGCCACCGACCGGATCACCTCGGAATCCCGCATGACCGCCAGCACGTCGCCGATGCGCGGGCGCACCGCGTCGACCACCACCGGGCCGAACCAGCCCTCGTCGATCGCCTGCTCACCGGTCAGCACCAGGCCCTGATCACCGATCCGCTCCTGCCAGGCGGCGAGCACGTCGCCGAGCGCACCGGGTTCGACGTAGACGTGCCGGGCCCGCGCTTCGCCGCCGAGCATCCGGACACCTTCCCGCAGCGCCGGGTCGGTGTCGGCGTCGAAGGCGGTGGCGGGGTCGGCTTCGACCATGCCGTGGTCGGCGATCACCGCCAGCACCGCGCCCGGCGGCAGCCGGTCGGCCAGCATCGCCACCAGGCCGTCGAGCTGGGTCAGCTGCAGCCGCCACGGCAGCGAGCCGGGTCCGTGCACGTGGCCGAGCAGGTCGAGGTGGCCGTGGTAGCCGTAGCACAGTGCCGGACCGTCGGCGTTGAGCGCGACCAGCATTTCCGCGGCCAGATCGCCGAACGCGCGCTGGCCGCGGAACTCCGCGCCGCGCATCGCGGCCCGCGTCAGGCCGCTGCCCTCGAATTCGGCGGGCACCGCGGTCCGCACGTCGACCCCGGCCGCCGCGGCGCGGTCGAACACCGTCGACATCGGCTGCGCCTGCTCCGGCGGCCAGCGCTCCAGCAGGCTGCGGCGGTCACCGCGCGATGACCAGCTCAGCGGGTGCAGCAGACCGCCGGACGGTTCGGCGAAGGTGTAGCCGACGATCCCGTGCTCCCCGGCGCACCGGCCGGTGCCCAGCGAGGTGAGGCTGGTGACCGTGGTGGTCGGGAAACCGGCCGTCAGCGGCGGCCGGGTCAGCAGGCTCGCCAGGAACGGGGCGTCCTCGGCGTGATCGCGCAGCAGGTCGTGGCCGAGCCCGTCGACCAGCAGCACCGCGGCGTTCCGGCACTCCGGGAAGCCGATGGTGTCGGTGAACCCGGCCACGCCCAGCGAGCCGAGCAGGGACGGCAGGACGTCGGGCAGCGCCCGACCGTTCCCGTCGGGAGCGACGATCCAGTCCATGGCATCGAACCTGCCACGCGAGTGCGCCGCCGGGCTAGAGCCCGATGGCGCACTCGCGGTCGTCAGAACCCCATGGAGCGACCGATGATCTCCTTCATGATCTCGGTGGTGCCGCCGTAGATGGTCTGGACGCGGGAGTCCAGGAACGCCTTGGCGACCGGGTACTCCGTCATGAACCCGTAGCCGCCGTGCAGCTGCAGGCAGCGGTCCACCACGCGCTTGTTCAGCTCGCTGAGCCACCACTTCGCCATCGCGGCGTGCTCGATGTCGAGCTCACCGCGCACGTGGTCCTGCACGCAGCGGTCGGTGAACACGCGGCCGATCTCGACCTCGGTGGCCATCTCCGCCAGTTCGAAGCGGACGTGCTGGAACTTGCCGATCGGCCGGCCGAACGCGGTGCGGTCCTTGCAGTACTCCTTGGTCGCGCCCAGCACCTTCTCGGCGATGGCCGCCGAGGCGACCGCGATCGACAGCCGCTCCTGCGGCAGGTTCTGCATCAGGTAGATGAAGCCCTGCCCCTCCTCGCCGAGCAGGTTGGTGGTGGGCACCCGCACGTCGTTGAAGAACAGCTCCGCGGTGTCCTGCGACTTCAGGCCGATCTTGTCCAGGTTGCGGCCGCGCTCGAAGCCGGGCATGCCGCGCTCCACCACCAGCAGGCTGATGCCCTCGTGCCCGGCGTCGGGATCGGTGCGGGCCACCACGATCACCAGGTCGGCGAGGATGCCGTTGGTGATGAACGTCTTCTGCCCGTTGAGGATGAAGTCGTCGCCGTCGCGCACCGCGCTGGTGCGGATGCCCTGCAGGTCGCTGCCCGCGCCGGGTTCGGTCATGGCGATCGCGGTGATCGTCTCGCCCGAGCAGAAGCCCGGCAGCCAGCGCTGCTTCTGCTCCTCGGTGGCGAGCGCCAGCAGGTAGGGCGCGACGATGTCGTTGTGCAGCGGCGAGCCGAAGCCGGAGACGCCCGCGTTGACCAGCTCCTCGTCGAACACGACGTTGAACCGGAAGTCGTCGACACCACCACCGCCGTAGCGCTCGTCGACGGCGAAGCCGAGCAGCCCCTGCGCGCCGGCCGCCAGCCAGGCGTCCCGGCTGACTACTCCGGCGGCTTCCCACTCCTCGACGTGCGGCACGAGCTCCTTGTTGACGAACGTGCGCACCGTTTCGCGGAACGCCTCGTGCTCGGGCTCGAACAACTCCCTGCGCATCGGTTCACGCCTCCATTCGATCCGTGCTGGTCATGCGAGGAAGGGAACCTTCCTGTCAACCATGCCCGCACCGCGGCGCGAGCATGGGAACTTTCCTGTCACCGCGCCCGCGCCGCAGTGCGAGCATGGGAACCTTCCTGTCATCCCGGGCCGCGGCGCGGCCGGAGGTGAGCATGGGAACCTTTCTGTCACCTCCCCCGCCGCGCCCAGGTCAGCGCTGTGTGCCGAAGGCGCCCGAGTCGAGCAGGTCCTGCGGGATCTTCCAGTCCCGCACCACGGCTTCGGTGTCCGAACCGGGCGTCGCCACCGGTCCCGGCTCGGGGTTCGGGGTGCGGCTGAAGCGCGGAGCCGGCGCCGGTTGCAGCACGCCGTCGCGGCGCACCAGGGACTCCCGGGCCGCCACGTGCGGGTGTTCCGCGGCTTCGGTCATGGACAGCACCGGGGCCACGCACGCGTCGGTGCCGTCGAACACCTCGGTCCACTCCTGGCGGGTGCGCTGCCGGAAGGTCTCGGCGAAGATCTCCCGCAGCCGCGGCCAGTTCGCCGGGTCGTCGCGGTCGGGAACCACCTCGGCCACGCCCAGCCGTTGCACCAGTTCGGCGTAGAACTGCGGTTCCAGCGCGCCGACCGACACGTACTCGCCGTCGGCCGTTTCGTAGACGTCGTAATAGGGGGCGCCAGTGTCCAGCAGGTTCGTGCCGCGCTCGGTCTTCCAGCCACCGGTGCCCAGGAATCCGAACAGCATCGCGCCGAGGTGCGCGGCACCGTCCACGATGGCCGCGTCGACGACCTGCCCGCGGCCGCTCGTGCGCGCTTCCAGCAACGCCGCCAGCACCCCGACTGCCAGGTACATCGCACCGCCGCCGAAGTCGCCGAGCAGGTTCGCCGGTACCTGCGGCGGGCCGCCCTGGCGGCCGATCGCGTGCAGCATGCCGGTCAGCGCGATGTAGTCGATGTCGTGCCCCGCGGTCGGCGCCAGCGGCCCCTGCTGACCCCAGCCCGTCATCCGCCCGTAGACGAGCCGCGGGTTGACCGCCCAGCACTGCTCCGGTCCCACGCCCAGCCGCTCGGTGACGCCGGGTCGCAGCCCTTCGAGCAGCACATCGGCCTGTTCGACCAGGGCGAGCACGGCTTCCGCGCCGCGCTCGTGCTTGAGGTCGACCTGCACCGACCGCTTGCCGCGGTTGAGCAGATCGCCTTCGCCGCCGGAGGCCGTCGGCCGGTCCACTCGGACCACCTCGGCTCCGAGGTCGGCGAGCAACATCGCGCAGAACGGCGCCGGGCCGATCCCGGCCAGTTCGACGACCTTGACTCCGGCCAGCGGTCCACCTGTTCGCGTCACGCCACACCTCTCGACGGCCTGTGTCGCGCAGCACACGAAGCGCGACGCAGTTAGTGTTACATAGCTGGTGTAACAGACGTCAAGGTTTCGCGGGCAGAGGCGACGGCGCCGACCGGCTCGTAGCCGAGCACGTCTCCCGTCGGCCCGTTCCGCTCTTCGATGACGACGACCTCGACCGGTTCGCCGTGCTCATCGCGAGCGAGCCCGATCGAGGCCCGGACCAGGCCTGGCGCGTCATGGCCGCGCAGCCGGGCGATCTCCCGGTCCACCTGCGCTCGAGCGTCCTCGACGACGGGAATCCGTCGGGTGACCCACTTCTCGGCGACCAATTCGGAATGCGCGACTACGGCGACGATCTCGGTCAACGCCCGATCCCGCTGGATGCCGGGAGCCCGCTCGTCGACCGCGGCCCTCGGGGCAGCCGCGACCTGATGGACGTAGTGATCGCGCGCCGCGGCGGTGGTCCACAGCGATTGGAGGAACAGCGCGGGTTCCGCCGGAGCGCGCAGCACCGAGAACCGGAGCAGCCCGTCCGTCCGGGGCATCACCTCCAGGGCCCGGCGAGCTGCCGCGTCGGCCTCCTCCGCCGTGGGCAACAGCCACCAGCTGTCGATCCGGGCCTGCGCGTCGTCGTGGTGGGCGGCGGGCTGGACCGGCCGCGTCTGGATCTGCTGATCAGTCATGACACCACCTTGAAAGCTCGACATTGGCCGAAGTCAAGGGCGTCGCACCGGAAGGTGGTGACATGCGGGAAAACCGTTGGCGGAGCGCTCAGGATTGCCCCAGGAACAACCGCAGGCACTACTCCACCAACGTCGCCAACGACGATTCGAACTGCGCCCGCTGGTCCTCCGGGGTCCGTGCGGCTGCGTACTGCAGGACGATGGCGCCGCGGCTGAAGGCATCCGTGCCGAACCGCGCGGCGAACCGCGTCGCCGCGGATTCGTCCGCGAAGGACAGCACCGACACCACGTCGGTCGTGATTACCAGGGCGGCACAGCGCCGCCCTGCCGAACATTGATCGCGAACCGAACGGAACCGGTTACCCGTCGAACGGGTGAACCCGCTGCCCGAGCAAGCCGCATTCAGCGCGGGAAAGGGCTCTCTCTTCGTCGCGACCTGCGCACGAGCGCGGTCACCGCGAGGACCAGGAGCCACACGAAGCCGATCCCGCAGAGCAATGCGCCGACGGGTGCTGCCCAGAACAAGTAGGCGTAGCGCTGATCCGCTGGAGCGGGCGTGGCCAGGCCGACATCGGTGAACGCCGAGGTCGTCGGCACGTCCCTCGGGGTGGTCCACGGCTCGTGGATTCCCACCACCGGTCCCGCGATCGCGGAAACGGGGATGCTCCCCCGCCCTTGCTGGTCGCGATGAACCCGGGAGTCCGCGGAGTTCGCCCGCCAGTCACCGAGGACGAAGACCATGCCCTGGGGCACGACCTCCTCGAACGGCAACTGCCCGGCCTGCTCGCCCGAGGGATCGTCGTGGCGGACGTAGTCCTCGGAGATCGGCGTACCGTTCACCTGGATCCGGCCCTGCTGGTCGCAGCAGGAGACCGCGTCCCCGCCGACCGCGACGACCCTCTTGATGAACGACTCGTCGAAGGACCAGGACGACCCGTCGAAGACGACGACGTCGCCCCGCTGCACGTCGCGACCACCGGTCACAGCGACGATCACGTCCTCGCCGGGCTGCACGGTGTTGCTCATGTCGGGGGCCGAGACGGGGTAGATCGCGTAGTTGGTCCACAACACGGTCGACGCCCCGACGCAGGCCAGCAGACCGACGGCCATGACTGTTGCGGCCAACGTCCACGAAACCCACCGGGTGGGGCCGGACCTCGTCGAGCGTCGGCGGTCGTCCACCGCGACCATGTGCGCACCTTCCCTCAAGAGCGCCGCGCCGGCTGATCCCTCGGCGATCCGACCGCCAGTCGAAGGAAGCACCACGAGAGCGCCTTGCCCTGGCGAGGATGACGAAGACGCGGTCCGCACCTAGCGGTCTCGCAGCTGTGAAACCTCAGACTACCCAACGCCTTCCAGACATTTTCTCCCGCCACCGCAGGGGAATTCGAATCGCAGCGCTCAGCGCCGTGGAGGGGGCTGCGCTTTCCGCGTCCGAGCCCCCGGAATAACGCCCCAGCGCGGCGCGAGCCGCAAGCTCTTGCACCGGTTCGCGACCGAAGCCCGGCAAGCCGGGTGCTCGCACATCGCGCTCAAGGCCGACGAGTTCTCGGAGAATTCGGGTGCGTTCTTCACCGACATGGGGCTCTACGCGCTGGATCCGAATCTCCCGGACCACTTGCTGGGCACGGACCCGGCCTCCTTGATCGAGCGGACCGGGTAGTCCGACGCTCTCGTCTCGACGAGGTCTGCGGAGAGCGCGTCGGGGCAGGTCAAGGGCCCGCCGTATATGACAGCGTTGGTGTTACAGCGGTTGAGGAGTACCGTTGCGGGCATGCTCCGAACTGCGGACGAAGAGCTCACCATCGACGAACTGGCCGCCCGCGCCGGAGTCACCGTGCGGACCGTCCGGTTCTACTCCTCGCGCGGTCTGCTGCCGCCGCCCCGCCTGCGCGGCCGGCTCGGCCTCTACGGCGGCGACCACCTCGCGCGGCTCGACCTCATCCGGGAGCTGCAGGCGCTCGGCTTCACGCTGTCGGCGATCGAACGCCACCTGGCGCGCCTGCCCGAGGACGCCTCGCCCGATGATCTCGCCCTGCAGCGCGCGCTCATAGCGCCGTGGACCGACGAGCACGCCGAAGACCTGGAGCGCCACGAGCTCGACCGCCGCGCCGGGCGGCACCTGGACGACGAGCTGGTCGACCAGCTGATCGATCTCGGCATCCTGCAGCGGATCCCGGGGTCCACCGCCTTGCGGGCGCCCAGCCCGGCGATGCTCGGAGTCGGGCTGCAGATCCTCGACCTGGATCTGCCGTCGGAGATGCTGGTGCAGGCGAAGGCGATCGTCGAGCAGCACACCGCGCAGATCGCCGCCGAGCTGCGCGAGCTGTTCGCCGCGAACGTGCTGCGCCCCTACGTCGAGCGCGGCCGCCCGGAGGACGAGCGGGAACGGGTCCGCGCCACGACCGACCAGCTGCGCCCGCTGACGATCCAGGTGCTGGTCAACGGGTTCCAGCGGGCCGTCAACGACGTCATCCGCGACCACGTCTGAGCGGGCCGCCCGGCGCTGAAAGACCTTCCGTTTCGGCTGGTCAGCAGCCGTGAGTACTTTGGGGTGTCATAGCACCCCAAAGTACTCACGGGTCGCCACCAGCGGAAATGCCCCGAGCCGCCGCACCGGCACCGCTCCGCGACGCGTAGCAATCGGAAAGGATCGTTGAGCCTGCTGGGCGATTGAAGGCTCGGCCGCTGGCCAACTCGACCCCCCGTGCGGTTTCATCGCGTGACGACCGTCACGCCGTACCGGGTGCGTCGAGGGGAGCTCAGCCGCGATGAGCGATTCGGAAGCATGGGCGACCGCAGCGCTGGAGACGACTGTCCCGCAGTTGTTCTCGCGCAACGTCGCGCAGTTCCCGCAGGAGCCCGCGCTGACCGACGGCGATCGGACGCTGACCTGGGAGCAGGCCCAGCAGGAGGTCCAGGTGCTGGCCGCCGGTCTCGCCGCGCTCGGCCTGCAACGCGGCCAGACCGTGCTGATCATGGTGCCGAACCGGGTCGAGCACTGGCTGATCGACGTGGCGGCCACCCACCTCGGCGCCGTACCCAGCACCCTCTACCCCACGCTCAGCCAGGACCAGGTGCACTACATCGCCCACCACAGCCGCGCCAAGATCGTGGTGCTCGACGGAGCCGATCAGCTGCGCCGCTGGTCCAAGACACTGCGCAACGCCTCCGCCATCGAGCACGTCGCGGTGCTCGACGAACAGGTGATGGTGTCGGCCGACGAGCGGTTCCGGACGTGGGACCGGCTCCGGGCGCTCGGCGAGCAGCGCTTGCGCGAAGATCCCGAGCTGGTGCAGCGGGCCTCGGCGGCGACCAACCCGGCGGACCCGGCCGCGATCCTCTACACCTCCGGCACCACGGGCGAGCAGAAGGGCGTGGTGCTGACCCACCGCAACATCTGCTTCGCCGCGGCGTCCCTGCACCAGGCCACGCAAGCCGAACGGCACGCGCCGCGGATCTGCTACCTGCCGCTGGCCCACATCGCCGAGCGCATGGTGGGGATCTACGCGGCCATCCACGACGTCGCCCACGTGCACTTCTGCGCCGATCCGAAGCAGCTGCCCGCGACGCTGGCCCGCGCCCGGCCGGCGCTGTTCTTCGCCGTCCCGAGGATCTGGGAGAAGCTCGCCGCCGCGCTCCGCGGCATCCCGGCCGAGCAGCGCACCTCGCAGGCGCGGCGGTTGCGCTCCCGGCTCGGGCTCGACCGCGCCACGTGGCCGGCCAGCGGTGCCGCCCCGATCGACAGCGAGCTGGTGGAGCTGTTCAGCACCATCGGCGTGGACATCTTCGAGCTGTGGGGCATGACCGAGACGTCCGGCTGCGCGACCACCAACCACGCGGGCGCGAACCGCCCCGGCACGGTGGGCCGCGCGGTTCCCGGAGTGGAGCTGCGGATCGGCGACGACGGCGAAGTGCTGGTGCGCGGCCCGCTGGTGTGCGCGGGCTACCTCGAACCGGACGGCGTGATCCGCCCGGCCGCCGATGCCGACGGGTGGCTGCGCACCGGCGACATCGGAGTCCTCGACGACGACGGTTTCCTGAGCATCACCGACCGCAAGAAGGAGCTGATCATCTCCGCCGGTGGCAAGAACATCGCGCCCACCGCGGTGGAGAACGCGCTGCGCGCGCATCCGCTGCTCGGCCACGCGCTGGTGTTCGGCGACCGCCGCCCGTACCTGGTCGCGCTGCTGGTACTCGACGAGGACGCGGCGCCGAAGTGGGCGCGCGAACGCGGAATCTCCTTCAACTCCCTGCGCGAACTGGCCGAGCACCCGGCGGTCCAGTCCGAAGTGGCCACCGCGGTGGCGGCCGCGAACTCCCGGCTGAACCGGCCGGAACAGGTGAAGCAGTACCGGGTTCTCGCCCACTCGTGGGGCGTCGAGGGCGGCGAGCTGACCCCGACGCTGAAGCTCAAGCGCCGGGTGATCCACGAGAAGTACGCCGACATCATCGACCAGCTCTACGCCACCTGACCGCGGAGCGGGCGCGAGCAAGGGAACCTTCCTGTCATCCGCGCGCCCGCGAGCGCGAGCATGGGAACCTTCCTGTCACCGAGATGCGAGCATGGGAACCTTCCTGTCATCCCGGCGCGGGCCTGCGCAGGGGAACTTCCCTGTCACGCCGGTGCGAGCATGGGAACCTTCCTGTCACGGCGGAGCCGGCGGTGAGTTCCGGGCGCGGTCCGAGTCCACTTCCGGAAGGACCGTTCGCGGGCCGTGGCCCGCGTGAACCGCAAAGGACTCCGATGACCATCGAACCGATCATCATCACGTCGGACATCGATCGCTTGCAGGGCTTCTACCGGGCGGTGTTCGGCGCCGAGGAGGCCTCGCGCGTGCCAGCCGAGGGCACCGTCTTCTTCCTCGGCCTGCAGATCCGCGGCGCCGGGCTCGGGCTCGTCCAGGACGACGCGGCGAAACCCGGCGAGCCGGGCCGTGTCCTGCTCAACTTCTTCGTCGACAACGTCGACGAAGTGCTGGCACGGGTCGCACCGGCGGGCGGCGAGGTGCTGGGGCCGCCCAACGACATGCCGTGGGGCCAGCGCGTCGCGCACGTCAAGGACCCGGACGGCAACGCGGTGAACCTCACCCAGCCGATCTGACGGCCCCGCAGCTCACTCCCGCTCGGACTCGGCCCACCTGGTCGGCTCGCCGGTGATCACCAGGCAGATCACCGTGACCAGCGCACCGGCCACCAGGTACGCGGCGATGGGCCAGGACGCGCCGCCGGAGAAGCTCAGCAGCGCCGTCGCCACCACCGGGGACAACCCGCCGCCGAGCACCGAGCCGCTCTGGTAGCCCAGGGACACCCCGGTGTAGCGGACCTTCGTGGCGAACAGCTCGGCGCAGAACGCCGCCATCGGCCCGAAGACCGCCGCCGAACCGGCGTAGCCCAGGGTCATCGCCAGCACGATCAGCGCCGGGTTCGCGGTGTCCAGCAGCCAGAACATCGGGAAGGCGTACACCGCGAGGAAGATCCCGCCGCCGAGCATCACCTGGGTGCGGCCGAGGCGGTCCGAGAGGTGGGAGAACAGCAGGATCCCGGCGATCTGCGCCGCCGATCCGCACAGGCTGCCCAGCAGCATCACGTCGCGGGTCGCGCCCAGCTTCTCGGTGCCGTAGGTCAGCAGGAACGTGGTCAGGATGAAGATGAACGTGTTGAAGCCCAGGTTGACCCCGGCCGACAGCACGATCTGCCGCCAGGAGCGCGCGAACGCCTCGGCCACCGGCAGCCTGGCGCGCTCGCCGCGCTGGCGGATCTTCGCGAACTCCGGGCTCTCGGCCAGCCGCAGCCGCACGTACAGGCCGACCCCGACCAGCACCAGGCTCACCAGGAACGGAAGTCGCCATCCCCAGGTGAGGAACTGGTCGCCGGAGATGGCGGTGGCCCCGGCGAACGCGCCGGTGGCCAGGAACATCCCGGTCGGCGAGCCCAGGAACGTCCACCCGCCGTACCAGCCGTGCCGGTGCGGCGGGGCGTGCTCCACCGCCATCAGCACCGCGCCGCCCTGTTCCCCGCCGAGGAAGAAGCCCTGGATCACGCGCAACGTCACGAGCAGCAGCGGCGCCCACACACCGACCTGGTGGTAGGTGGGCAGCAATCCGATCAGCGCCGTGCACACACCGGTCACGCTCAGGGTGATCACGAGCATCCGCTTGCGGCCCACCAAGTCGCCGAAGTGCCCGATGACCGCGGCGCCCAGCGGCCGGGCGAGGAACCCGGCCCCGAAGGTGGCGAACGCCAGCAGCGCGCCCACCCACGGGTCTCCGGAGGGGAAGAACAGCTTGTTGAACACCACGGCGGCCGCGGTGCCGTAGATCAGGAAGTCGTAGAGCTCGATCGTGTTGCCGACCGCGCTGGCGAACGCGGCCTTGCGCACCGCGACGCGGTCCGGGCCCGCGGGTGCCGATGCCATCTGGTCTCCTGTCCATCGCCGAGGCCCCCGGGAGCGGTCGTCGCCACGCACGACGACCCGGGCCCGGGATCACAATGGCCAGTGATCCGCGAAAGGTCCACCACCTTTTCGCGCATCACCCCTCGGACGAGCGATGTCGAACAAGGTCGAAATGTCCTGTTCAGTGACCGTTCGTACAGCAAACCTGCCTGGGCGAACCCCTTTCCGGTGGTCCAGAGCCGCGATGTGCGGCACTTCGGACGGGTGCGGCGATAAAGGGAAGCGGAATGCCTCTCCAAACCCAGGAGGACTGACGAGATGGTCGAAACACGGCTCACCGGCCGCATCTTCCTCGCCGCAGCCACCCTCGCGGGCACTGCACTCGCCCCGGCGCTGGCCAACGCGGAACCCGCGGCGGAAGCGAACTGGAGCACCCTGAACCTCACGGTCAGCAGCGCGAATCGCGACGAGGTCCCGCGGAACGCCGTGCTGAACTGTCATCCGGCGGGCGGTACGCACCCGCACGCCCTCTCCGCCTGCCAGACGCTCAACGCGGTCGGCGGTGATCTCACCAAGCTCACCGAAGCGCAGAGCACGTGCAACTTCATCCACAAGCCGGTGACCTACACCGCGCGCGGCACCTGGCAGGGACGGCCGGTCACCTTCGAGAAGACCTACTCGAACAAGTGCATCGCGGATGCCTCCACCGGCAAGGTGTTCGCCTTCTGAGCAGTGCGTCGGGCCCCGCAGGCACGCGGGGCCCGACACCGCTCCGGCACGGGCCGTCACGTTCCGCACCCGGGTTACCGTGAGCTCATGGCATCCGACCGGGAAGAGCATTCGCGCTGGCCCAAGCGGCTCTACGAGCAGGGCGACGAACCCGATCCCCGGTTCACCCTCGCCAACGAGCGCACCTTCCTGGCCTGGATCCGCACCGCGCTGGCGCTGATGGCGGGCGGCGTCGGCATCGAAGCGCTCAACGCGGTCACCGGCCACCCGAATCCACTCCGGACAGCCCTGGCGGTGGCGCTGCTGCTCGCCGGGGTGCTCTGCAGCGCAACGGCTTTCACGCGGTGGATGACCACCGAGCGCGCCTTGCGGCAGGGCCGCCCGCTGCCCGCGCCGCGCCTGGCACCGGCGCTCGGGTACGGGCTGGGCGTGATCGGGGTGGCCTCCTGCGTCCTGCTGCTGCTCACCGGGGTCTGATCATGGCGCGACGGCCCGAGGGCCCGTGGGATCCGGGCTTGCAGATCGAGCGCACCACCCTCGCCTGGTTGCGAACGACGCTCGCGTTCGTCATCGGACTGCTGGTGCTGCTGCGGCTCATGGGCCACGTGAACTTGCTGGCCGCGCTGATCTGCGCGGCACTGGCGCTGCCGCTCGGGCTGACCATCGGCTGGCTGCTCTGGCGCCGCCACCTCGACGGCGAACGCCGCCTGCGCGAACGAGCGCCGCTCCCCGGCGGAGCGCTGCCGGCGGCGGTGACGGCGCTGGCGGTTGTGGCGGGCTGCTCCGGCCTGGCCTTCGTGCTCTTCGCCTGACTCCGGTGTGGACGGTCGCGCGAGGATGGGAACTTTCCTGTCACCGCGACCCGTCGCGCACCCGCGCGAGCATGGGAACCTTCCTGTCACGGCCCTGCGAGCATGGGAACCTTTCTGTCATCCCGCCCGCGACTGCGGCTCGCCGACCAGGCCGGGCCAAGCCGACATCGCGCAGTCGATGATCGCGTGCGCGGTTTCGCGGGAGCAGCCGTCGCGGGCCTGGATCGACAAGCCCTGCAGGACGGTCAGGTAGAACGAGGCGATCGCCTCCAGATCGGCATCTTCCGGGACGTCTCCCTCGGCGACCGCGCGGTCCAGCCGCGCGCGGACCGCGCGGTGGTCGTCCCTGCGGCATTCGGCGAGGAAGTCCTGGACGCGCTGGTTGTCCGGCCCGCAGTTGGTCGCCGCGAGCACGACCATGCAACCGCGCGGCGTGCCGGGGTCCACATAGGCGTCGGCGTTGTCGCGCAGCATCGCCTCGATCGACTCACGCGCAGTCGGGTGCTTCCCGAGCGAGTGCTCCCCCACCGCTTCATCAGCGCTGTTGTAGAGGGCGATCGTTTCGCGGAAGAGGTTCTCCTTGGAGCCGAAGGCGGCGTAGAGGCTCGGTGAGCTGATGCCCATCGCCGTCGTGAGGTCGGTCAGCGACGTCGCCTCGTAGCCCCTTTCCCAGAACAGCTCCATCGCGGCCCGCAGCGCGGCTGCGCGGTCGAAGCTGCGCGGTCGACCTGGCGGCGGCATCTCGTCCTCCTCGCGAACTCCGGCGCGGGTCATCATCGCCGACCCGATCTGCGTTGACGCCTCAGGGTATCCCGTGCTAGCCATTTATATGTCGTTCGATACATAATAATGAGGTGCTCATGACGTCACTAGCGGGCAAGGTTGCTCTGATTACCGGCGGCGGACGCGGGATCGGGGCCGGGATCGCCGAACGGCTGGCCGCCGACGGCGCCGATGTCGCGATCACCTACAACACCGGTGCCGAGCGGGCCGACGCCGTCGTCGGGAAGATCTCGGGAACCGGTCGCCGCGGTCTGGCGATCGCCGCACCCGCCACCGACGCCGCAGCGGTGGCGAACGCGGTTCAGCGCACTGTCGACGAGTTCGGCCGGCTGGACGTCCTGGTCAACAACGCCGGGATCTACACCTACGGCACGATCGACGAGCTGACCCTCGACCAGTTCGACGAGATCGTCGCCGTCCACGTGCGCGCGGTGTTCGTGGCGGTGCAGGCCGCCATCGCCCACCTGCCCGAAGGCGGGCGGATCATCAACATCGGGAGCAATCTCGCCGAACGGGTTCCCGGCCCCGGCCTGAGCCTGTACTCGCTGAGCAAGTCCGCGCTGGTCGGCTTCACCAAGGGCCTCGCCCGCGACCTGGGCCCGCGCGGCATCACGGCCAACGTGGTCCAACCCGGCTCGACCGACACCGAGATGAACCCGGCCGACGGGCCGGAGGCCGACGCCGAACGGGCGCTGACCGCGCTCGGCCGCTACGCCACGCCCGCCGACATCGCGGCGACCGTCGCGCACCTCGCCGGGGAATCCGGTCGCAACATCACGGGCACCTCGATCACCGTCGACGGCGGCGCCAACGCCTGAACCGGGAGGGCACCGAAATGGCCTGGATCCTGCTCATCGTCGCCGGCCTGCTCGAGATCGTCTGGTCGCTGGCGTTGAAGCACGCGGAAGGCATGACGCGGCTGTGGCCGGCGGTCGTGGGAATCGCGGTCGCCATGGTGAGCCTCGGCCTGCTGTCGGTCGCGCTGAAGCACCTGCCGGTCGGCAGCGCCTACGCGATCTGGGTCGGCATCGGCACGATCGGCGTCGCGGCCGTCGGAATGCTCGCCTTCGGCGAACCGGTGACGTGGCCGCGCCTGGCGTTCCTGGCGCTGATCCTGGTCGGCATCGCCGGTCTCAAGTTCGCCGAAGCCTGACCCCGGGGCCTTCCTGCCGCCCGTCCGGTGACAGGAAGGTTCCCATCCTCGCGTCAACGGCGCGGGCGGTGACAGGAAAGTTCCCATCCTCGCACCGCCCGCACCGGGATCAGCACTCGATGACGTTGACCGCGAGCCCGCCGCGGGCGGTCTCCTTGTACTTGACCTTCATGTCGCGGCCGGTCTCGCGCATCGTCTTGATCACCTTGTCCAGCGAGACGAAGTGGTTGCCGTCGCCGCGCAGCGCCATCCGCGCCGCGGTGATCGCCTTGACCGAGGCCACCGCGTTGCGCTCGATGCACGGGATCTGCACCAGCCCGCCGATCGGATCGCAGGTGAGCCCGAGGTTGTGCTCCATCGCGATCTCGGCGGCGTTCTCCACCTGGCGCGGCGTGCCGCCGAGCACCTCCGCCAGCCCGGCCGCGGCCATCGAGCACGCCGAACCGACCTCGCCCTGGCACCCGACCTCGGCCCCGGAGATCGAGGCGTTCTCCTTGAACAGCACCCCGACCGCGCCCGCCGCCAGCAGGAACCGCACCACGCCGTCGTCGTTCGCACCGGGCACGAACCGGGTGTAGTAGTGCAGCACCGCCGGGACGATGCCCGCCGCACCGTTGGTCGGGGCCGTCACCACCCGGCCACCGGCCGCGTTCTCCTCGTTCACCGCGAGCGCGAACAGGGTGACCCACTCCAGCGGGTCGTCCTGACCGGTCAGCGCCGCGGCCAGCTCCGCGGCCCGCCGCTTGACCTTCAGCCCGCCGGGCAGTTCCCCGGTGTTGCGGCAGCCGTTGTCCACGCACTCCTGCATGACGTGCCAGATGTCCAGCAGTTCCTTGCGGACCGCGTCCTCACCGCGCCACGACAGCTCGTTGGCCAGCATGACGCCGCTGATGGACAGCCCGGACTCCGCTGTGCGGTCGAGCAGTTCCGCTCCGGTGCGGAACGGCAGCCGCAGCTCGGTCTCGTCCGGTTTGATCCGGTCGGCGCCGGTCTCCTCCTCGTCGACGACGAAACCGCCGCCCACCGAGTAGTACACCGCGCTGTCCAGCTCGGTGTCCCCGGCGAACGCGGTGAACCGCATCCCGTTCGGGTGCACCGGCAGGGACCTGCGGCGGTGCATCACGAGATCGCGGTCCGAGCTGAACCGGATCTCGTGCGTGCCGTCCAGGCGCAACCGCCCCGTCGCGCCGATCTCGGCGACCCGGTCCGCCACCGCGGCCGGATCGACGGTCTCCGGGTTGTGGCCCTCCAGGCCCAGCAGCACCGCCTTCGGGCTGCCGTGCCCGTGCCCGGTGGCACCCAACGAGCCGAACAACTCCGCTTTGACCCTTGTGACCTGCGGAATCAAGTCGGCATCGAGCAGTCTCCGCGCGAATCGCTTGGCCGCTCGCATCGGCCCCACGGTGTGCGAACTGGACGGTCCGATGCCCACTGAGAACAGGTCGAAGACACTGATCGCCATTGATCGCCTCCGCTGCTGCCCGGCTCCGCTACTGCTCGATCAGTTCGGCATACTGCTGAGCGGTGAGCACAGCACCGGTACCGGTGGCGCGCACCTCCAGCAGCCAGCCGCCGGCGAACGGCTCGGCGTTGACCAGCGCCGGGTCTTCCACGACGGACTCGTTGACGGCGACGACCTCACCGGTGACCGGGGCGAACAGGTCGCTCACGGACTTGGTGGACTCCAGCTCACCGCAGGTCTGCCCGGCCTCGATCTGGTCGCCGACCTCCGGCAGCTGCACGAAGACGATGTCGCCGAGCGCGTCCGCGGCGTGCTGGGTGATGCCGATGCGGACCAGCTCGTCGCGGTCCTCGATCCACTCGTGCTCTTCGGTGTAGCGCAGGTTCTCGGGCAGGGACATGGTGGGAGGCTCCATAGCGGTCTGGAGGGCGCCGGATGCGCCCGGAATGTGCTGGGCCTCCCCCTCTGTTTCGGGACCTGAGAGCTTCGCCGCTGATCAGCGGCTTGCACCGTGGGTGGCGCGTCAGCTGTGACGCGCGCTTTCCAGAGTTGCCTCGCCCGAACGGTCATGGGTGCCTGAGAGTTTGTGGGGAGTCTTGCTCCTTCGGCGCCCTGCAGTGCGCGCAGGGTCTCTCCCGCACGGGGTCGACGGCCGGTATGCGATTGTCGAGTTGCTCCCGCAACGATAAACGGGCCCGCTCTGGTGTCACAATGCCCTCCCCGGTCGCCAGGCGGCCGCAGGTTCTCTGGAGGCCGGTGATGCTGGACGTCCGGGCGCTGGTCCAACGGGTCGGGCCGACCCTGCTGCGCGCGGTGGCGGTCCCGGAATCGACCCCGTGCGTCGGCGACGTCGTCATCGCCGAACCCGATCAGCACCCGACGGTGGTCGACGGTGATCTCGTGCTGGGCGTCGCCGTCGCCGACCGCGAGCAGGCGGCGGCGCTGGTGCGCATCTGCGGCGATCAGGGCGCTGCGGCGGTGCTGCTGAAGCCGCCGGTCTCCGACGACGAGCAGGTCGTCTCCGCGGCCGCGGAGGCCGGTGTCGCGCTGGTCGAGGTGCGGCCGGAGACCGCGTGGGCCCAGCTGGTCTGGTTGATCCGGGCGGCGCTGGCCCGGACCGGCCTCGACGAGGCGGACGCGCGGAGCTCCGGGGTCGGCGACCTGTTCCGGCTCGCCGACGCGGTGGCCGACGTGGTGGACGCGCCGGTCACGATCGAGGACGCGCACTCGCAGGTGCTGGCCTACTCGGCCCGGCAGGACCTCACCGATCCGGCCCGGGTCTCGACGATCATGGGCCGCAGGCAGCCCGACGACGTGCTGGCCAAGTTCCGGGCGCGCGGCACCTTCCGCAAGCTCAGCAAGGGCAGCTCGGCGATCTTCGTGCCCGCCCAGCAGGACGGCACGCTGCCCCGGCTGGTCGTGCCGATCAGGATGGGCGGCGAGCTGCTCGGATCGATGTGGGCGGTGGTGCCCGACGAGGTCTCCGAGGAGCGCGCGACGGCGTTCGCCGACACCGCGCCGCTGGTCGCGCTGCAGCTGCTGCGCTGGCGAGCCGTCGCGGACGCCGAGCGGCGGCACAGCGCGGAGCAGGTGCGGCTGCTGCTCGAAGGCGGCGACGGCTGGCGGGTCGCGGCCCACGAGCTGGCCGTTCCGAACGAGCAGCACCGGGTGATCGCGATCGAGATGCCCGCCTCGGCCGGGCCCGCCGAAGGACACCGGCTGGCGCTGTGGGAGTGGATCACGCGCGGGATCGGGCGCCGCCCGCTGGTCACCGAGATCGGCGCCATGCTCTACGCGGTGGTGCCCGACCGTGCCCGCGGCGGCTGGCTCGAACTGCGCACCGCGCTCGCTTCGCACGACATGTCGCCGCGACCGCTGATCGCGGTCGGCACCGCGGTCGCGGTCGCCGAACTGCACCAATCGCGATCGCAGGCCGAAGAGCTGGTCAGCCTGCTGCGCACCGGCCACCTCCAGGAGCGCGTGGCGGTGTACGAGGACTACTGGCACCTGCTGGTGCTCAGCCGCATGGCGGGCGCGGCGACCGACGCGGGCATCGGCTCGCTGGGGCCGCTGGCGACCCTGCGCGAGCACGACCGCACCCAGAGCACCGAATACCTGGCGACGCTGCGCGCCTGGCTGCGCCACCCCGGCGACCCGCGGCAGGCGAGCCACGAGCTGCGCGTCCACCCGAACACCTTCCGCTACCGGATGAAGCGCCTCACCCAGCTCGTCGACATCGACCTGGACGACCCCGACGTCCGCTCCGCCCTCCACGTCCAGCTGCTCGCCGAGCGCTGGGCCCAGCACGGCTGAGAGCAGGGGAACCTTCCTGTCACGGGCAGCCCGCTGACCTGAGGAAGGGAACCTTCCTGTCATCCCCGGCCCGGCCATCGGCTCCGGCGATGCGAGCAAGGGAACCTTCCTGTCACTGCGAGCCCGTCGGCCGCGAGTACGGGCGGTGCGAGCATGGGAACTTTCCTGTCATCGGTGGTGCGGAGCCGCGCTGCGGAGCCGGCTCACCGCCCGCCTTCGCGGCGGCGCTCGGTTTGTGCTGCGAGCACAAACGCGCCGGGGCAATCTCATCGCGTGGGAATGATGCGCCCCCGGCATCGGCGGCGGATCGTTGTGCGCAACACAGGAGACGAAAGGATTTCCCCGTGAAGATCGCCGTGCCGCGCGAGATCAAGAACAACGAGTACCGGGTCGCGATCACACCTGCGGGCGTGCACGAGCTCAGCAGCCGCGGGCACGACGTCTTCGTCGAGGCCGACGCGGGCGCGGGCTCCTCGATCCCGGACGAGGACTTCCTCTCCGCGGGCGCGAAGGTCCTGCCCAGCGCCGATGACGTGTGGGCCGAGGGCCAGCTCGTGCTCAAGGTCAAGGAACCGATCGCCGAGGAGTACCCGCGGCTGCGCCGTGACCAGGTGCTGTTCACCTACCTGCACCTGGCCGCCTCCGCGGAGCTCACCGACGCGATGCTGGACTCCGGTGTCACCGGCATCGCCTACGAGACCGTGCAGACCGCCAACGGCGCCCTGCCGCTGCTCGCGCCGATGAGCGAGGTCGCGGGCCGGCTCGCGCCGCAGGTCGGCGCCTACTCGCTGATGCGCCCCAGCGGCGGCCGCGGCGTGCTGCCGGGCGGCGTGCCCGGTGTGCACCCGGCTCGCGTCGTGGTGATCGGTGGCGGTGTCGCGGGCCTCAACGCCGCCCGCGTCGCGCTGGGCATGGGCGCCGACGTGGAGCTGCTGGACACCAACGTGGACAAGCTCCGCGAGATCGACCGCGACTTCCACGGCCAGATCCGCACCGTGACCTCCAACCGCTACACCGTCGAGCAGGCGGTGCGCGCCGCCGACCTGGTCATCGGCGCGGTGCTGATCCCGGGTGCGAAGGCCCCGACGCTGGTCTCCAACCACCTGGTGTCGGAGATGAAGCCGGGCAGCGTGCTGGTGGACATCGCGATCGACCAGGGCGGCTGCTTCGCCGACTCGCGCCCGACCACGCACGACGACCCGACCTACCGCGTGCACGACTCGGTCTTCTACTGCGTGGCGAACATGCCGGGCGCGGTCCCCAACACCTCGACCCACGCGCTCACCAACGTCACGCTGCCCTACGTGCTGCGGATCGCCGACCAGGGCTGGCAGCAGGCGTGCCGCGCGGACGCCGCGCTGGCGGGCGGGCTCAACACCCACGACGGCAAGCTCGTCAACGCCCCGGTCGCCGAGGCGCACGGCCGCACCAGCACCCCGATCAGCGACCTCCTGTCCTGACCGATCTCCCGGACGAACCCCGTCACCGCGCGTCGGTGGCGGGGTTCGCCGCGTTCCGGACGACCGCCGCTGACAGAAAGGTTCCCTTGCTCGCACGCCACCGGCAGGAAGGCTCCCTTGATCACCGGCTGGCGGGTGCGGCTGACAGGAAAGTTCCCTTCCTCGCGTGACCGTCGCGCGGCCACGGGACGCGCGGTGACAGAAAGGTTCCCTTCCTCAGCTCAGCGGGCCGAGCGTGACAGGAAGGTTCCCTTGCAAACGTCGCAGCCGTGCCGGGGGCAGGCGGAAGCGCCCGGACCGGATGGTCGCCGGTCGGGCGGGGAACGATCACGTGGTCGCGCGGCGTGGTGGACGCTGAATGCGAAGAGGCCTCAAACAGCCGAACGGGGCGGCCCGCTCAACCAGCCTGGGGGTCACCGGGAGCAGGCCGCCACCGTCAGTGTAGGGCACGATCGCCCATTTGCCGACGACGCGAGCACCCACTCGGCGGGCATTTTCGGGCCGAATCGATAACCACTCGATGGAGTGAGCTCGAGCCCCTGCTTGTGCAGGCGTGGCGCTCGGCTGCCGATGTCACCCGTTGGGACCAGCCCGGTTGGCCCGTTCAGCGGGCTGCCGCAGGCGCTACGACGGGAGGCGAAGTGGTGGACACGCCGTTACGCAAGGCCGTTCTCGACCGGCTCGACAACCTCGACCGGGTGGTGACCGACGATGACACCGAAGTGCTCCTCCCCCTCGCCCGCGCCGAGCTCTACCGGCTCACCTCGGGGTTGCGGGCGCTGCTCGACGAGCACCAGCCCGGTGAGGACGGCAGGTGCCCGTCGTGCCAGGGGACGCTGCGCAGCCGGCCGTGGCCGTGCACGGTGTGGTTGACGGCGCACCGGCAGCTCATCGGCGACCACTCCGGCCGACCGGCCCGCACGACGCGGCTGAACGCGCTGCGGCGGAGGTTGAGCCGCAGACCCGCTCAGGAGGAATCCGACGTGGAAGTCATCCCGCAGCCGATCGTCTCCTCGGCCGGATCCGGCCCCAGCGACTGGGACACCAACGAGTTCACCCGACCCGACCTGACCGCCGGTCCGCCGCCCGAACCACCGGTGGGCGGGCACCTTGAGACCGATCACCGCAAGATCCACCGAGCGGCGGTGATCGACCGCGGCATTCAGTGGCCGTAGCCGCACCCGTTGTGAGCTGGTCAGGAAAACGACCACTCCGCACCTGTCCCCCGACTTCGTCCGGCAGGATGGACGGCGTCGGGTGAACAGGTGATGTTGGAGGGTGTGTGCACGACGGCAGCGGCCGGATCATCGTGCGAGGTCTCAGCAAGAGCTACGGGCCGGTGCACGCGGTCCAGAACCTCGATTTCACGGTGCGGCCAGGCACGGTTACCGGGTTCCTCGGTCCCAACGGGTCCGGGAAGACCACGACGCTGCGCATGATCCTCGGCCTGGTCACACCGACCGCGGGCACCGCGACGATCAACGGTCTGCCGTTCCACCAGCTGCCCAACCCCGCGACGGTGATCGGCGCCGTCCTCGACGCGCAGAGCTTCCACCCGGGCCGCACCGCGCAGAACCACCTGCGCTGCTACGCGGCGGCCATGAACGTGCCGGACGAGCAGGCCGACCGGGCGCTCGAGCTCGTCGGGCTGGCACCCGCCGCGAAGCGCAAGCCCAGCGGCTTCTCGCTGGGCATGCGGCAGCGGTTGGCCCTGGCCACGGCGCTGCTCGGCGATCCGCAGGTGCTCGTGCTGGACGAACCCGCCAACGGGCTCGACCCGGAAGGCATCGCCTGGCTGCGCAACTTCCTGAAGGCCTTCGCCGCGAGCGGCCGCACCGTGCTGATGTCCAGCCACTTTCTCCGGGAGATCGAGCACACCGTCGACCAGCTGGTGGTCATCAGCCGCGGGCAGTGCGTGTACGACGGCAGCATCGAGCAGCTGCGCGCCGCCCAGCAGTCGCGCGCGCTGGTGCAGGCCGCCGACCCGGGTGCGCTGGCCGAGAAGCTGCAGGAGGCCGGCTACCGCATCGAGTACGTGCCGGACGGGCGGTTGGCGGTGCTCGAAGCGGATTCCCGCACGGTCGCCGACCTCGCGCTGAACGCCGGGATCGCGCTCTACGGCATGCAGGACGAGCGGATCGGCTTGGAGCAGCTGTTCTTCCAGCTCACCAACGGCCAGTACACGGGCGTCCCGCAAACCGGGCCCGGAGCCCAGGCGTGGGCCCGGCCGGTCGGCCCGCAGCAGTCCGACGACCAGCGCGGACTCGGGGGGAGCATGTGATGGGCGCGCTGCTCAAGGCGGAATTCCGCAAGACCTTCACGACCAATCTGTGGTGGGCGCTGCTCATCCCGGTCGCGGTGATCGGGTTCGGCGCAGGCTGGATGGGCACCAGCTTCGTCGGATTCCTCAACAGCATCCAGCAGCTGGACCGGCCGGTCCCGCTGGCGCTGCTGTCGGTGGCCATGTCGGCGAACTTCAGCACCATCTTCGGCGCTCTGTTCGGTGCGCTGACCATCGCGGGCGAGTACCGGAACAAGACCATCACGACCAGCTTCCTGACCAGCAATCCGCGCAGCGCGGTGCTCATCGCGAAGCTGATCCTGGCCGCGGCCGTCGGCGCGGTCTACGGGCTGGTCAACGTGCTGTGCGCGAGCCTCGGCGGGCTGGTCGGCGCGAGCCAGAACATCGGGCAGTTCGGCGACATCGGCGACTGGCTGAGCGTCGGCGCCACCTGCGTGCTCGCGATGGTGCTGTGGACGCTGCTCGGAGTCGGGTTCGGCGCGCTCGTCGCGAACGCGGTGCTGGCGATCATCCTGCCGCTGGTCTACAAGTTCGTCGTCGAGTTCATCGTCTCGATGGCGCTGGTGAGCTCCAACGTCTCCGGCATCGGCCCGTACCTGCCGGGCTCGGCGGGCAACGGGATCGTGTCCAACCTGGCGGTGCCGCTGTTCATCGCGGCAGTGGCCGGACCGGACGAACCGGACGTGCCGCGGGTGGCCTTCGAGATCCTGCACGTGTTCTTCGGCGGCCACTACGGGCACGCATGGTGGGCGAGCATGCTCACGTTCCTGGCCTACACCGCCGTGTTCATCGCCGGTGGCTGGTGGGCGAGCCGCCGCCGCGACATCGCCTGAGCCGACGCGAGGATGGGAACCTTCCTGTCAGCAGCGCGCCCGCTGACGTGAGGATGGGAACCTTCCTGTCAGCAGCGCGCCCGCTGACGTGAGGATGGGAACCTTCCTGTCACCGGCGCGGCGCGGGATGACAGGAAGGTTCCCATGCTCCACCGGTTGGTGAAGTCACACTGCGGAGTTGGGCGGGCTGCGTGGTCAGTGGCTCGGCATAACCTTGCTGCGTGAGCGACTCCGGTAATCCCCGCCCGTCATCCGGCGGCTGGATCCGTCGCCTCTTCGCCGCTTGTCGACGGCACCCGGTCGCCCTGGCTCTGGCGATGGGCGCGTCGGTCACCGCAGTCGGCCTGGAGGCCCTGGTTCCGCTGCTGACCAAGCTGGCGGTGGACGACGCCGTCGCGAACACCACCGACCGGTTGTGGTGGATCGTGGTCGTCCTGCTCGTGCTCGGCGTGTTCCGCTTCGGCGCGGCGTTCGTCCGCCGCTACAGCGCCGGGCGGCTAGCGCTCGACGTGCAGCACGACCTGCGGCGCGCGGTGTTCGGCGCGATGCAGCGGCTGGACGGGGGCAAGCAGGACGCGTTGCGCACCGGGCAGGTGGTGTCGCGGTCGATCAGCGATCTGCAGCTGGTGAACTCGCTGCTGTCCATGGTGCCGCTGGCGGCCGGGACCGCCGTGCTGGCGCTGTTCGCGATCATCGCGATGCTGTGGCTGTCGCCGCTGCTCACCGTGGTCTCGCTGATCGTCGCTCCGCTGATCGCGGTGGTCTCCGCGCGCAGCAAGAAGCGGTTGTTCCCGGCGACGTGGTCGGCGCAGCAGCGCGCCGCCGACATCGCTCAGCACGTCGAGGAAACGGTCACCGGTGTCCGGGTGGTCAAGGGCTTCGGGCAGGAGGACCGCGAGGTCGGGCGGCTGGAGACCCGGGCGCGGCGGTTGTTCGGCGAGCGGCTGCGCGCTGCCCGCATGACCTCCACGCCGGCGGCGAGCCTGGCCGCGCTGCCGTCGGCGGGCCAGGTCGGGGTGCTCGGGCTCGGCGGCTGGATGGTGCTGCACGGGCAGGTCAGCCTGGGCACGTTCGTGGCCTTCGCCGGGTACGTCGCGATGCTCGGCGGTCCTGCTCGGATGCTGTCGAGCGTGGTGATCCAGGCGCAGCTCGCCCGCGCCGGTGTCGAGCGGATCCACGAGCTCATCGACTCGCAGCCCGAGGTGCAGGAGAAGCCCGGTGCGGTGCGGTTGCCGGAGGGCCCGCTGGAGGTGCGCTTCGACGAGGTGACCTTCGGCTACACCCGGGACCAACCGGTGCTCTCGGAGGCTTCGCTGCAGGTGCGGCCGGGTGAGACGGTGGCGCTGGTGGGCCCGGCGGGTTCGGGCAAGTCGACGGTCTCGCTGCTGCTGACGCGCTTCTACGACGTGCACTCGGGCAGCGTCGCGATCCGGCCCGCGGAGGACGGCGCCGCTGCCCACGACATCCGCGACCTGCGGCTGGACTCGCTGCGCAGCACCGTCGGGGTGGTGTTCGAGGAGGCGTTCCTGTTCTCCGACACCATCCGCGGCAACATCGCCTACGGCCGCCCGGACGCTTCGGAGGCCGACGTGATCGCCGCGGCGAAGGCGGCGGAAGCGCACGAGTTCATCACCTCGCTGCCGGGCGGCTACGACACCGAGGTCGGCGAGCGGGGCCTCACCCTCTCCGGCGGGCAGCGGCAGCGCGTCGCGCTCGCTCGGGCGCTGCTGTCGAACCCGCGGATCCTGGTGCTCGACGACGCCACGTCGGCCGTCGACCCGGCCACCGAAGCGGCGATCCACGACACCCTGAGCTCGGTGACCGCCCAGCGCACGACGCTGCTGATCGCGCACCGCCGCTCGACGCTCGCGCTGGCCGACCGGATCGCCGTGCTCGACGAGGGCCGGGTCGTCGACGTCGGCACCGAGGCGGAGCTGGCGCAGCGCTGCGAGCTCTTCCAGTCGCTGCTGGCCGGTCCCGGCGACTCCATCGACGACCGCCGCGACGGCTCGCTGACCTCGAACGGCGAGGGCATCACCCCGGAGCTGTGGCCGGAGCCGGACGAGTCCGAGGCTGGTGGATCGATGCCGCCGACGCCGGAGCTGGCCGAGGGCATCCGGAAGCTGCCGCCGGCGACCGACCGGCCGGACCTGCGCGACGAGGACCCCACCGCGCCCGACCCGGACTTCAAGCTCTCCCGGCTGCTGCGGCCGATCCGCTGGGGCCTGCTGCTGACCGTGCTGCTGGTCGCCGGTGACGCGCTGACCTCGATCGCGCTGCCGTCGCTGGTGCGCCAGGGCATCGACGGCGGCATCAGCACCGGGACCGTCGACGTCCTGTGGTGGGCGACCGCGCTGGCCGGGCTGATCGTCTGCACCGGGTGGTTGGTGGTCAAGCTGCAGACCGTCGTCACCGCCCGGACCGGGGAGACCCTGCTCTACCTGCTGCGGTTGCGCAGCTTCGCGCACCTGCAGCGGCTCGGCCTGGACTACTACGAGCGCGAGCTGGCCGGCCGGATCATGACGCGGATGACCACCGACGTCGACGCCCTGTCGACGTTCCTGCAGACCGGGCTGGCGACGTTCGTGGTCAGCGTGCTCACCCTGTTCGGCATCGCCGGCGCGCTGCTGGTCACCGATGGTTCGCTGGCCCTGGTCGCGATGGCGGTGCTGCCGGTGTTGCTGGTGGCGACACTGATCTTCCGCAGGGTCTCGTCGGTCGCCTACGCCGAGGCGCGCGAGCGGGTCAGCACGGTCAACGCGGACCTGCAGGAGAACGTCTCGGGCATGCGGGTGGCGCAGGCGCACCGGCGCGAAGGCCACGCGGCGAAGGTGTTCGCGCAGCGCAGCGACGCCTACCGCCGTTCGAGGCTGCGCGCCCAGCGCTACATCGCGACCTACTTCCCGTTCGTCGCGCTGCTGTCCGAGATCGCCCAGGCCGCGGTGCTCGGCGTCGGTGCGGCGCGGGTCGCCTCGGGCGACCTGACGCCGGGTGTGCTGGTGGCGTTCCTGCTCTACCTCGGGTTGTTCTTCGCGCCCGTGCAGCAGCTGTCCGGTGTCTTCGACGGCTACCAGCAGGCCATGGTCGGGCTGCGGCGCATCGGTGACCTGCTGCGCACCCCGACTTCCGTGCCCGATCCGACCGAACCGGCACCGGTGCCCGAGCGGCTCAGCGGCGAGGTCGAGCTGCGGTCGGTGTCGTTCCGCTACTCCGGGACCGAGCAGTTCGCGCTGCGCGACGTCTCGCTGCGGGTGCGCGCCGGCGAGACGGTCGCGCTGGTCGGCGCGACCGGCGCGGGCAAGTCGACGCTGATCAAGCTGATCGCGCGGTTCTACGACGTCACCGATGGCGCGGTGCTGATCGACGGGGTGGACGTGCGCCACTACGACCTGGCGGCGTTCCACCGGCGGCTGGCGGTGGTGCCGCAGGAGGGGCACCTGTTCACCGGCGACGTCGCCGACAACATCGCCTACGCGCGCCCGGGCGCCGACCCAGCCGAGGTGGAGGGCGCGGCGCGGGCGGTCGGGGCGCTGCCGGGGATCGCGATGCTGCCCAGCGGCTTCCGCCAGCAGGTCGGCGAGCGCGGCCGCGGCCTGTCCGCGGGCCAGCGGCAGCTGGTCGCGCTGGCCCGCGCGGAGCTGGTCGATCCCGACGTCCTGCTGCTCGACGAGGCGACCGCGGCGCTGGACCCGGCCACCGAGTCGATGGTGATCGCAGCCAGTGATCAGCTCGCCGCGCAGCGCACCACTTTCGTGGTCGCGCACCGGCTGGCGACCGCGGCCCGCGCGGACCGCATCGTGGTCGTCGACGACGGCCGGATCGTCGAGCAGGGATCCCACGCCGAGCTCCTCGACGAGGACGGCCACTACGCGCGCCTCTGGCGAGCGGCGGACGCGACCGGCGACCGGCACGCGACCGCCGACAGGTCCAACATCGCCTGACGGCGCTGCGAGCATGGGAACTTTCCTGTCACCCACCGGCCCGGAGCACGCGGCGGTCACGTGAGGAAGGGAACCTTCCTGTCAGGCCACTTCCCCAGCACAGCTGGGCCGTAGCTGCGAGGAAGGGAACCTTTCTGTCACTCGCCCCTGCCCCGGGCCGCGCGGCGATCGCGTGAGGAAGGGAACCTTCCTGTCAGGCCGCTCCCCCAGCGCGGCGAGCCCGGGCTGCGAGCATGGGAACTTTCCTGTCACCCACCGCACCCGGGCGGCGGTGCGAGGGTGGGAACCTTCCTGTCACGTTCCGCGACAGCGCCGGTACTGCGAGATACTGGTGTTGCCGCTGGTGAGACGTGTCACCCGGGCGGTTCCGGGATCCGGGAAACCTGGTCACGGGCCGGGAACACAGCGTGTCGTTGAAACGTCATACTGGTTACGGGCGACAACCCAGATGGAGTATTGGCAAGCGACGCCGAATCGCGAACGAGGCATGTTGTGCGGCCGTTGATCTTTCACGTGAGCCGAACCGGGCGCATCCCGGCGCAAGCTGGGCTTTCCTGATCGATTTTGTGACCGAGGTCGTCAGCCGAACGGCCGTCCTGTGTGCCAACCTCGCGAATCGGACCGCTAGCCTGGTACTCGAGTGTGTCTGTAAATCACGAGCATATGGATCGAGGCGAACGCCAGCCGTGTCCAGCAGCCCTGCGTCACAGTTCGGCCCCAACGAGTGGTTGATCGAGGAGATGTACGAGCGGTACCTCCAAGATCCCACTTCCGTAGACTCGGCGTGGCACGAATTCTTCGCCGACTACCAGCCGGGCCAGGCAGCCACCGAGAACACCGCTGCTGCGGCCGCCGCTGCAGCGGCCCCGACCACCACCGCCACGCGCGCAGGTGGGACCAACGGCCAGGTCCCGACCCCCGCGCCGGCCGCACCTCCGGCCAGCAAGCCGGCCGCTGCGCCCAAGCCGTCGCCGCAGCAGGCCGCGAAGACCGCTCCGGTCAAGGAGCCGCAGGCCGGCGGTGAGGTCAAGACGCTGCGCGGCGCGGCGGCTGCGATCGCCAAGAACATGGACCAGTCGCTGACCGTGCCGACCGCGACGAGCGTGCGCGCGGTGCCGGCCAAGCTGCTGTTCGACAACCGCATCGTCATCAACAACCACCTGAAGCGGAACAAGGGCGGGAAGATCTCCTTCACCCACCTGATCGGCTACGCGCTGGTCCGGGCGGTGCGGGACTTCCCGAACATGAACCGCCACTACGGCGAGGACGCCAAGGGCAAGCCCGCGGCTGTCACGCCGGAGCACGTCAACCTGGGCCTGGCGATCGACCTGCCGGGCAAGGACGGGTCGCGCAACCTCGTGGTCGCCTCCATCAAGGGCTGCGAGGACATGACGTTCCACCAGTTCTGGCAGGCCTACGAGGACATCATCCGCAAGGCCCGCAACAACGCGCTGACCGCGGACGACTTCGCGGGCACCACGATCTCGCTGACCAACCCCGGCCCGTCGGGCACCAACCACTCGGTGCCGCGGCTGACCAAGGGCCAGAGCGCGATCATCGGCGTCGGCGCGATGGACTACCCGGCCGAGTTCCAGGGCGCCAGCGAGAAGGCCCTGGTCGACATGGGCATCAGCAAGATCGTGACGCTGACGTCCACCTACGACCACCGGGTCATCCAGGGCGCGGAGTCCGGTGACTTCCTGCGCAAGGTCCACCAGCTGCTGCTGGGCGGGGACAACTTCTTCGACGACATCTTCGCCTCCCTGCGCATCCCGTACGAGCCGGTGCGCTGGACGCAGGACATCCCGGAGGGCGCGGTCGACAAGACCGCCCGCGTGCTGGAGCTGATCGACGCCTACCGCACCCGCGGTCACCTGATGGCGGACATCGACCCGCTGAACTACCGGCAGCGGCGGCACGAGGACCTCGACGTCCTGTCGCACAGCCTGACGCTGTGGGACCTGGACCGGGAGTTCGCCGTCGGCGGGTTCGCGGGCAAGGAGCACATGAAGCTCCGCGACGTGCTGGGCGTGCTGCGCGACTCCTACTGCCGCACCGTCGGCGTGGAGTACATGCACATCCTGGAGCCCGACGAGCGCGAGTGGCTGCAGCAGCGGGTCGAGAAGCCGCACACCAAGCCGGACCCGACCGAGCAGAAGTACATCCTGTCGAAGCTCAACGCGGCCGAGGCCTTCGAGACGTTCCTGCAGACCAAGTACGTCGGGCAGAAGCGGTTCTCGCTGGAGGGCGCGGAGACCGTGGTGCCGCTGCTGGACGCGGTGCTGGACACCTCCGCGGCGCACGAGCTCGACGAGGTCGTCATCGGCATGCCGCACCGCGGCCGGCTGAACGTGCTGGCCAACATCGTCGGTAAGCCGATCTCGCAGATCTTCCGGGAGTTCGAGGGCAACCTGGACCCGGGTCAGGCGCACGGCTCCGGTGACGTCAAGTACCACCTCGGTGCCGAGGGCAAGTACTTCCGGATGTTCGGCGACGGCGAGACCAAGGTGTCGCTGACCTCCAACCCGTCGCACCTGGAGGCCGTGGACCCGGTGCTGGAGGGCATCGTCCGCGCCAAGCAGGACATCCTGGACAAGGGCCAGGAGGGCTTCACCGTCCTGCCGGTGCTGCTGCACGGCGACGCCGCCTTCGCCGGCCAGGGCGTGGTGGCCGAGACGCTGAACCTGTCGCTGCTGCGGGGCTACCGCACCGGCGGCACGGTGCACGTGATCGTCAACAACCAGGTCGGTTACACCACCGCGCCGGAGCACTCCCGCTCCAGCAAGTACTGCACCGACGTGGCGAAGATGATCGGCGCGCCGGTCTTCCACGTCAACGGTGACGACCCCGAGGCCTGCGTCTGGGTCGCGCGGCTGGCCGTGGAGTACCGCCAGGCGTTCGGCAAGGACGTCGTGATCGACATGGTCTGCTACCGGCGCCGCGGTCATAACGAGGGCGATGACCCGTCGATGACCCAGCCGAAGATGTACGACGCGATCGACAAGATGCGCAGCGTCCGCAAGGTCTACACCGAGTCCCTGATCGGCCGCGGTGACATGACCGTCGAAGAGGCCGAGAAGGCGCTGAAGGACTACGCCGCTCAGCTGGAGCACGTGTTCAACGAGGTCCGCGAGCTGGAGAAGCACCCGCCGACGCCGAGCCCGTCGGTGGAGTCCGAGCAGCAGGTGCCGCGCGGCCTGGCGACCGCGATCTCCCGGGAGACCCTGGAGCGCATCGCCGAGGCACAGATCGACCTGCCCGAGGGCTTCACCCCGCACCCGCGGGTCAAGCCGGTGCTGGAGCGCCGCGCCAAGATGGGCCGCGAGGGCGGCATCGACTGGGCGTTCGGCGAGCTGCTGGCGTTCGGTTCGCTGGTGATGGAGGGCCGCGGGGTCCGGCTGACCGGTCAGGACAGCCGCCGCGGCACGTTCGGCCAGCGGCACTCGGTGCTGATCGACCGCAAGAACAACACCGAGTACACGCCGCTGCAGAACCTGTCGGAGGACCAGGCGAAGTACCTGGTGTACGACTCGGCGCTGTCGGAGTTCGCGGCGCTGGGCTTCGAGTACGGCTACTCGGTGGCCAACCCGGACGCCCTGGTGCTGTGGGAGGCGCAGTTCGGCGACTTCTTCAACGGCGCCCAGTCGATCATCGACGAGTTCATCTCGTCCGGTGAGGCCAAGTGGGGCCAGCGCTCCGACGTGGTCATGCTGCTGCCGCACGGCCACGAGGGCCAGGGCCCGGACCACACCTCCGGCCGCATCGAGCGCTGGCTGCAGCTGTGCGCCGAGGGCTCGATGACGGTCGCGATGCCGTCGACCCCGGCGAACTACTTCCACCTGCTGCGGCGGCACGCGCTGGACGGCATCCACCGCCCGCTGGTGGTGTTCACGCCGAAGTCGATGCTGCGGTTGAAGGCCGCGACCAGCCCGGTCGAGGACTTCACCGAGGGCAAGTTCACCTCGGTGATCGACGACCCGGCGCAGCCGGACCCGGCGAACGTCCGCAAGATCGTGATGTGCACCGGCAAGCTCTACTACGAGCTGGCGGCGCACCGCGACAAGGAGGGCATCACCGACACGGCGGTCGTCCGGCTGGAGCAGCTGTACCCGCTGCCGCACCGCAAGCTGGGTGCGCTGCTGGAGCGGTACCCGAACGCCACCGAGGTCCGGTGGACCCAGGAGGAGCCGGCCAACCAGGGCGCCTGGCCGTTCCTGGGCCTGGCGCTGCCGGAGCTGTTCCCGCAGCTGGTCGGCAAGCTCCAGCGGGTCTCGCGTCGTCCGATGGCCGCCCCGGCCACCGGTATGGCCAAGGTCCACGAGGTCGAGCAGGCCGAGGTCGTGCGCAACGCCTTCGCCTGATCCACGGCTGAGAACGGGCCGTCGGTTCTTCGGAACCGGCGGCCCGTTTTCGCACGTCGGGGGCGTGGGTGACAGGAAGGTTCCCATGCTCGCAGCACCGGATCGCGGAGCCTGGTGCATCCCGGCGGCGGGGGCATGGGTACCTTTCTGTCACCCGGGTGCGGTGCGGTTCCCCGCGCCGCACCCGGATTCGCGTTTCGTACTCTGCTGT